>CADBBP010000033.1 GCA_902792855.1 uncultured Prevotellaceae bacterium
TGTAATCCTTTCAAAGAACGATTTGCTGTCGGTTGGAGGGCTTCCGTCCGAAAGCGGATGCAAAGGTAGGCATTCCATACCGACCCACCAAACTTTTCGGCGGAAATATTCAAGAAAACGCGAAAGTTTTCGCGATTCTTGACCAAAATCAAGTGTTGGGAGAGGAAAATGGGCGAAAAAAGGAGAATAGACAAGAAAAAAGAGGGGAAATGGTGACACAGGAGAGGATGTGAAACAGAATATGAAATCCACCTTATTATAATATAAGAGGAATGATATTTGGCAGATTGGCTTTTTTTTGCTACTTTTGCATATTGATGCCCTTGAATGAGGGCTAACAAACCTTGAAAGCAATGAACATAGCAATATTACTTGCCGGTGGCAGCGGCTCCCGCTTAGGTGGCGGCAAGCCGAAACAATTTTTGGAGGTGTGCGGGAAGACCATCCTCGAGCATACACTCGATGTCTTTGAGTCATGCCCATTGATTGATGAGATATGCATCGTGAGCCGTGGCGACTGCATCCCTCTTGTGGAAGAGTTGGTGGCACAAAGGGGTGCAGGCAAAGTGGGCGCCATCCTTTCCGGCGGCCGCGAGCGCTATCATTCAAGTCTTGCCGCCTTGGACCGTTACACCAACGACGACGACAACCTCCTTTTCCACGACGCTGTGCGCCCAATGGTGACACACCGCATCATCAACGACTGCATCAACGCACTCAACACCTATAACGCTGTTGGCGTGGCGGTCCCCACCACCGACACCATCCTTGAGGTGGACGACCGTGCCTGCATCATCAACGTTCCTCCACGCCGCATGCTTCGCAATGCCCAAACGCCCCAGGGCTTCAAGCGCCATGTCATCCGTCGTGCCTACGACCTTGCTTTGCTCGACCCCCAATTCACCACCACCGACGACTGCGGAGTGGTGCTGCGCTACCTGCCGGAAGAACCCATCCATGTGGTTGATGGTGAGAAGACGAACATCAAGGTGACTTACGCCGAAGACCTCCTCTTATTGGAGCATTTGGTATCGAAGCGTTGAGAATCAGCATCCCCGCCTCTGAATGGAGGCGGGGATGCTGTCATATCGGTGCTTCGCTGACGCGAAGAGCACTATTTAGAAATCCTCACGGTCGAGGCTGTCGTTGAAATCGCGTGGCTCTCTGTCAAGAGGGTCCCTGAAATCATTTCGACGCACTTTTCCTGCGGGTCTGTTTCCTGCTTGGCGATTGCCACCACCCTGACGGTTGTTGCCACCACCTTGGCGGTTGCCACGCTCGGGGCGCTCGGGACGCTCAGGGCGCGGGCGGCGCTCAGGACGCTCGCCATATCCTTCGGGTTTGGGTTCGAGCACCCTGTGAGACAGTTTGTACTTGCCGGTCTTGGGGTCGATTTCCATCAGTTTCACCTTGATTTTGTCTCCCTCCTTGATGCCGGCGTCCTCCACGGTCTCCAGACGCTTCCACTCGATTTCAGAGATGTGCAGCAGTCCGTCCTTTCCGGGCATGATTTCCACGAAGCATCCGTAAGGCATGATGGAGCGCACGGTGCCTTCGTACACCTCTCCGACCTCGGGTATGGCCACGATGGCCTTGATTTTTGCCACAGCAGCGTCGATGCTGTCCTTGTCGGGTGCGCTGACCTGCACCTTCCCCACTCCGTCTTCCTCGTCGATGGTGATGGTGGCGCCGGTGTCTTCCTGCATCTGCTGGATGATTTTTCCACCCGGGCCGATGACGGCACCGATGAACTCCTTCGGAATCTCGAAGGCGACGATGCGCGGCACATGGGGCTTGAGTTCAGCCCTTGGCTCTGCGATGGTCTCGGTGAGTTTTGCGAGAATGTGCTCCCTACCAGCCTTGGCCTGCATAAGAGCCTTCTCGAGGATGTCGAAGCTCAGTCCGTCACACTTGATGTCCATCTGAGTGGCGGTGAGGCCGTCCTTGGTGCCGGTGGTCTTGAAGTCCATGTCGCCGAGGTGGTCCTCGTCACCGAGGATGTCGCTGAGGACGGCATACTTGTCCTCGCCCGGGTTTTTGATGAGTCCCATGGCGATGCCACTGACGGGTTTCTTCATCGGCACGCCGGCGTCCATCATGGCAAGCGTACCAGCACAGACAGTGGCCATGGACGACGAGCCGTTGCTCTCAAGAATTTCGCTGACGATGCGCACGGTGTAAGGGAAGTCCTCGGGAATTTGGTCCTTCAGTGCACGCCAAGCCAGGTGTCCATGTCCAATCTCCCTTCTGCCCACAGAGCGTTGAGCCTTGGCCTCGCCGGTGCAGAACGGTGGGAAGTTGTAGTGCAGGAGGAAGCGCATATAGCTTCTGTCGAGCACGTCGTCCACCAATTTCTCATCGAGTTTGGTGCCCAAGGTGCAAGTGGTGAGGCTCTGTGTCTCGCCACGTGTGAAGATGGCACTTCCGTGAGGCATGGGCAGTGGCTCTGTCTCACACCAGATGGGTCGAATGTCGGTGGTCTTTCGGCCGTCGAGGCGAATACCTTCGTCGAGGATGCACCTTCTCATGGCGTCGCGCTCCACGTCGTGATAGTAACGGTCCATCATCTCATTCTTCTCAGCCAGTTCGTCTTCTCCCAAGTCAGCATGCTCAGCGGCATACTTCTCCTTGAAATCAGCGAGGATTTTCTCGAAAGCCTCTGCACGAGCGTGCTTCTCCAAAGCCTGCTTGGTCACGTCGTATGCGGGTTGGTAGAGTTCCTTTGCCATCTGCTCCCTGAGTTCCTCGTCGTTGACCTCGTGGTCGTACTCGCGCTTCACGTCGGTGCCCAGTTCCTTGGAGAGTTCTGCCTGCAGTTCACACATGGGCTTGATGGCATCCATGGCGGCCTTGAGAGCCCCGAGGAGGTCTTGCTCGCTCACCTCCTTCATCTCACCCTCCACCATCATGATGTTTTCAGCCGATGCACCTACCATGAGGTCCATGTCGGCTTCCTTCATCTGCTCGAAAGTGGGGTCGATGACATATTCGCCGTTGATCCTTGCGACGCGCACCTCCGAAATGGGGCATTCGAAAGGAATATCTGAGCAAGCCAGAGCAGCGGAAGCTGCAAATCCGGCTAATGCGTCAGGTTGGTCGACACCGTCGGCGGAGAACAAGAGGATATTGACATAAACCTCTGCGTGATAGTTGGATGGGAAGAGGGGTCTTAGCACTCTGTCCACGAGTCTTGAGGTGAGAATTTCGTTGTCACCCGGTTTTCCTTCCCTCCTTGTAAATCCTCCGGGGAATCTTCCGGCCGATGCGTACAACTCTCGGTAATCGACCTGTAAAGGCATGAAATCTGTCCCGGGAACTGCATCTTTTGCGGCACAAACAGTGGCGAGTAATACGGTGTTGCCCATTCTGAGCATCACGCTTCCGTCTGCCTGCTTTGCCACTTTCCCGGTCTCAATGCTGATGGTTCTCCCATCAGGCAATGATACTGTCTTCGTAATAACGTTCATCTAAAATCTAAAAAATCTTGTAGTTTTTTGTACATCAAAAAATAAATCGGGCAAAGTTACTCATAATTCAATGAAAAAACGAATAAATGTGCAACATTTTGCTCAATTAAGCAATAATAAAAGGATTTCCAGTTTTTATAAAGTCCTTAAGGTCCTTAAAGTCCTTAAAGTCCATAAAGTCCTTAAAGACCCTAAAGTCCTTAAAGTCCCCCCAAAAAGCCGGGGGCGATGCTTTCCGGCATCGCCCCCTTTCAATTCATCGCCACCATAATGGCGAAACCAAACGCTTATTTCATTGTTATTCTTCCACCTTGAGGGTTTTGATGTTTCCTTCCTCGTCGATGTCGAGCGGTGCCACCTTGACGCTTCTGAGCCAGGTGGTGTCGTTGGAAGGCACGCAGTCGTGATGGAAGAGGTACCATTTCCCCTTGTACTGCACGATGCTGTGGTGTGTGGTCCATCCCACCACCGGTTCAAGAATGACTCCCTTGTATGTGAAAGGACCATAGGGGTTGTCGCCCACGGCGTAGCAGAGGAGGTGTGAGTCGCCGGTGCTGTATGAGAAATAATATTTCCCGTTCATCTTGTGCATCCATGATGCCTCGAAGAAGCGGTGCGGGTCGCTGGCCTTCAGCGGCTTTCCGTCCTCACCAAGAATGATGACGGGCTTGGGAGCCTCGGCGAACTGCAACACGTCGTCGCTCATCTTCGCCACGCGGGAGGGGATGGGGTCCTCGTCACCCTCTGGCAACATGGTGGGGTTGAACTTCCCCTCCTCACCCACGGAAGCCGCCGGTTTGAGTTTGTTGTCGCGGTACCATTGGAGCTGTCCGCCCCAGATGCCACCGAAATAGACATAAATTTGGCCATCGTCGTCCTTGAAAACGCAAGGGTCGATGCTGTAGGAACCGATGATGGGAGCCGGCTGCGGGATGAACGGCCCTTCGGGTTTGTCGGCAACGGCCACGCCGAGGTGGAACACACCGGTGTAGTCCTTTGCAGAGAAGATAAGGTAGTATTTGCCATCCTTCTCCACCACGTCGTTGTCCCACATCTGCTTTTCAGCCCATGGCACCTGATCGACGTCGAGGATGACGCCATGGTCGGTCACCTCGCCTTCCATGACATCGTCCATGGAGAGCACGTGATAGTCGCGCATCTGGAAATGGCCGCCGTCATCGTCGAAACACTCGCCGCTGTCCCAGTCATGGGAGGGATAGACATAGAGTCTGCCATTGAACACATTGGCAGAGGGGTCTGCCATATAATCTTTGGGGAAAAGATACCTTGCTTTTGCCATGATAGTTGTTATTTAAAGAGTTTGATGATTTCGTTGACCACAGGTTTGGCCTGGTATTGGCGGTCGAAAAGCAACGGGTAGTTAGTGCGGCCTTTGATGGGCCACCCGTTGAGCCAGGAGCCACCGTCGCTTATCCCCCATAGGTTGATGCGGCTGATTTGCTCACGGTGCTTGTAATAAATCTTGAACAGGTCCAGCCAACGCTTCTCCACTTCCTTGGCCTTGTCGGCAGGCAGTCCGTTCACATAAGGGTTGTATTTCTGTTGGAACTCAAAATTCTGCTCTACGCTGGCACCACCGAAACCTTGCGGATTGGGAAGAACATTAATATCGAGTTCGGTGACCATCACCTTCACGCCACAGGCTGCGAAGGCGTCAATGGACTTCTCATACTCCTCCAGATTGGGATAGTCCAAGCCATTGTGGCTCTGCATACCTACGCCATCGATACGCAAGCCTTTGGCTTTCAGATTCCTCACCAACCGGCATACGGCATCGCGCTTGGCAGGATTGGCCATCGAGTAGTCGTTGTAGTAGAGTTCGGCATCAGGATCGGCCTCATGGGCTGCACGGAAAGCAATCTCGATGAATTCCTCACCTATGAGGTTGAAGAACGGCGACTTGCGGAAGGAGCCGTCATCCTCGATGGCCTCGTTGACGACGTCCCAGCCATGCACCTGACCCTTGTAATGCCCCACGACAGTCTTGATGTGCCTGACCATACGGTCGCGCAACACCTCCTTCGAGGCAGGAGAAGCAGCATAGCCGTTGGTGAACATCCAGTCGGGTGCTTGCGAATGCCACACCAAGCAGTGGCCGATGACCTTCAAGTGGTGTTGCTGGCAGTAGTTGACAAACTTGTCGGCCACACGGAAGTCGAAGATTCCCTCGGCGGGTGCGAGCACCTCGCTCTTCATACAGTTCTCCGCCACGGCGCAATTGAAATGACGGTCGATGACGGCATCTGCCTCTGGCACCTGCCCATCGCTCTGCCATTGGTTGATGGCTGCACCGATAAGGCAATACTTGCCCACGGCGTCCTTCAGCCCTTGAGCCATGGATGCCAGTGGCATCATGGTCAGGCTGAGTGCAAGTATTTTGATGATTTTACCCATTGTGACGTGCTTCAATTTCCCTATTAATTTCGTCAAGTCTCTCATCAGTAAGAGGATACTTGTAAATCAGGTATCCCACAACAACAAGAAGAATGGAAGGAATGATTGTCGTGAACACCAATATTGCATTTTGAGCAATCTGAGAATAATTGGCCAGCTTAGGATAATAGGCATTAACAGGTGCGCTGATAAATGAGGCCAAAAATACCACGACAAAGATGCTAAGCACGAGCTGCAGGCACTTGTTCGCCTTGAACTCCTGCCACATTTCACCGAATGAAACAGGTTTTTCCGGGGTAGTGGTGATATTCTCCTTGCTGCCCATGAAACAAAGCATCAAGAGGAAGAAACCGACGATAGCAAAAACACACGTAACTGTAAACCATGCCATGGGATCAGTAGCCAAAGCAGACTCTTCACTGGCAAAGTTGAAACCAATCCACCCCATCACCAACGGAGTAATCCAACCTGCAATTGAGAAACCTGCCTTAAAGGCCACACCGGCAAGTGCGTTAACTGTGGCAGCAGGTCTGTTTCCAGTACGATATTCAGCTTCGGTGATGACTTCAGGAACGAGTGCCCACATGAGAGAACCTACAAGAAGTCCTACTCCCGTCATAACCTTTGCAATCTGAACAAGTGTATTACAACTAGCAACATCAAAGAATTTTCCAATGACAAACAATATGGCAAATCCAACCAAGCCAACGCAGAGAAGCGTATAGTACAGCCCCTTTTTGCCCAGCCATTTCTTCAATATCGGCATGGAAGGCAGGATAATGAAAGCAGGAATAGTTCCGATAGCCATAAATGTAGCCTGATTCCAATCTATGGCAGCATGCACACACATGGCGAGTCCTATGGGGAAACCTGCCTGAACAATAATCTGACCCAAATTGGCGCATACCATACGTGTAGAGGTAAGAATAAGCACCTCATCGTTGTCGCGGGTCATACTGGCCATGATGGAGCCGTATGGAATGTTCACCACTGAATAAATCATGCTCAGGATGGTATAACTGAGAGCAGCATATATCATCTTCATCGGCATGGACCATGTAGCAGCCTGAGGAAGCATCAACAGACAGGCAGCCACAGTAAGAGGAATGCCACCATAAAGAAGATAAGTACGATACTTGCCTAACTTGGGATTGCGATTGTCAATAAAACGCCCCACTACAGGACTCCAGAAACAGTCAATGAGGCGAACCGTGAGGATCAGTCCGCTGACAAAGGCAGCATTGATTTTTAAAACCGTGGTCAAGTAAATCATTAAGTAGGTTGCCACCGTCTGGAAAATAAGGTTCTGTGCAAGGTCGCCGGAGCCGAATCCGATACGCTGCAACCATGAAAGCTTGTAAAAGCCTTTGGATTCTTGATTGTTCATTGTTCTTTGTTGTTTTATTATTTTGTATTTTGATATTATTTGTTGTAGGTTTTTAAAGGGCATTAAAATGGCATGATTCCAAAAGTCTGCAACTGATTATTTCAAACCATGAATGCATTTGGCAGCATACTCACCCATCACCTTGTAGCCCTTGGCGTTGGGGTGCAGCCAGTCTTCCTGCAAGTCCTCACGCAGTTGGGTGGGATGCTCGGGGTCGCGCATCAACTCGTCGAAGTCAATGAAGCCGTCTGCCTCCTTGTTGGTGCGTATCCACGTGTTCACTGTCTGACGAGCGGCCTCCTTGAAGAAGGTGTCATCATAGAAACTCTTCCCGTATGGAGTGATGGTGCAAAGGATGACCCGCATGCCGCGGTCGTGCACTTTCTTGATGAATTGCTTGTATGCCTCTATCAGGTCGTTGGCCACCTTTTCACTGCGTCCCTTGCTGCCTCCGATGTCGTTGATGGCTTCGAAGATGATGACATCTGTCACGCCATTCTGACCGAGGATGTCACGGTCGAAACGCTTCAGTGCCGGCTCGCTCAGTCCGCCAGCCAACACGCAGTTGCCACCGATGCCGAGGTTGAGCACACCCACCTGCTGTCCATACGTCTTCTGCAAGGCCTGCGACATCATGTCGGGCCAGCGGTTCTGCAAGTTGGTGGTGGAGCCTCTACCATCAGTGATGGAGTTGCCAAGCACGGCCATGCAACGATTGCCTGCGGCCGGCACGTCGATAGCTGCGATACTGTACCAGTGGTCCACTCTCTCTCCTTGTGCGAAGGAGGTTTTCGGTTTTGCCTCGCCCTTGATGATGTAGGAGGTGGTGCGCGAGCCACGGTGGGAGGTGGCGTGCTCCGGTGTCTGTCCGTAGTTGATGGTGACGGCCAATCGCTGCAGCGGCTTCAATGCATATTTGCAGATGTCGCTCCATACGCACTGCCCCGGCTGAATGGTGACATTGCGCTTTCCTCCGAAAGAGAGGTACTTGGCGCTCTTCACGGCGATGTCGCAAGAGTCAAGGGCGTCGGCGATGAACACAGCCTTGAGTTCCACCGGCTGCTCACTGAACTCGTTGGAGAGGCGCAGACGGAGACAGTCACCCCCTATCGACACTTGCACGATTTCCCGCAGTGCACGCTCGGTGAGCGGCTCTTTTGGCATGTCTTGCTTTCCTGTGAACTCAGCGGCTGCGGCCCATGTACCCATCCACGCATTCGGCTCCTGAGCCGACAAAGTGGTTGGCCAACACAGAGCCATTGCCAAAACCAATGTATAAAATGTCTTGTATGTCATGGTATGATAAATTTCAACTGCAAAAATAGGCATTTCCCACCACAAAAACCATGGCATTAGTAACCTTTTTCTTTTAAAATATGTCATTTGGTGGCTTTTGGCATAAAAATAATACAATAACGCCTAATCGGTGTATGTTTTGAAGCAAGTTAACCGCTCATGTCATATAGAGGGTGGACAGGCTGCCTCACATGGGCAAAAGAACACTGAAGTATCGAGAGTTTTTTGAAATAAAAGTTGGCCACGGCAATGCAACATGGTATCCGCGACGAAAATGTTGTTGCGTCAAATGCAAAAAAAACAAAAAATGTTTGGTGGTTTCACTGAAAAGCAATACCTTTGCAGTCGCTTTGATGAAAAGCAATCAAGGTCGATCCGTTAGCTCAGCTGGTAGAGCACAACACTTTTAATGTTGGGGTCTTGGGTTCGAGCCCCAAACGGATCACTTCATAAATCGGCAAGCAATTGACTTTCAATTGCTTGCCGATTTTCTTTTTGGGCTATTCCCTATCAATTATATGATTTAACGAAATAGTCCCCTCCTCAATACTCATAAAGTTTGACGTGCAGTATCTTGTATTCTCCCACGGAGATTCTGGCGTGTCTTCCTTGGTGGTCTTGGTCGCCGTTGTCTCGTCGGATGTATTTCATGTTTCCATTGTCGTCGATGCTCACCTGGTCCACGTGGAGTATTCCGGCGCGTTTTCCCTTGAAACGTGCACTGGCGTTGTCCGTGCTTCCTCCCTCGTTGGCGAAGCCGTCTTCTCCCAAGTTTTTCACTTCGGTCTGCTCCTTCTCATTAGTGGTTTGGAAAGTCACCACAACCCCGTTTCCAGCGATGACATACTCGTATTTGCCAAGTTTGAGGATGACGGCCCCTCCCTCCGGCCAAGTAGTTCCGTCGCTGGCCCTTGGGTCCCAAGGCAGTGTGAAGAAATGGCGGCAAGTGAGCGTGATATCACCATCATTGATGACCCGCTCGCGGTCTTCCTGGTCGAAAAGCACGCCCCACTGCTTCAATTTCCTTCCAGCCTTCCCTCTCAGTCGCTCCACCTGCTTGAGCAGTTGGTAGCTGCTGGTCACATGGCTCGTCTCGCTCTCTTGTGCCTGGTCGATGGCGAAGGGGCAGAACCCTACGGCGTTATGCTCACCCACGGCATAGATGGCCCTCACGCCACTGTTGGCACAACACCTCGATTCGGGTATGAAAAGCGGGTTGTCGTCCAATGCGTATTGCGCCGCCCATCCCTTGAAGCCCGTGTCGTAGATGTCGGGAGCAAGGAGGTCGATGCTTGGTGCGGCGCAGTGCCACACATCCTTGAGGTGTGCCAGCGGCCCGGCCGACGGGTATTCACCAGGTTTTCGTCCCCGACTGTTCATCGCGGCATTGACATACAGCGGGATGTCGTAAATACTTCTTGACGTAAGAGCCAGTCTGTTGACATATTTGGCGTAGTGGTATGCCATGAACACCTCTTCGGCGAAACATCCCCCACCGAAAACCTCGTTCCACGTTCCACCTTTTCCAATGAAGTGCTGCCGCATCTCTTCGTGCAGGCTCTTCTTGTGCTTGTTGAGGAATGATACAAGTTCCTCCGGCACGGGGCCGTTGAAAAGACGGTCTGCCTCGGGGGAGTGGTCACGTGCGTCCTCCAACATCCCGATTTCGTTCTCCACCTGCACCATCACCACCGTGTTTTTTCCCTGGTCCACATCGGCGATGTGCTTCATCAACTGCCCGAAAGCCCGGTTGTCAGCTTGGAAAACATTCTCCGAGAAGACAGAAGCTATTTCCAAAGGCTTCCCTTTGGCAGTCATGGCTCGCGGGAAGCGCTTTGTATCGGTCTTGAACCACGCTGGTGTGTAGCAGCTCATGGAGTTCTTCCACGCCCCGAACCACAAGAAGACCACTTTCAACCCACATTCCCTCGCTTTCTCGATGGTTCTGTCGATTAGAGAGAAATCAAAGTGTCCTTCCTCAGGTTCGGTGAGGTCCCATTGTGCCGGCACGAGCACGGTGTTGAGGCCCAATCCGGCCATTCTCGGCATCACCTCGTCGATGTCCGCCGTGCATGTGGCAGCCGAGTTGCTCAGTTCACCGCCGAGGATGAGCATAGGCTGTCCGTCGATGGTCACACGCAAGTCATCGCCGTGCCTCACCAGTCGCGGCTGTGCCTGCACAGCAAGCCCCACGAGCACCAGCAAGAGTGCGAAAGAGCATCTTCTCATGGCTTTAGAATTTGCATTGCACCGCCATTCCCTGGTATTCCACCACCTTCTGTTGTCCGTCGGGCAAGACGATGGTAAACTTTCTCTGCTTGAGCATGCCAGGGTATTCTCCTTTTCGCTCGCCGATGGTCAATGTGCGAGCCTTGTCATCCCACTGCATGGGTATGGTGGCATACACGCCCTTCTCATAGTTGTAGTTGTCGCCCTCGTCTTCATAGAGGAGGAAATTACCGTTGGCTCCCGGATAGACCCTCACTTCGAGGTTGTCCCAAGACTTCTCCCCCACATACTGCATCTCCGGACCCAAAGGGAGGATTGCCCCGGCACGCACGAACATGGGTGTCCTGTCAAGCGAAGTCTTCACCGTCACATCCATTCCGCCTTTGCGGCGCTCGTTGGTCCAGAAGTCATACCAATCGGCACCTTTGGGCAAGTAGCATTTTGCTGTCTTTTCCTCTTTCCAGTCGGATATCATTCCGTGAGCATCCTCTTTTGCCTCCTGCTTGTTCCACCCGCTCATGGCATCCACCTTGACAATTTGCTCCCCGGTGTACTGCGGATTGAGAATAGGTGCCGCAAGGATATGCTTTCCAAACATGAACTCACTTGCCATGTCCCACACCCGCTTGTCGCCAGCGAAGTCGCTCACCAAGGGGCGCAGGTAACTGCCATTGTCGGAGGTCACCTGCCAAGCCGTGGAATAGAGGTATGGCAGCAGACGGTATCTGAGGCGTATGGCCTTCTCAATGGCATCATACACCGGCTCCCCCTTTTTCCCAAACTGCCATATCTCTCTTGGCGCATCGGCTCCATGGCTTCTGAAAACCGGGCAAAAGAGCGCATACTGCATCCACCTGACATATAGTTCCTGGAACTGCGGGTTGCGTGGTGCTGAGCCAGAACCCTTTGTATTGTACGACCCACAGAAGAAGCCGCCAATGTCGGTATTGAAATTGGGATTTCCTGTCACGGAGAAGCTCAAGCCAGCCGGCACCTGCTTGCGCAGCATGTCCCATGAAGAGCCGACGTCTCCGCTCCACATGTTGGAGCCATAGTGTTGCTGTCCCGCGAAGCTGCTTCGTGTCATGATGAACACACGCTTGTCCTGGGAGGTTTGCCGCTGCTTCTCATACACCCCCTTGACGGTTTCCAGTGGGAATGCGTTTCGCAACGATCGCCACGTTCCTCCAGTCACCGGATGCTGGTAGTCGCTCTCCCTGGGGTTGAAGAAATCGGGGTCGGTGGAGTCCATCCACCAGGCGTCGGTGCCGTAGTCGAAGAGGCGCTTGAGGTGCTTCCAGTAGATGTCACGCGCCACAGGGCTGAAAGCGTCATACACCTTCACCCCAGAGGGGTATTCCATCATCGGCGGCCACACGTGCGAGATGCCGCTTTGTGGCCATGTCTCGATGGGCAGGAGCAATCCTTTCTCATTGAGTTCGCGGAATTGCTTGGTTTGAGGCCCGAAACTTGCCCAGATGCTGATCATGAAATGGGCATGCTTGCGGTGGACGTTGTCAATCATCCGCCGGCCGTTGCTGAAGTCCTCTGCAAGGAAGTCCATCGCGTTCCAAAGATAGTTGGAACCCCAATATTGCCAATCCTGGATGATGCCGTCGAGCGGCACCTGCAGTTCGCGGTACTTGTCCACCACGCTCTCCGTCTCAGCAGCACTTTTGTATCGCTCCTTCGACTGCCAGAAGCCGTATGTCCACAGCGGGAACATGGGTACGTCGCCGGTGAGGTGCCTCATCTGCGCCACCACGCCGTCCACCGAACCACCATACATGAAATAGTAGTCGATGCCCTCTCCTGCCTCGGAGGTGAATGTCATGCCTCCCTCGTCGTCATCAAACTGTGTGGGCGAGTAGTTCTCCCAATACAGCCCCCACCCTTTTACGCTCTGCAGCACGTTTTGGAAATCCTCCAAATTGCTCTGCTCCATCCGCTTGTGCTCGCCACGGCGGTTGAGGAGCCCGTTTTGTATTGTCCCGAGGCCATAGACAGCCTCACCCTTGTCGAGGGTGAAAGTCTGCCTCACCTTGCCTATGTCGCAACTCTTCTCCCTGAGGAGCACCTTTCCCTTGCTGGTGAGGAAGGTGAGGTTGCCGTTTGCATCCTTTTTCACAGTGAGCACGTCGCTCGAAGTGGCACCTCCTTTACTCGTCACGGCCACCTTTTCGGGTTTTGCCGTCACCACAAGGCTCTTGGTGGGTTTTCCTTTTACCACATGCACGATGGAAGGCGTCACAAACTCCACTGTCACGTTCTGGGCCGTGGCGGCGAGGCCTCCCATGAGGGTGGCGCACACCACCCATACGGTACTCAAGCTAATCTTTTTCATGTCTTTTTTGAGGTTTTTGGGTATTGATGGGCAAATTTAGTAATTTTTCCCTTGTTTTTTCGCAAAAAAAAGGAAAAAATGCCAACTTTAAGGTCTTTAAGGTCTCTAAGGACTTTAAGGACCTTAAAGATTTTAAGGACTTTAAAGATTTTAAGGGCTTAGCACCACTTTCTTTCCATTTTTGATGTAAACGCCCTTTACGGGATGCTCCACGGGGATGCCCTGGAGGTTGTAATACTTGTCATCGTGGCCTCTGTCAGCAATGATGTCGTCCATGCCGGCAGCTATCCTTGGCAAATAGTTGACGATTTGCCTCAGCACGGTGAGCGAGCGTTGCGGGAAATAGGAGGTGAGCAGTCTTTTCCGCTCCTTCATGAATTGGTTGTCCACGGTGTAGAGTTCACCCTTCGTGGTGTATCGGTGCACGTCCCTTCGGTAGTCCCCCCATCGTGCCGCCTCGTCATATAGAGCCATGTCGATGGAGTGGTAGAGGCTGTCCCACACCTCCACCACGGAGGTTTCCCCGAGCAGTCCGTCATCGGCCAGTAATTGCTTCGCCCTCGCCATGTATCTTCTTGCGAAGTTGTCGTTTTTCAACAAGTTATTGAAGATGGCGGTGGGATGTCCGTTTTTGCTGGAGCCAGCGGCAAGGTTGACGTCGAGCCCCTCGAAAATGATTTCCGAGTCCCAACACAGGAAGCGGAAGCCCTGACTGTCGGCCCCCCTGCGGCGTATGGCATACCAATTATGATGATCCCAGTCGGTGTTTCCTGCATATTGGTTGATGAGCATGTAGTCGATGAAGTTGTCGATGTCGAGCAGGGTGTCGAGTTGTTGGTATTTCGCCTCACTTTTGGCTTGAGCCGCCGTCGTGAGCATCTCGTTCCACGCGTCGAGCGTTCCCTCGGTGGCCTCGAGGTGGTTGCCTCCATCTTCCTCAATTTTCACCACGTCGATGTCGCTCTTCTTTCCTCCAAGGTGTTGCATTCCGAAAAGGTTGTCCACGCGTTCCCCAAGGTTGTATAGTCCCCAGTACATGCCGTTGATGAAAAGGTGCACGTAGAATGCGTTGGCGCTTGTCCATCCCATTTTGCGCTGCATCCTCCTCATCCACAAGTCGCGTGCGTATTGCGCCTCCTGGCGATTGTTTTCCATCCAGTGTTGCCATGAGTTGCCGAAATGGCATCTCACAACGAGCTGGTCGTATTCATCCGGCTCCCCTTCTCCGAAGAGCGGGTAGTGCAGTTTTCCGGGGCCATATTCCTTTTTGAATACAAGGCGGAGGGAGTGCTTGGGGTTCTTCTCAGGAAGCCTCCCATGCCCACCGTGGAGCTTGACCCCACAGTCGATGGTCAGGTCGTGCTGCTGCGGTCCTCCAAAAAGTTCAGCGCAGCAGGGCCTCGTCCATCCGTGCCCGGTGGGGTCTCCCACCGGCGGACCGGTGTAGATGTAAATGCCACCCTTTTCCGGGTCGTTGACATGGCTGAAGAAATTGTCCTTGTCGGTTGCGATGGAGAGGATGGGCAGTTGGTGCAACCCCTGCTCGATTTTCTTTCGCAGAGTCTTGTCGCCGGTCATCTCCGGGTCCATCTCATAGTCGGCCTTTGCCTGTCCACTGATGGTCGTGTATCGTCCCCACAGTTCGGGGTATCCCTCTGGCGTATTGCCTTGTTCCAACACGGAGTGCGTGAGGATGTATGTGGCCGTGGCGATGGGCGAAGGCTCTCCGTTTTCGCCCACCTCCACTGCTCTGAGGATGGTGCTTTCAGCAAGAGTCAGCGGTCCTTGGTAGCGTGGGCTGCCAGGCCCCGGCTCGCTGCCGTCGGTGGTGTATCTCACCTCCATGCCCTCTTCACCTGCCTCGATGGCCACGGTGAGCATGTCGTCATCGTAGAGGCCGTGGGGCATGCTGAAGCGCGGCTGAGCGAGGGCAGCGGCGGCAAACCATACCGCGAATAGAACCGATGGGAATCTCATTTGTTGAAGGAGTTACCCGATGCCTCTGCCACCACCACCATTCCACCGTTTTTCGGAATGTTCACGGTCACTTGTTGCGACTTTACCTTCGTCTCCTTGCAACTGCCTTGCAGCTTGTCATCGTCGGTGTAGATGGTCGTTTGTACACCCTTTGTCAACATGGGCAGGCTGACTTTCATCTTCACCGGTTCGTCCTGCGCATTGATGCCGGCCACATACCATTTCGCGCCGGAGCGTCGCGCCATGATGACATATCGACCCGGATAACCATCGATGAAACGTGTCTCATCCCATGTGGTGGGCACCTCCTTCATGAAGCCCACGGCCCACGACGGCGCGTCGTCGAGGTTGTTGGGAGCGAGGGCGAAGTGCTGCACGCTGCTTTGGAAGAGCACGGCGGTGGCCAGTGCGAAGACATCGCTGGTGCGTCGCGTCGTGCCACGTTGGTTGTCGGCACTGTAGTGCTTGTTGAGTGTCGAGCCTCCGAAGTCCATGGAGCCGACGGTGTTGCGAATGAAGGGATGGGTGGCGGCATTGCGAGCCTCGGCATCACATGCCCCCTGTCCGAAATGAAGGTTCTCCGAGGCGAGGACAGCCTCCGATGCCACATAGTTGGGGAACATCCGCTCCCATCCTCTTGGCAACGTGCATCCGTGGAAAATCACCTGCAGCCCAAAGTCGTTGGCGTCGGTGAGAATATCCTCGTAGAGCTGCATCATGGGTTGCTTGTCGCTGCCGAAGAAGTCCACCTTGATGCCAAGTATTCCATTTCGCTGCATCCATGCCATCTCCTTGCGCCTTGGGCCGCTCTTGTCCATCTTTCCCCTTGGTGTTTGCGGAGCGTCGTTCCACTGTCCATTGGAGTTGTACCAGAGGAAGAGTCCCACGCCATGCTCCTTGCCATAGCGTGCCAGTTCCTCCATCTTCTCATAGCCTATCTGCGTGTCCCACAAGGCATCCACCAGCAGTGAGCGGTATCCCATGGCGGCAGTGAAGTCGATGTATCGCTTCTGCTCGTCGAAATTGCAACTCGGGTCCATGCCGATGATCCACGACCACGTACCCTTGCCATATTCATACACCTTCGACGGCGCATATTTCTGTTTCACCAAGTCATTGGCCACGGTGCTCTCCACAATGGGTGCCAGCGTGGTGCCGATGGTGATGGTGCGCCAAGGTGTGGAGAATGGCAGCGCCACGGCAGCAGTAATGCTCCCCACGCCGTTCATCTCGCCTTCCTGAGGGAAGCCGATGGCGTAGGATGTACCTCCCTTGCACAGCAACCGGCATCCCACATAACCACCGTCGGTGCCCGTCTCGCTGACCAGCGCCCATCCGTCAGGCGTCTTGAAGAGACAAGGGAAGGTGAAGCCTTCTCCCCACCCGTTGCCTCCGGCCTCTGCATCAAGGGCATACGATGTCTCGTAGCTTGGTGCGGTGCGAGCGAAGCCTGTCATCGGCTTCGATTGGGGGCAGAGGAACGTGGTGGTGCCTTGTGGGAAGACAAAGCCACTCGCCTCACCGCTGACGACAGCGGCGAGCGTGCCTCGCTTCGGGTGGATAGTATAGCGGTAGGCCACGTCCCGGCCTGTGAGGCGGAAGGTGACATCAAGAGCCTGACGGCCGTCTTTCTCAAAGCTGCACACGGCCTCCGTGGCGTCATAATTCACTTGACTCTGCTTGATGGTCCGCAGTGCATAGCTGTCGTGCACGGCTTCCACGCGGCAGTTCTTCAGCACAAGGCCTTGTGTCAGGTCGTCCATATTGGTGGTGACACCCAATGGCGAGCGCGTGAGAAATGTCTTGCCATTCAGACTTACGGTGTAACCGGGGCGACCGCCCTCATCGTCCACCACGACAACCATTGTCCCGTCGGGACTTGTGAAGCGTTGCTCTGCACCAGCGGCTGTCAGGCAGCAGGCCAGCATCAAGCCGGCAATCAAGTTTTTGGATACTTTTTTCATTATGGATATTTCTTGGTGATTGTTTTCTATCGGGTCAGAAGAGACAGACAAGATGTTTTGTGCTGCAAAATTACGCTTTTTCCCTCTTTTAGCATTAGCATTTTGTATCAAACACCATGAAGAAATGTATCATATTTTAGTTTTCATGTATCAATATGCACATCAGCGGATGACGTCTTTAGGAATTTTGGAAGTTTTTCACTATCTTTGCAGACAATCATTCACCAAAATCCCATAACAATGAACAAGCGAAAAGCTCTTGTCACCGTCATGATGGTGGCAGCTCTGGGCGCCGGTGCCCAAAAAGCGATGAAAGCTCCCGCCGGCGGCAAGGCAATCAGTGACGAACTCATAGGCATCTTCTTTGAAGACATCAGCAGCAGCGCCGACGGCGGACTCTATGCCGGCATGGTGCAGAACGGCTCCTTCGAATACACCCCGACGGAGCGCGACGGCTGGGGACCTGGCACGGCATGGCGAATGATTCGCCCCGGACACTCCTTAGGCTGGATGGAGACGATGATGACCGGCGGCCTCAACGCCAACAACCGCACTTTCATGCGCCTCCACGTGGAGCGTGTGAAGGAATACTACGACTATGCCGGATGGAAGGGCTTCGGCCTGCAGAACGACGGCTTCGACGGCATCGCCGTGAAGGCTGGCGAAACATACGACTTCTCCGCCTTCCTGCGCGACGTGAGCGGCGGTGGCAAGACGGTGCGCGTGGCCTTGGTGGAACCGCAGGGATGGGGCAAGGACCCCAAACTCCTTGCCGACGCCTCGCTGCAAGTCAGCGGACAGGGATGGAAGAAATACGAGGCCTCGCTCGTCCCGGAGGCTTCCTGCGCCCGCGCCGCCCTGCAGGTGCTCGTGCTCAACACCGGAGACACTGACATCGACTTCGTGGAACTGATGCCACGCGACACCTACAAGGGGCACGGCCTTCGCAAAGACCTGGCACAGGCCCTGGCCGACCTCAACCCGAAGTTCATGCGCTTCCCGGGAGGCTGCGTCGTACACGGCGGTGGCGACGGTTTCTGGAACACCTACCGTTGGAAGACCACCATCGGCCCGAGGGAGCAGCGCCGCCCGTTGAAGAACACCTGGGGGTACCACCAGTCCATGGGATTGGGGTATCATGAGTATTTCCAACTCTGCGAGGACATAGGCATGGAGCCACTGCCCATCCTCCCCTGCGGCGTGAGTTGCCAAGGCACCAATGGTGGCTGGGGCATGAAGACCCAGGCACAGGATGTCGTTCCCATGGGAGAGATGGACGAGTGGGTGCAAGATGCCCTGGACCTCATCGAATGGGCCAATGGCGACCCGGCCACCTCGAAATGGGCGAAGATGAGAGCCGATGCAGGCCACCCCAAACCCTTCGGCCTGAAATACCTGGGACTGGGCAACGAAGAGAAAATCTCGCCGGAATTTTGCGAACGTTTCAAATACATATATAAAAAGGTGACACAGGCGCACCCGGAAATCATCATCGTGGGAACAGCCGGTCCTGGGTCGCACCCCGGCAACCCTGACTTCGACAACGGATGGAAACTGGCCGAGGAACTGGGCTTGCCCATCCTCGACGAGCACTACTACGAGCCGAACAACTATTTCCTCACTAGCCGACAATATGACAACTACCCCCGCGACCGCAAGACAAAGGTCTATCTGGGTGAATATGCAGCCAAGGACAAGAAACTCATCGACGCCCTGGCTGAGGGTCTCTACCTCCTCCACGTGGAGCGCAACGGCGACGTGGTGACCATGACCTCCTACGCACCGCTCTTCGCCAAGAAAAACGCCACCAACTGGAACCCGGACCTCATCTATTTCGACAACGAGCGTCCTTTCCTCACATGCAGCTACTACATCCAGCAGATGTTTGGAAAGTCGAGCGGACAATACTACTATGGCGACTGTGTCAGCATCGACAATGAGACCAACCTGCAAGGGCAGAGCGTGGTGCTCAACACCAAGACAAGGAAGCTCTATGTGAAGCTTTGCAACGCCGGCGCAGAGGCCAAGAAAGCAACGGTCAACCTCTCACGCTTCAAGTCGATGAAGAAGAACGCCGTAAAGACCATCCTTTCCGGACAGCCGGAGGACGAGAACAACTTTGAGGCACAACCCATCGCTCCGCAGAAGGAAAGCATCAAGGCTGAGAAAAAGTTCAACTACCAACTGCCACCCTACTCCATGACAATGTTTGAATACGACCTGTAACATAGGTTGTTGAAGGTATTACATTTTGAAGGGGGCGCGGCAGAAATGCCGCGCCCCTTTGTTGCAAGGCATGGCACACACAGTTCCCTTGATTGATAAAAAGAAGTACTCTTTGTTTTGCCATATCGGGGGAAATTGCTATTTTTGCACCCAACAATCAAAAAAACCATAAACCAACCAAAAATCATTTTATCATGCGAAAATACATCTTTGCTTTGCTGCCCGCCGCAATGATTGCAGCCACAGCCATTGGTGCGCCTATCAGCCAGACGCAAGCACTGAAGAAAGCCACGCAATTCCTGAATGAAAGGGGGCGCACAACAACCGACTTGAAACTCGTGCAGAGTGAGCGGCAGCAAATTGGTGCCCGTACAGGCTCCACCAAAGAAGCAAGCTACTATGTATTCAACCAAGGCACCGACAAGGGCTTCGTCATCATCTCCGGCGACGACAAGGCATGCGACGTGCTGGGCTATGCCGACCGCGGGCATTTCGACATCGCCAACATCCCCGAGAACATGCAGGCCCTGCTCGACTGCTACACTGAGGAAATCGCCATGGCACGCGCCAATGACGCAATGGGCACAGCAGCCCAAGCCGCCAAAAGCCCAGCCACTGCTGCCAACGAGGCATGGCAGGTGATTGCACCGATGCTCACCACCAGTTGGAACCAAAGTGAGCCCTTCAACTTGGAGTGCTTCACCCCGGGCGGCTCCCAAGCCGTGACCGGTTGCGTGGCCACCGCATTCGCACAAGTGATGTATTATCACAAATGGCCACGCAAAAGCACGACGGAAATACCCGCCTACGGCAGCTATGACGCACTGCCGGCCATCACTTTCGACTGGGCTGCCATGAAAGACTCCTACAACGAAAGCGACGACCTCACCGACAAGTCAAACAAAGCCGTGGCAGACCTGATGATGTACTGCGGCCATTCTGTTTATATGTCCTACGGCACCTGGGGCTCCGCAGCCTCCACCTCCGACATTCCTTATGCTTTGAACAACTATTTCGGCTACGGCAACAAAGCTACGGAGGTGACACGCGACAACTATGACACTGATGAATGGAACCGCCTCATCTACGACGAGTTGGTGGCAGGACGCCCGGTCATCTACAGTGCACGGTCAATGGGCGGCGGACACGCTTTCGTGTGCGACGGATTTGACGGCTACGGTCTCTTCCACATCAACTGGGGCTGGGGCGGCCTTTCCGATGGTTATTTCCGCCTGCAGGCACTCAATCCCAACTCTCAAGGCACCGGCGGCAGCAGTGACACCAGCGGCTATTCCAACAGCCAGTATGCCATCGTGGGCTTCTGCCCGCAAGTCTTGGGAGACAGTCAAGGTGAGGGACAGGCCGTCAGCGGCATCACCACCGTTGATTTCCAATTGGTGGACAGCTCATGGGAGGAAATAGCCGAGGGCACCTACAACTACAGTAGCAGCTACGGCCTCTCAAATGCACGCGTGTACTATTATTTCAGCCACACCGGTCTTGGCAGTGCTTACGACGTGGGCATCGGTCTTTTCGACAGCCAAGGGCAGTTGATTGACACTGAAGTGGTGAGAAGTGGTTACCAAGGTAATGCCAACAGTTGGAATGGCAGCGGCTTCTCTCTTTTCGGCTTCGGGACCAACCTCGCCGACGGCACCTACACCATCTGCGGCATCGACCGCCTCAACGGCACCGAGGAGTGGATCAAGAGCATCAATTCCGACATCTATTATCTGAATGTGGTGAAAAATGGAAACAAGTTCACCATGAGTGCCGCCAAGGATGAGCGCCAACCGCAACTCGTGGTGAAGAGCGTGACCCAAAACTTCGACCGAGGCACGTCGCCCAAATGTCTCCGCGTGGTGGTGGCCAACAACGGCGACCTCAAATTCCAATCCCCACTTTACCTCTACTTGGACGGCACACTGGCAACCTACGAGACCGCCTACCTCAGTCCCGGTGGCGAAGACTACGTGGACTTCTATTTCGACCATGATGCTGGCACCTGCAAAGTGGAGGTGGCCACCTCCGACGACCCCCTCGTGGTTTGCTACACCAAGGAGAAGTTCACCCTGTCCGACAAGTCGGACGCAGCCACGCTGCCTACATTGACCTTGGTTTCTTCAGAGTTGAAAAACGTGGACGGCAGCACCATGTATGGCAGTCTCATCGACGGAGTCATCACACTGAAAAACTCCACCGCTCAAGACTACAACAGTCCGATGACACTACACCTGCTGAAACCCGCTGGCGACGGATGGTGGTATGTATATGACAACAGTCTGCCAGCCAGCATCCCCGCAGGGCAGACCGTCACGCTGCACTACAACCTCCCCATCAGCGTGGGCGAGACCTTCCAACTCAGCATCTACGATGACAACAAGACTTTCGCCTCTTATGGCACGAAGACGGTGAAAGCCGGCTTCATCACTTGGACAGCCACCGGCGAACGCAGTGCCACCGCCCTCACCTCGACACTCACCGTGCCTGCTGATGCCGCCGCTGCCAGTATCGAGGAGGCAGGAACCTTGAGCGGCTACACCATCAAGCCCAACAGCAACCCCAACACCCTCTACTACATCCCTTACAAAGCTTCCGTACCAACTGCACTGAAGAGCAAGAACGTGGTGAAGAGCTACGAGGCCGGCACCATCACCTTGAAGGAGGGTTATGGCTTCTACGTGCCAAGAGCCTTCAGCGCCACCAAAGTGAGCTACACCCGCACACCCAGCATCGCCGGCAACGGTCAGACGGGCTGGCAGACCATCACCGTGCCCTTCGCCGTGCAGAATGTTGCCTCCGCCGGAACGACCATCCCATGCATAAATGGCAAGTCAGCCACCTCCGGTTATTGGCTGAAGGAGTTTGACCACGACAATGTCAATTCCGTAACCTTCACCAACGTGGAAGCATGGGTGCCCAATGCACCCTACCTCATCGCCACCACG
>CADBBP010000034.1 GCA_902792855.1 uncultured Prevotellaceae bacterium
ACATAGTCCTCAATCACGATCTGGTCGGCGTAGCCTGTAGCCTTGACGGCCTCCACGCGTTCCAGTACGTTGTTCCTGACGTTGAGCTTGCCACGGTCACGGTCGAAACTGTCGTTGGTGACGCCTACGATGAGGTAGTCGCCAAGGGCGCGTGCGCGTCGGAGCAGGTTGATGTGCCCTTGGTGAAGCAAGTCGTAAGTGCCGTAAGTAATGACTTTTTTCATGGCTGTTGCATTTTGTGCCACAAAGGTAGTCAAATTATGTGGAATGCAAAGCAAAGTAACGTTTTTTTTATTTTTTATGTGTGATTAATGTAATGCTGCTGCCGTTTGTGGGCTATAGGGATTTTCCCCCGCCAAATTAGGGAAAATCCTTTTAGCATGCCAAGAAAAGTTTGTTCCTTTGCACCGTGAGAATAAGAAAAGAAACAAACAACGAATAAATTTTTACGACGATGAAAAGAATTCTGATAGCCATGACAGCATTGCTGACCTTCACCCTGTCGGCACGCGCAATGAGTTACGAGCAGGCTCGCCAGCAGGCACTGTTCCTCACCGACAAGATGGCCTACGAGCTCAACCTGACGGAGGAGCAGTATGAGGCCGCCTACGAGGTGAACCTTGACTACCTGATGAGCGTCAACACCCAGGCCGACCTCTACGGTATGTATTGGACACAGCGCAACCTGGACTTGAGCTACATCCTGCTTGATTGGCAATACAACGCCTTCGTGGCGGCCTCCTATTTCTACCGCCCGCTCTACTGGGATGCAGGTTACTGGCACTTCGGCATCTATGCACGCTACCCCTATCGCGACTACTTCTACTTTGGCAGGCCTCATTTCTGGAATGTCTATCGTGGTGGCCACAGCTGGCGCATGAACGGCGGTCGCAGTTGGTATCACGGTCGCGACTTCGGCCCACGCGGTCGTGAGGGCAGGGGAATGCGCGACGGCTTCGCACGTGGTGACTACGGACGTGGACATGGTGGCCATGGCAACCATGGTGGAGGCTTCGGCAACCACGACAATCGTGGCGGAGGCCACGCCGGCACACATGGCGGCTCCAATCACGGTGGCAATAACCATGGAGGCAGCATGGGCAACGGCTCCAACCACCCCACACCGGGCACATCCTCCGGCAGCGGACGCAGCAGCTTTGGAGGCAGCGGACACAACAACGGCTCGGGTTCCAACAGGACCTTCACCACCACGCCCTCACGCTCCTCGTCGAACACCGCACCCTCACGCAATTTCGGCACCACACCCCAGCGCTCCATAGGGTCATCCTCAAAGCGCTCCATCGATACGCCGACCCGCAGCACCACTCCCTCTCGCAGCTTCGAATCTTCACCCTCACGCAGCTCGTCGGGCTCCGCACCCTCACGTAGCTTCGGTTCCTCCTCCTCTTCGCGCAGTTTCGGCTCCTCCCCCTCGCGCAGTTCGTCGAGTTCCGCTCCCTCTCGCAGCTTCGGCTCCTCCCCCTCGCGCTCCTCGTCGGGCTCCGCTCCCTCTCGCAGCTTCGGCTCTTCATCCTCACGCTCCTCGTCAAGTTTCGGCCACAGTTCCGGTGGCGGCAGTCGTGGTGGATCCTTTGGCGGCGGTGGCAGCAGGGGTGGCAGCCACGGAGGTCACAGATAAATGAACATAAGTCTATGGATTTTGAGATAAAGAGAAAAATGTTCAAAGTGTTTTCAGGACAAACAACCCAAAGGGTGGGCCTTGAGCCCACCCTCTTTTGCTTGTGGTCAGCACATCACTCATTATGTCTTCTCCATCATCTGAAATGACAACATTGTATCTTGTCCGTCATGGCCAGACCATCGACAACGTGAACCAGATCATGCAGGGGCAGACGCAAGGGTGTCTCACGCCCCTCGGTGTGCAGCAGGCGGAGGAGTTGGCCGACACCTTGGCTGACACGCATTTTGATGCTTTCGTGTCCTCTGACCTGCAACGCGCCATCGACACTTGCGTGCTCATCGCCAACCGACGGCACATGGCGGTGGAAACCACTGCTCTGCTGCGCGAGCGCGATTGGGGCGGCTTCACCGGCAGGTTCATCCCCGACCTCAAGGACGAGGTTTGGCCTCCTGATGTGGAAACGATGGGACAACTCAAGGACCGCGCACGACGCTTCCTCCTTTACATCAAAAAACGCTATCCGGGGAAAACAGTTCTCGCTGTGGGGCATGGCATCATCAACAAGGCCATCCAGGCGGTGTATCACGACATCCCCATCCACGAGGTGCCGAGGATGCAAAACGCCGAGGTGAGAATATTGTCGCTAATTTGATGAAATAATTTTGCGCTTTGCAAAAAAATGTGTTACTTTGCATGCAAAATACAAAATGTTCACTTAAAAATAAGCAAGACTTATGAAAAAATTGTTTTTTGCTATCGCTGCCCTCATGATGGCAGCACCATCTTTCGCACAGTTCAACAGTGGTGGGTTTGACCTTGACGAAGAGAACATCTTCTGGGGTGTTCGCATCGGTGTCAACTTCGGTGGCATCGGCGGTGACTTGGAGTCCGACAAGGGTCGCACTGGCATGACACTTGCTGGTGTGGTGGGCCTGCGTGTCTCGGAAACAGTCCCCCTCTTCCTTGAGAGTGGACTCTACTACACAGAGCGTGGTGGCGAAAATCTCAAGGGTTTCAAGGACCCTGTGCTCAACCAGGAGAAACTCGACGGACACCTCAACTACCTCGAGGTGCCGGCAGTCATCAAGTATGGCTTCATCACCGAAAGTGACATCGCCATCCTGCCATTCGTTGGCCCCTATCTGAGCATGGGCATCTCCGGCAACTACAAATACCTGAAGCATCCGGAGATGGGCTTCAAGCTGGGCTGCGGTCTGGAGTGGAACAACTTGTACTTGGAGGCAGTTTACCAGTTTGGCGTCACCAATATCGCCGACTATGATGACTACTCCTCACACGGTCACAACTTGGGCATCAACTTTGGTGTCAACTTCTAATCCCTTCCCGTTTAGAGAGGAAGATGCCCGCCACGGTAACCGTGGCGGGCATCTTGCAATATGGGGCAGGGCAGCGTTGCTACAGCCCTGTGGCGGGGTCTGCCTCGCCAATGTCGTCGAGTGGAAAGCGTGGGTTGTCCGGGTCGTTGTAGCTGGCTCCCAGGATGATGTCCACAAGGATGCTGATGTCGGAAACGGAGATGGTTCCGCTGCCATCCATGTCGCCCAAGGCGATGTCGAAGTCGCCATGCCCCGACATGATGTAGTCCGCCAGCAGTGAAACATCCATCACAGAGCGCACACCATCGCCATTCACATCGCCTCGGAGAAAGGTGGTGGCGGCTCGTAAAGGCTTCCCGTCGGGAATGGAGACAGCTTTCGAGGGGGCCATGGCCATCGTGCACAATGCTGCCATAAGTATGTGGAATATGCTTCTTTTCATCCTTTTGCTTGATTTCTCACAAAAATATTCCTTTTTGTGCAACTATGCACAATTTTACTTCTAAAATTAACATATTTTATCGGCATTCATGCCTTTATCGCGATTTTTTTCCCTAATTTTGCATTTAGAATATGTTTTACAGGATTTCACCATGAGAGCAACCCCATCATCGCCCCGAAAGGCTTTTGCCCTACTTGCATTGCTGCTCATTTTGCTCTGCGGATGCGCTTCAAACCGCAAGGCCGTACCGGAAAACTTCCCCTTCAAGTTTGCCGACAACAACCCTCACCAGGTGGCGGGGGCGAAGAAATATGGCATCGAGCCGCTCGACGACCGCTCGCAGCTCAATCGCGTGAAAAAGAAGCTGAAGCACATAGAGGAGTGTGAATATTATACGGTGGACCCACTCACACACTCCGTGCCATACCTCACCCCGCAGGCTGCCAAACTGCTCAAGGACATCGGCAAGGGTTTCCAGAAGAAACTGCGCAAGCACAAGATGGGCAAGCACAAAATCATCGTCACCTCCGTGTTGCGGACGAAGGAGGACGTGAAGAAACTGATGAAGGTGAACAGCAATGCCGTGGCCAACTCCGCCCACTGTCGCGCCACCACCTTCGACCTCTCCTACACTCGTTTCAAGCATGTGGAGGGCAACAAGGAAAAGGCGGCGAAGATGAAATACCTCTTGGGGGAGGTGCTCAGCGAGTTGCGTGAGAAAAACCGCTGCTATGTGAGGTATGAGACGAAGCAGACCTGCCTTCACATCACTGTAGCAAAATAACCTTTAACAATTAAAGATAATGAGAGCCAATACTTTGCTGTGCACCATCGCCTTTCTAATCTGCGCCACCATGGCCACGGCGCAGCCATCGATGGACACCCAACGTTA
The DNA here is from genome assembly GCA_902792855.1 of uncultured Prevotellaceae bacterium. Classification (GTDB taxonomy): domain Bacteria; phylum Bacteroidota; class Bacteroidia; order Bacteroidales; family Bacteroidaceae; genus Prevotella. The sequence goes on from CADBBP010000034.1 coordinate 4,314, forward strand.
CAAGATAGACTATGTGAGAAAGTCGCACCTCTTTCGGAAGGGCAACCAGCTCACCGTGGTGCAGCTCGACTTGGAGTGGCCTGAACGTCTCTCTGGTATGCCCGCCAAGGCTTTGCAGAAGAAACTCTGTCAACTGCTCTTCCAAAACTCCGCGGGAGGGATGAAGGAGGGTATTGGAGAATTCTTCCTCGCACATGGCGAGGAGATTGACCGCATGCCCGATGAGGCGGGGCTCGACGTGTATCATATTCAACTCCAACTACAGGGGCTGGCGTGGGAGAAGGACAAATACGTCTCCATGCGAGCAGTGAGGAAATACCGCAAGGGCGACAAGGAAATGGCTGACTCCATCTACAACGACCTCCTCACCTACGACATCATATCCGACAAGGTGCTGCAAACCAAACAAATAATACATTCTCCTGCATTGCGCAACTACGATATCAATTTATCCTTGGCATCGCTCATCGTCAAACATGGGCCAGGACCAAATTTTTATGGACTTCTTGACTTTGACTACTTGCCCGACCAGGCTTGTCTCATGCCCATAGGGGTGTTGTTCAATTTGCCCGGCTTTTGCGACGAGAACGGCGTGGAGCCCATCTCCATTGTGCCGATGAATAGTGTGCAACAATTTCTTCTCAGAAGTGCCAAGAAAACCCTTGAAGGAAAGGGAAAGGCACGAAAGGACAAAGCACAGCCTGCCGTTCCGGTTACTGAGCCACGAGGAGAGGAGGTGGACTTCAAAAAGGTATATCTCATCCCTGACGAAAAAGCTGGATTTATTGGGGAGGAAAATGTCGTCAGTTTCCTCAACCGCCATGTGGAATATCCGGTCTATGAAAAATTGTTAGGCATACAAGGGAAGGTGGTCGTGACCTTTGTTGTGGAGAGGGACGGCACGATTTCCGACCCCATCGTTATTTTGCCTGTCTCCCCGGGTATCGACCGCCAAGCCGTCGATGCCGTGATGGACATGCCGCGATGGAAACCCGCCGTCGTGAGTGGCCAGCCGGTGCGCTCGAGGGTCAGCATCCCCGTGATGTTCAAGTTAAAAGAAGAATGAAAAGAAAATGCTTTACATTGTAAGAAATGGGAAGGACTACGGCCCTTACACTGAGCAGCAAGTGCTTGAGTATGTGAACAACGGCTATGTGGTGTTGCACGATGTGGCGCGTGTGGTGGAGACCGGTGAGGTGACCATCGTTGGTGATGTCTTGCGCCGCCATAACATGCGTCACAGGGTGGTGCATGAGGGAAACCTTGCCAGTCAACTGTCAAAAATCGGTAGTGACCTCATCCTTCCAAAGGATACGTTGGTGGAGCGTAAGTGGCTGAGTGACAAAACACTCATTGTCTTGGCCATTGTGGGGCTGTTCCCCACGTTCATGCTCTTGTTGCCTATGCCGGAAATCGGAGTGTTCTACACCATGGCTCTCTATTTCTCATGCATCTGGGGACTTTTCTTCTATTATCTCTTCAAGACACCGCAGGTGACACTGAAGACCACCATCACCGTCTTCTTCCTCACGCAACTCTTCGTCTTTGTCGTCTGGGACATCTTCGGCCTTGTAAGGTTCAATCCCTTCTACCACCTCGTCACGTCGGCCTTCCCCTTCAACCTTCTCGGTTTCGTCTTTGGGGTGGGACTCTCGGAGGAGGCGGCAAAGATGGTGCCGCTGCTTGTCATCAACAGGAGGGCGCGAGAGCCTATGCTGCCGCGCACCATGGTGTTCTATGGACTGATGGCGGGCATTGCTTTCGGGGTGTTCGAGGGCGTGCAATACCAAGTGACCATCAACACGCAGATGGACTACACCTCTGCTTTCTATAGCAACATTGCACGGCTCACCAGCTTGCCTTTCCTCCATGCCATTTGGTGTGCCATCGCTGGCTATTTCATCGCTTTCGCCAACCTCTATCCCAAATACCGCCGCTCCCTCTATTTCCTGGCGATTGCCATCCCGGCACTTCTCCATGGGCTCTACGACACCTTCTGTCAGAGTTCCACGCTCATTGCCTTGCTGGTCTCCTTCATCGGGGTGTTCTTGCTCATGACGTATCTCAAGAGGGGCGGAGACTATCAGCACCGCCTGAAAAGATAGTGGGCCCTGGAAAATCCTAGGATTATCTAGGAATCCTAGATAATCCTAGGAAATCCTAGAAAATCCTAGGAAATCCTAGATAATCCTAGATAATCCTAGAGAATCCTATAAAATCCTATAAAATCCCAGCCTCTTATATCTTTAGCTTGATGCTGACGGGGCAGTGGTCGCTCCCCATGATGTCAGTGTGGATGTCTGCCTCTTCCACTTCTGTGAAGAGGCGGTTGGAGACGAGGAAATAGTCGATGCGCCACCCGGCATTCTTCTCTCTTGCCTTGAAGCGGTATGACCACCATGAGTAGGTGATTTGCTCCGGGTGCAGTTTGCGGAAGGTGTCGGTGAAGCCAGCGGCGAGGAGTATGCTGAATTTCTCACGCTCCTCGTCGGTGAAGCCGGCGTTTCGGCGGTTGGTCTTCGGGTTTTTCAAGTCGATTTCCTCATGGGCCACGTTGAGGTCTCCGCAGACGATGACGGGCTTTTGTGCGTCGAGTTGCAGGAGGTATTTTCTGAAGTCCTCCTCCCACTGCATGCGGTAGTCGAGGCGACGCAGCCCGTCCTGTGAGTTGGGCACATAGACGTTGACGAGGAAGAACTTGTCCATCTCCAAGGTGATGACGCGTCCCTCTGTGTCGTGTTCATCAATGCCGATGCCCATTGTGACGTGGAGTGGTTCCTGCCTTGTGTAGATGGCAGTGCCTGAGTACCCCTTCTTTTGTGCGTAGTTCCAGTAAGACTTGTAGCCATCGAATTGCAGGTCGAGCTGTCCCTGCTGCATTTTGGTCTCTTGCAGGCAGAAGAAGTCGGCGTCGAGCATTCGGAAAGCCTCCTCGAAGCCCTTTCCGGCGCAGGCGCGCAGTCCGTTGACGTTCCAGGAAACAAGTCGCATGTTATTTTTTTCCATAGATGTATGTGGGTGTCCCCGTGTTGTATGTGGCGTCGTCAATCTTTATACCCTTGATGAGGAAGTAGGCGTTCATCTCCTGCTTGTAATATTCCCCTACGGCATAAAGGGTTGATGAGATGCCGGTGTAGGAAGATGAAAACATTTGGTATGCAAATTCTATTTCCACGTTGTGGGTCTTTTCCTCGTATTCGGTGGTAAAGGAGAACTTGTAATTGTCAGGTACGACGGTGAAGGTGTAATACCCTTGGTCGAAGGCGGTGTTGCTGTAGGGGTGCAGTATCACTCTCAGCGGCCGTGTGCCCGCAGCCTTGATGATATTTCTCGCCCCTTCATTTTTTAAGCCGTAGCTTGCGATGCTCACGGGGAAATTGCTCACCGTGAGTGAGGAGTCGGAGGCGTTGATGCGCCACTGGCATGGTATGGAGTCTCTTTTCATGGTGGTGTCGTTGAGCACGTAGATGTGTCCGGCGTACTGCCCTGCCATTTCATTGGTCTGTGCTGCCTTTTGCGTCGGTGTGAGGTCGGCATATTTGATGTCGTTGTCGTTGTCGTCGTTGAGGCATGAGCTGATGGAGGCCGTCAAGGCCAGGCATGTCAGCATGATGAAGCTTTTCTTGAGCGTTTGCATATTATATTGTTGTTTTATTGGTTGTTGTATTCTTCTGTCGTGGGATGGGGCGTGGCTATTCTCTGAGGAGGTTCATGAATTCCTCTCGGGTCTTGGCCTGGTTGAAGGCTCCGCTGAAGGCACTGGTGGTGGTGATGGAGTTTTGCTTTTCCACCCCCCTCATTTGCATGCACATGTGGCGTGCCTCCACCACCACCATGACGCCCATGGGGTGGAGGGTCTGCTCGATGCAGTCCTTGATTTGCTGTGTCATGCGCTCCTGCACCTGCAGCCGGTGGCTGTAGATGTCCACCACGCGGGCGATCTTGCTCAGTCCGGTGATGTATCCCTTGGGGATGTAAGCCACGTGAGCCTTTCCGTAAAATGGCAGGATATGGTGCTCGCAGAGTGAGAAGAAGTCGATGTCCTTCACGATGACCATTTGGTTGTATGGCTCGGCGAAGAGGGCGTCGGTGAGCACCTTGTGTGCGTCTTGTTGGTATCCGCGTGTGAGCACCTGCATGGCTTTTGCCACTCGCAGTGGTGTTTTCTGCAGCCCCTCGCGTCCGGGGTCTTCCCCTAAGAGGCGCAGGATGTCGTGGTAATGTGTTGCGAGGGCCTCGAGGCCCTCGCGTGTTTCTGTTTCTATTTCCATTTCAGAGGTTCTTCTGGGGATGGCGATACTATAGGGCTATGGTGACTATAGTTGCTAAAAGGCGTATGGCCGCTTGTTTACAGTGATGGTGGTTTTCACCACACATGCGTTTTTATATCCTAATTTGGTGAGGCGTTTCATCATCTTGGTGGCATCTTCCTGGTTGAGGAAGTTTCCGCATCGGCAGCACCATCTTGGGGAGTAGAAATGCACGTAGATGGGCTCTCCTGGGATTTGTGTCTTGAGTTTTGCTCCCATCTCTTGTGCTTGTGCGCGGTCGTTGCGTGTGTTGCCTCCGGCGAAGACCTGCACCCTGTAACCTTTGACGCGCTTGCTGTTGCTCATCAGTTTCTTGGTGTTGGTGGCAGTGACGCCGGCGTTCTCTTCGGCTTCTTTGATTTTTTGGGCTCGGATGGCTTCACGTCGCTTCCGCTCCTGCTCTCGCCGTTCCTTGTCGCGCTGCTCCTCCTCGCGTGTGGTGGCGCGTTGCTCCGTCCGCCGCTCCCAGTTGCGCTCTCGTTGCTGTTCGCGTCGCTCGGTGCCGGTGTTGGCGGACTGGTTTTCACTCCGTGACGGCTCCTCTCGTTTTGGAGTGGAGGCAGCCGGTTTGGTCTCCGTGGTGCCGGGGGCTTGGTTTTGTTCCTTGTTCCCGCCGTTCACCAGTTTGCTGATGTCTTCGCTCTGCTTCACCGACACGGAGCCGCTTCCCCGCTCGTCTTTCTGCAAGTGGTCGATGAAATTCTGGGCTTGCCCGGTGGTGGCCAGGCAAAGTGCTGCGGCTATGGTGGCGATGGTTTTTCTCATGTTGTGGATGGGTGATTGGGTTGATGGCGTTCGTCTCCGGCTACCGGGGCGGCTTGTGGCCGCTCCGGTAGTTGGAGGCGTGAAATGCTTATTTCCAAGCGTCGATGATGCCCTTGAAGTCGGCTGCCTTGAGCGATGCTCCGCCGATGAGGCCACCGTCGATGTCGGGCTTTGCGAAGAGTTCCTTGGCGTTGGATGGCTTGCAGCTTCCGCCGTAGAGGATGGAGGTGGCTTGAGCCACTTCGTCACCGTATTTCTCGGCGATGACGCTGCGGATGTAGGCGTGTATCTCCTCAGCCTGCTCTGCGCTGGCGGTCTTTCCTGTGCCGATGGCCCAGATGGGCTCGTAAGCGATGACGATGTTGGCGAACTCCTCGGGGGTGAGGTTGAAGACGCTTCCTTCGAGCTCGGCCTTTACCACTTCGTTTTGCTTGTTGGCTTCGCGCTCTTCGAGGCTCTCTCCGATGCAGAAGATGACTTTCAGGCCGTTAGCCAGGGCCAGGAGCACTTTCTGCTTGAGAATTTCGGGTGTTTCAGCGTAGTATTCGCGCCTCTCGGAGTGTCCGAGGATGACATATTGTGCGCCGGTGCTTTTCACCATCTCTGCCGACACCTCTCCGGTGAAGGCACCCTTCTCCTTGTCGGCGCAGTTCTCAGCACCGAGTTGGATGAGTTGCTGGTCAAGGAATTGTGCGATGCTTGCCAAGTGGATGAACGGGGTGCAGATCACCACGTCGCAGTTGGGCTTGTCGGCGTTGAGGCTTTCTTGAAGTTCTTTTGCCAGGTCTGTTCCGGCTTGCAGGGTCATGTTCATTTTCCAGTTGCCTGCCACGATTTTCTTTCTCATGTCGTTGTTGTTTTAAAGATTGATATGTTGTGTCATTGTCTTTCCTTGTTTCGTCTCCATAGCCATTTGACGGAGGCCCACAGACGGTCGGCCAGGGTGAGCAGGCCTAAGGGGAGCACGAACCATACGAGGATGGTGGCCACCTTGCCTGCTGTGCCGTCCTCCGGAGTCTGGCCGATGGGAAGCCGCTCCAGCCGTCCTTTCAGTTCGCTGGCCTCCGGCAGTCGGTTGTGGCTCCATTTCCTCACCACCACCCCTTCTCGCAGGAGCAGGAGTCCGGGGTTGCTGCGTATGATGGTTTTCAGCGTCGTCCCGTCGGTGATGCAGAAGGGGTATTGCGCCCCGGTGAGTTCTTTCCACCGCTCCATGCCCTTTTCGCTGCTCGCTGTGAGGCAGTAGAACGGGTAGCCGTTGGCGCGGCTATATTCGTAGATTTGGTCGATTTCTCCGAAGTCGCTGTCGCTGGCTTGCTCCAAGCTGTGTGAGATGAGCAGGAAGGTGTAGCCCGGTTGGCTTAGCACGGAGTCGGTGATGTCGTCGCCTTCGAGTGTCTCGATGGAGAAGTCGTGTATGGGTGGTATGTACCCCTCTGCCGTCTGCACTGTTTTCCTGTCGATGAAGGTCCATGAGGAGTCGGGGTAGTTTTCCAGCGTGAATTCCTTTCTCTCTCCGTTTTTCTCCAAGATGAAGGTGGTCTCAAACTGTGGCTGCTGCTCTCCCTCCGGGATTTCCATGCCTTTTCGCAGGTCGGCGCCCTCGTGATAGGGGCGGAAGTCGAAGAGCGGCAGGTCGTAAAGGCACCAGGCACTGCATGCGAGGATGAAGAGCATGGTGTAGTTGATGACAATCCATTGGTTGGTCTTCGAGATGAACCTCACCATGCGCAGTGGTTGCCAGCACACCACGAGGGCGGCGGCCAGCAGCACGAGGTTTTTTGCCAATGTCTGTCCGTTGGTGAGGACGAGCGCGTCGCCGAAGCATCCGCAGTCGCTCACCGGGTTGGCCCACCACAGCCATACGGAGATGATTGTCATGCCCACCATGAAAATGGTGATGAGTTTGGTGACGGTGCGCCGGTGGATGGCGAAGAGCAGGAACACTCCTAACGAGAACTCCACGGCGCATAGCAGTACGGCGATGACGAGCGTGCACCAGTCGGGCAGGATGCCTTGCAGTGACAGGGCGGTGAGGTAGTCCTGTATCTTGTATTGTGTGCCAAGCGGGTCGATGGCCTTGACAAACCCGGAGAGTATCAGTGTGACGGCCAGGACGATGCGGCAGACGTTGACGAGGATGCTAATGAGCTTGTTCACTGAGTTTGATGATGCCGAAGACGGCGTAGTTGATGATGTCCTGGTAGTTGGAGGCGATGCCCTCGGAAACGATGGTGACGCCGTCCAAGTCCTCTATCTCCTTCACCCTCTGCAACTTGGTGAGGATGAAGTCGGTGTAGCTGCTCACACGCATGCCACGCCATGCCTCGCCATAGTCGTGGTTTTTGCGAAGCATCAGTTGCAACGTCTGCTCCGCATGGTGGTCGTAGAGGTCGAGGGCCTCTGCGGGTGTGATGTCGGTGCTGTCGGCATAGCCGCGCTCCAACTGTATGAGTCCCACCAGGCCGTAATTGACCAAGGCGAGGAATTCGGGTAGGATGCCCTCGCCTACGAGCGACTGGTGTTTCACTTCCAACGTGCGGATGCGCATGGCTTTGATGAACAGTTGGTCGGTGAGCGAGGAGGGGCGCAGGATGCGCCAGGAGGCACCATAGTCGTGGAGCTTCTTCCCGAACACCTCGCGGCATTGTGCTAATGCGTTGCGAAACTGCTTTTCTGTCTTTGTGGGCTCTTCCATCGGTTTTTTCTTATTTCGCTGCAAAATTACGCATTTTCGCCGAAACTGGCAAATTTTCCCTGCTAATAAGTGCATGCTTGTCTTTAAAGTCTTTAAAGTCTATTGGGGCTTAAGGGTCTTTAAGGACATGAAGGACTTGATGGTCGCTATAGTTTTTTGCTGAAAATTTTTTTTTTCGCTTGCTTTGATGTAATTTTGCAATCAAAACGTGAGGCATGCAAAAGCCTTTTGTGAAAAAAGCATACAATGAAAGAATATACAGACGCCGAACTGGCACAGTTGCTCGATAAAGATATTTTTCGTCTCATCTCCGAGGTGGCCGATGGCATGGGTGTGGAATGCTACGTCATCGGTGGCTATGTGCGCGACATCTTCCTCGAGCGCCCCTCCAACGACATCGACGTGGTGGTGGTGGGCAGTGGCATCGAGGTGGCCCGGAGGTTGAAAGAAAAGTTGGGGAAACGCGCCAACATCTCCATATTCAAGAATTTCGGCACTGCGCAGGTGAAATATCGTGGTCAGGAAGTGGAGTTTGTGGGAGCACGGCGTGAAAGTTACCGGCGTGACAGCCGCAAGCCCATCGTGGAGGATGGCACCTTGGAGGATGACCAGAACCGGCGCGACTTCACCATCAACGCCCTGGCCATCTGCCTCAACCACGACCGCTTCGGCGAGTTGGTGGACCCCTTCGACGGTCTTGGCGACATGGTTTACCGTGTCATACGGACGCCGCTCGACCCCGACATCACTTTCTCCGACGACCCGCTGCGGATGCTGCGTTGCGTCAGGTTTGCCACCCAACTCAATTTCGACATCGACCCCGACACCTTCGAAGCATTGTGCCGCAACGCGGAGCGGATAGGCATCATCAGTGGTGAGCGTATTGCACAGGAACTCAACAAGATACTCTTGGCGAAGCATCCCAGCATGGGCTTCGATTATCTGCACCGTTGCGGCTTGCTGGAACTCATCATGCCCGAACTCTCACGGCTCGACGAGGTGGAGACGCGCAATGGGAGGGCTCACAAGAACAATTTTCACCACACCCTCGAGGTGTTGGAGAATGTTTGTAAAAATTCTGACAATCTATGGCTTCGGTGGGCTGCTTTGCTCCACGACATCGGCAAGCCCAAGAGCAAGCGGTGGGACCCCCTGCTGGGGTGGACCTTCCACAACCACAACTACATCGGGGCGAAGATGGTGCCGGAACTGTTCAAGCGGCTAAAGTTGCCGCTCGATATGAAAATGAAGTATGTGCAGAAACTTGTCGATTTGCACATGCGCCCCATCGTCATCGCCGACGAGGAGGTAACCGACAGCGCCGTGAGGCGACTGCTCAACGATGCTGGCGAGGACATCGACGACTTGATGACACTTTGCGAGGCGGACATCACCAGCAAGAACCAGGAGAAGAAGCAGCGCTTCCTCGACAATTTCGTCACCGTCAGGGAGAAATTGGTGGAACTCAAGGAGAAGGATTACAAGCGCCTTTTCCAACCTTGCGTGTCGGGTGATGATATCATGGAGATGTTCGGACTGAAACCATCGAGGGAGGTGGGTGTGCTAAAGCAGTACATCAAGGATGCCGTGCTCGACCAAAAGGTGGAAAACGAACCTGAGGCATTGAAGAAAATGCTCGTGGAAAAATTTAAACAAATGAGAGAAGAGCAAGGACTTTAGGGTCTTTAAGGACCTTAAGGACTTTAGTGACCTTAGAGCCTTTCACACAATAATAATATTTGTTAAATATACACCCAAAAAGGGGTGGCTATGGGATATGTTTTGTAACTTTGCAGTTTGAAAACCCAATCGTGCTTGTTGAGTTTTCAAACTGCATGAATTATTAATGAACAAAATAGTTATGAAACCAACAAAAATCTTCTTGCTTGTAGCAACTGCTGCTTGCCTTGTGGCTTGTGGCGGAAAGAAAGGTGGCGGCATGAACTTCGGCGACAACGAATTCCCCGTGATCACCGTTGGCACTGCCAGCGCCACTTCAGAAATCACCTATCCGGCATCCATCAAGGGTGTTCAGGATGTGGAAATCCGTCCTAAAACCTCCGGCTTCATCACACGCATCAACGTGCATGAGGGTCAGACGGTGGGGGTAGGGCAAATCCTCTTCGTGCTCGACAATGAGACCTTCCAGGCTGCCGTGAGACAAGCCGAGGCCTCCGTCAACCAGGCCCGTGCCGCCATCAACACCGCCGAGGCGCAGATGGCCACCGCCAAGCTGACCTATGAGAACAGCACCGAGCTTCACAAGAACGGCGTGATAGGCGACTACGAGATGCAGGCTGCGCAGAACAGCTACAACAGTGCCGTGGCACAGGTGAACCAAACCAAGGCCGCCCTCCAGCAAGCCCAGGCAGGGCTGGCATCTGCCAAGGAGAACCTCAGCTACTGCTTCGTGAAAAGTCCCGCCAGTGGTGTCGTGGGCAACCTTCCTTATAAAGTTGGTGCCCTGGTCAGCGCCTCCAGCGCACCGGCACTCACCACCATCTCCAACATCAGCACCACCGAGGTGTATTTCTCCATGACGGAGAAGGACGTGCTGGAGATGACCAAGAACTCCGGCGGTCTCAACGCCGCTGTGAACACCTTCCCGCCGCTGCGCCTCAAACTCGCCGACGGTTCCATCTATCCTCACACCGGCAGGGTGGTGAAGGTGAGCGGCGTCATCGACTCCGGCACCGGCTCCGTGTCGATGATTGCACAGTTCCCCAACCCGGAGCACCTGCTCAAGAGTGGCGGCTCAGGGTCCATCGTTGTCACCCAAGACAACAATGCCGCCATCGTCGTGCCGCAGTCGTGTGTCTCCGAGGTGCAGGACAAGCACTTCATCTACACCGTCGGTGCTGACAACAAGGTGAAATACACCGAAATCAAGGTGGCTCCGCAGAACGATGGCAACAACTATGTCGTGGAGGAAGGGCTCAAGGTGGGCGACAAGATTGTCTCCAAGGGCATCACCAAACTCAGCGACGGCATGGAAATCGTGCAAATCACAGAGGAGCAGTATGACAAGAAAATAGAGGATGCCGAGAAACTGGGCGAGAACCAGGGCGACCTCAAGAAATTCAAGAAGACCATGGGCATGTAGCCCCGGTCACGCATGAGCGTTGCATAACACAAATCATTCAAAGACATGACTTTTACAACCTTCATAAAACGCCCGGTGCTATCGACGGTGATTTCCATCGTCATCGTCATCCTCGGCTTCATCGGACTGCTCACCCTGCCCATCGAGCAGTATCCCGACATCGCACCACCTACCGTCGTGGTGTACACCAGCTATCCTGGAGCTGACGCCGAGACGGTGAAAAACTCCGTCCTCGCACCTCTTGAGGAGAGCATCAATGGTGTGGAGAACATGACCTACATGACCTCCTCGGCCACCAACCAGGGTTCAGCCAGCATCTCCGTCCTTTTCCGACAAGGCACCAACGCCGACATGTGCGCCGTCAACGTGCAAAACCGCGTCAGCCAAGCACAGGCATTGCTGCCGGCGGAGGTCACCAGGATTGGTGTCACCGTGATGAAGAGGCAGACCTCGCAAGTCATCATGTACACCATCACCTCCAAGGATGGGCGGTATGATGACGAGTTCCTCACCAACTACGCCAACATCAACATCGTGCCGGCCATCAAGCGTATCCAGGGTGTGGGCGACGTGCAAAGCCCCGGTATGAAAACCTACTCCATGCGCATCTGGCTCAAGCCCGAACTCATGAAGCAGTACGGTCTCATGCCATCCGACATCTCTGCCGCACTGGCCGAGCAGAACATCGAGGCCGCCCCGGGCTCCTTCGGAGAGCAGAGCAAGGTGGCCTACGAATATGTCATGAGGTACAAGGGCCGCCTGAAGACCCCGGAGGAGTTTGGCAACATCATCATCTCCAGCAACGTCAACGGCCAGACGCTTCACCTGCGCGACGTGGCACAGGTGGAACTTGGCGGCTTGCAGTACTCTGTCTCGATGAAGAACAACAACCTCCCGTCGGTCATGGGCATGGTGCAGCAAATCGCCGGCTCCAACGCCAACGATATTGCCAAGGAGGTGAAGGCCACCCTCGAGGAGCAGGCCAAGAACTTCCCACCGGGAATGACCTACAAGATCAACTACGACGTGACGGAGTTCCTCTACGCATCCATTGAGGAAGTGGTGAAGACCCTCTTCATCACCCTGCTCCTTGTCTTCTTCGTCGTGTACATCTTCTTGCAGGACTTCCGCTCCACGCTCATCCCGATGATTGCCGTGCCGGTGTCGCTCATTGGTACGTTCTTCTTCCTCAAGGTCTTCGGCTTCTCCATCAACCTTCTCACGCTTTCGGCATTGCTCTTGGCCATCGCCATCGTGGTGGATGACGCCATCGTGGTGGTGGAGGCCGTGCACGCCAAGATTGACATGGGGTACAAGAGTGCGTTGCGCGCCTCCATCGACGCAATGAACGAAATCTCTGGAGCCATCATCTCCATCACCCTCGTCATGGCCTCCGTGTTCATCCCCGTGTCGTTCATCGGCGGCACCACCGGAACGTTCTACCGTGAGTTCGGTGTCACCATGGCCGTCTCCATCTTCATCTCCGCCCTCAACGCCCTGACGCTCTCACCGGCACTTTGTGCCATCTTCCTCAAGCCGAAGGACGAGCATGGCAAGGAGCGCAAGATGAGTCTCATCGACAGGATGCACGCCTCGTTCAACACCTCCTACAACAAAATCCTCGGCAAATACCGCAATGGTGTGACGCGCATCACCAGAAAGCCCGTCATCGCCATCATTGCCGTCATATTGGGTATTGTGGCATTGGTGGCCACCATGTCAACGACGAAAACCGGCCTCGTGCCCGACGAGGACACCGGTACGCTCTTCTGCACCGTCAGCATGCCGCCGGCCACCAGTGTGGAGCGCACACGCCAGGTCATCGACCAGGTGGACGCCATGCTCGCCAGCAACACCGCCATCCAGAGCCGTGAGCAGATACAAGGTTACAACTTCATCGCCGGACAAGGCTCCGACCAGGCCACCTTCATCATCAAGCTCAAGCCTTTTGAGGAGCGCGGACTTTCAGAGGGTGCCATGGCCGTCTTGGGCATGATCTACAAGCAGACGGCGGAAATCAAGGATGCACAAATCCTCGCCTTCTCACCGCCTATGATCCCGGGCTTCTCGGCCAACAACGGTCTGTCGGTGGTGATGCAGGACCGCACCGGTGGCGACCTCAACAAATTCTTCGAGGTGACCAAGAACTACCTGGCAGAGCTCAACAAACGCCCGGAGATACAGATGGCCATGACCTCCTACAACCCCAACTACCCGCAATACATGATTGATGTGGATGTGGCAAAGTGCAAGCAGGCTGGCATCTCACCGGCCGTCGTGCTCGGTACGCTGCAGGGTTACTATGGCGGTCTCTACGCCTCTAACTTCAATGCCTTTGGCAAGCTCTACCGCGTGATGATACAGGGCGACGTGCCAAGCCGCATGCGCCCGGAGGGACTCACCAACATCTATGTGCGCACGCCTCATGGCATGTCGCCGGTCAACGAGTTCTGCTCCATGAAGCGTGTCTATGGTCCTTCCAACATCAACCGCTTCAACATGTTCACCAGCATCAACGTCACGGCAACCCTGGCCGACGGCTACTCCTCCGGCGAGGGCATCAAGGCGGTGAAGGAGGTGGCGGAGCAATACCTGCCGCAAGGCTACGCCTACGACTTCTCCGGACTGACACGCTCGGAGAACGAGTCGAGCAACTCCACCATGCTCATCTTCTTGCTTTGCATCATGTTCGTCTATCTCATCCTCTCCGCACAGTATGAGAGCTACATCCTGCCCTTGGCCGTCATCCTCTCCATCCCCTTCGGACTGGCCGGCGCCTTCTTCTTCACAGAAATCACAGGGCACAACAACGACATCTACATGCAGATCTCGCTCATCATGCTTATCGGCCTGCTCGCCAAGAACGCCATCCTTATCGTGCAGTTCGCACTCGAGCGCAGGGAGACCGGCATGGCCATCTCATGGTCGGGCATCCTCGGAGCAGCCGCACGTCTGCGACCCATCCTCATGACTTCGCTCGCCATGATCATCGGCTTGCTGCCCATGCTGTGGCCCTTCGGAGTGGGCGCCAACGGCAACAACACCTTGGGCTACGCTGCCATCGGCGGCATGCTCGTGGGTACGCTCTGCCAAATCTTCGTCGTGCCGGCACTCTTCGTCATGTTCCAGACACTACAGGAGAAACTCAGGCCCATGCGCTTCGATGACGAGGAGAATGCAGAGGTGAAAGCCGAATTGGAACAATATGTGCACCATGCCAACAACTACACCGTGGAGGAATAATCATGAATAGGAAATACATGCTCATAGCGGGCGCCTGCGCCCTCATGCTCACCGGTTGCAAGTCGGTCAAGGAGTCGCTCTTCGCACCCTACGACCGGCCCGATGTCAACACCCGGGGCATCATACGCGACAACGTCTCACGCAGCGACACCCTCGTGGCCTCTGCCGACAGCATCACCTTCGGAAGGCTGCCGTGGAGGGAGGTCTTCACCGACCCGCAGCTGCAAATACTCATCCAGCAAGCCCTCGACAACAATGTCGACATGCTCAATGCGGCACTCAACGTGCAGATGGCAGAGACGCAGCTCAAGGCGGCTCGTCTCGCCTTCCTGCCGCAGTTCACTTTCTCGCCGTCAGGCACCATCGCCTCGTGGGATTTCGGCCCCGTGTCGAAAACCTACCAACTGCCGGTGGCCATCAGTTGGAATGCCGACCTCTTCGGCAACCTCCTCTCGCAGAAGCGCAGCGCACAGATGCAGCTGCTCGGCGTGCGCGACTACCAAGTGGTGGTGCAGACCAACATCATCAAGGGGGTGGCCAACATGTACTACACCCTCCTCATGCTCGACAGGCAACTGGAAATTCTCGGCGACATGACCGGGCTCACCAAGGACACCTGGGACCTCATGAAGTTGCAGATGAGCCTGGGACGCGCCCGCTCCACAAGCGTGCAGAGCGCCGAGGCCAACTACTACTCCGTGCAGACACAGGCAGTGGAGATGAAGAGGCAGGTTAGGGAGGTGGAGAACGCGCTCTCCCTGCTCATGGGACAGCCGGCGCAAGCCATCTCACGTGGCAAGCTGGCCAACCAGAACCTGCCGTCGAAATTCGCCACTGGCGTGGGCATACAGCTCTTGGCCAACCGTGCCGACGTACACTATGCCGAGATGAACTTGGCCAAGTGTTTCTACGGTATTGAGACGGCAAGGAGCAGGTTCTATCCCAACCTCACCATCACGCCTACGGCTGCTTTCACCAACAGTGGTGGCGGAGCCGTTGTCAATCCCGGGAAAGTGCTCCTCTCGGCTGTGGCAAGTCTCACCCAACCCATCTTCATGAGGGGACAGCTCACCGCCGGTCTCCGCGTGGCTGAGGCTCAATACGAGCAAGCCTACAACACCTGGCAGAACGCCGTGCTCAAGGCTGGCAACGAGGTGAGCGACGCGCTCGTGCTGTACAACGCCTCCGACGAGAAAATACAACTTGAACAGAAGCAGGTGGAGACCTTGGAGAAGAACGTGGAGCACACCAGGATGCTCTTCAAGAGTTCGGGAAGCACCTATTTCGAGGTCATCTCGGCACAGCAGGCGCTCCTCAACGCGCAAATCTCGCTCGTCTCCGACCAATTCTACAAAATGCAGGCCGTCGTCAACCTATACAACGCACTGGGAGGCGGGGGAAAGTAACACCTAACACCGAATATTATGGCAAGTGATATCAGTCCAAGAGCGGAAATAGACCCCCGGGCGAAAATCGGGGACAACTGCAAAATCTTCCCCTTCGTGTATATCGAGGGTGATGTGGAAATAGGCGACGAATGCATCATCTTCCCATTCACCAGCATACTCAACGGTTCGAGGATAGGAAAGAAGAACAAGATACACCAAGGCTCCGTCATCGCCGCCTTGCCGCAGGACTTTGAGTTCTGCGGGGAGAAGAGCGAGTGCATCATTGGCGACAACAACATCATACGAGAGAATGTCATCATCAACAGGGCCACCCACCGGGGAGGTCAGACCGTCATCGGTCACGACAACTTCCTCATGGAGGGCGTGCACGTCTCGCATGACACCAAGATTGCCAACAACTGCGTCTTCGGCTATGGCACCAAGATAGCAGGAGACTGCTTCATCGGGGAGGGAGCCATCCTCTCCACCAGCGTCGTGCAGAATGCCGGCACAAGGGTGGGAAGAGGGGCCATGGTGCAGGCCGGCACCACCTTCTCCAAGGACGTGCCGCCCTACATCATCGCAGGGGGAATCCCTGTGGGATATGGAGGGGTGAACACCACCATCCTCACCATGGCCGGCGTCACGGAGAAGGTGCAGAAGCACATCGCCAACGCCTACCGCCTCATCTTCCACGGGCAGAACAGCGTCTTCGACGCCATCATGCAAGTGAAGGAGCAGGTGCCCGACAGCATCGAGATACAGAACATCGTCAACTTCATCTCGAAGACGGAGAGGGGCATCATCGCCAAAATCTAAGCCGACTACTCGGCTCCCCGGAGTGCGCGCATCGCGTTGAGCACGGCGAGCACCGTCACGCCGACATCGGCGAACACCGCCATCCACATCGTGGCAAGCCCGAAGGTGGCGAGAGCCAGCACGGCTACCTTGATGCCAATGGCCAGCCACACGTTCTCACGGGCGATGGTCAGTGTGCGACGTGCGATGGCAATGGCGGTGCATAGCTTCGACGGTTGGTCGTCCATCAGCACCACGTCGGCCGCCTCGATGGCGGCATCGCTGCCCAAGCCGCCCATGGCCACACCAACGTCGGCCATGGCAAGCACCGGGGCGTCATTGATACCATCGCCGACGAAGGCCACGCCATGGCCGGCGTCGGCGATGATGTTCCGCAATGCTTCCACCTTGTCGGTGGGGAGCATTGCGGCTTTGTATTCGTCGATGTTCAACTGCGAGGCCACGGCGGCTGCCACCTCCTCGCGGTCGCCGGTGAGCATCACCACGCGGTGGACCCCCATCTCACGCAGATGGCTGATGGTCTGCTCGCTGTCGGCTTTCACCTTGTCGCTGATGGCGATGTGTCCGGCGTACTCGCCGTCGATGGCTACGTGGATGATGGTGCCGGGGTGGGGGCAGTCGCGCCACGTGGCTCCCTCTGCCTCCATCATACGCCTGTTGCCCACGCACACACGGTGACCTTCCACCAAGGCGCGGACACCCTGCCCGGCCACTTCTTCCACCTCTTCCACACGGCAGCCGTCGGTGCTCTCCTCCGGGAAGGCGTCGCGAAGGGCGGCTCCGATGGGGTGGTTGCTGAAATGCTCCACGTGGGCGGCAAGGTGGAGCAGATGGCGCTCGTCGCACTGCTCGGGGTGGACGACTTCCACGGCGAACTTGCCATGGGTGAGTGTGCCGGTCTTGTCGAACACCACCGTGCCGGTGCGTGCCAACGTGTCGAGATGGTTGCCGCCTTTCACCAAAATACCTTTGCGCGAGGCACCGCCGATGCCTCCGAAGAAGGTGAGGGGGATGCTGAGCACCAGGGCGCAGGGGCAGGAGACAACGAGGAAGATGAGTGCGCGGTGCAGCCATGTGGGGAAGGTGGTGGCAAAGGCTCCTGAGAACAATGGGGGTAGGAGGGCGAGGGCCAAGGCGGCAAACACCACGACGGGGGTATAGACGCGGGCGAAGCGGGTGATGAAGGCCTCGCTGCGCGACTTGTGCTCGCCGGCGTGTTCCACCAGTTCGATGATTTTCGATGCGGTGCTCTCGCCGTAGGGCTTGCTCACACGGATGTGCAGAACGCCGGAGAGGTTGACGCTGCCGGCAAAGACTGCATCGCCGACAGTGGTCTCACGTGGAAGGCTCTCGCCCGTCAGGGCCACCGTGTTGAGTTGTGACATGCCTTCTATCACCTCGCCGTCGAGCGGGACGCGCTCGCCGGGTTTCACCACGATGGTCTCGCCGGGGAGTACGTTGGCGGCTTCCACTTGCAATGCCTCGCCGCCGCGCTCCACCATGGCGGTGTCGGGGCGGATGTCCATCAGGTGGGCGATGCTCTCGCGGCTCTTTCCCTCGGCATAGCCTTCAAACAGTTCACCGACTTGGAAGAAGAGCATAAGAGCATCACGAAGACGGCCTCGGGAAACTCTGTCTCTGCACCGGGGAGGAAGCCGATGCACAATGCCCCGAGGGTGGCAACCGTCATGAGGAAATTCTCGTTGAACAGGTCGCCGGAGGCAATGCCTTCCGCTGCCTCGCCAAGGGTGGAATGCCCGGCCACCAGGTAGGCGGGGAGGTAGCACAGCAGCAACTGCCAGGTGGATAGTTGCGTGTTGTGCTCCACAATCACGGCTGCAATCAGTAGCAGGGCGGCAAGGCCGATTTGCCACAACTGGCGGTGGGTGTCGCCATCGTGATGGTG
>CADBBP010000035.1 GCA_902792855.1 uncultured Prevotellaceae bacterium
ACTTTAGATTATGCTAAAGAAAAAGGTAAACCCATTAAGATTGTACAAGTCTAATCTAAAGCCCGGCAACAGCCATAACAGCCGTTGCCGGGCGTGAACAAAAACGATTTCAAAAACCATCATTTTTTTCTCTTGTTCTCTTTCCACTCTTCCATGAGGAAGTAGTCGCTCATGTCCTCTTTCAAGCCGGGGTCGTTGATCCATTTGTCATGCCAGAATTTCCAACGGTCATTCTCGTTCACTCTTAGATATCTTCCGAAAAGGATGGCCTCGTTGTTCTCCTTATACCATTGGGTCAAGGTCTCTGACTTGTCAGCAATTTGGGAACCCTTATTTGCAGCGATTTCATTTACTATTAGTCCCATTATTACGGGCAAAAACATTAAAAAAAATCAAGTTTTCGCCCGAAATATTTTATGCATTAATTATTTTTTCTCTCTGTTCTACTATCGATTTGGCATACGTAGAGTGATGGATGAACATTTTTGCCCCCAAACTTGCCGATATCGGCAAAAATCACTATCTTTGTTGGCGGAATCGGCATTAAAACTTGCCGATAAGTAAAGATGGAGTATATATCAGTAAGACAGTTTGCGGAGAAGTTCGGCATTTCCGAACGCTCGGCACGCAATTATTGCGCCAACGGGAAGATTGAAGGTGCTTTCCTGATGGGAAAGACATGGAACATCCCCGCCGATGCCACCATACCTAAAAGGAAGGCAAAAAAGGCGAACGTATCACCATTGCTGGATGCATTGAGAGAACAGAAGGCTTCAAGGTTAAAAGGGGGCATCTACCACCGTACACAGATTGACTTAACCTACAATTCCAATCACATCGAGGGCAGCCGTCTGACTCACGACCAAACACGCTATATCTTTGAAACCAACACCATTGGCATTACCGACAAGGCTGTAAACGTGGATGACATTGTAGAGACCGTCAACCACTTCCGCTGCATTGACTATATCATTGACCATGCAGAAGAGTTATTGACCGAAGACTATATCAAACGGCTCCATTCGTTGTTGAAAAATGGCACATCCGATAGTCGAAAAGACTGGTTTGCCGTTGGAGATTACAAACGTCTTCCCAACGAGGTGGGCGGCATGGAGACCACTCTTCCCAATGACGTACATCGAGAGATGCAAACCCTGCTAAAAAACTACAATATTCAGAAGGTACACTCCTTTGAAGACATTCTCGACTTCCATGTACATTTCGAGGCCATCCATCCTTTCCAAGACGGCAATGGTCGTGTGGGCAGGCTACTGATGTTCAAAGAATGCCTAAGATATGGACATGTGCCTTTCATCATTACCGACGAACTGAAAATGTTTTACTATCGTGGTCTTCACGAATGGGGAAAAATCAATGGCTACTTGATTGACACTTGCCTCACAGCTCAAGACAAATACAAAGCCTTGTTGGATTACTTCAAGATCAAATACCAATGAAGCTATCACTCATTTTTTCCACCATCCTCATCCTCCTGTGCGCATGGGCCATGGCATGCTGCGGCGGCAGTGACGACCAGAGCGGCACACTCCTACCCTCCGGCCTCCAGCTCCATGCGGGCGACGTGGTGCTGCGCCTTGGCAACAGCATGGCCAGCCACGCCGTGACAGCCCTCGACAGCCAAGGTGAATACTCGCACACCGGCATCGTGGTGGACTCCTGCGGCGTGAAGATGGTGGTGCACGCCGTACCCGACGAGCCAGACTACGAAGGAGACCCCGACCGCGTGAAGATGGAAACCCCGGAGGAGTTCTTCGCCACCTCCCGCGCCTTGTCGGGGGAAATACTCCGTCCCACCGACTCCGTGGCGGCCTCACGGGCGGCGGCGGCAGCCATGGAGGCCTACCACCGCCACACCCTCTTCGACCACCGCTATGACGACCATGACACCGTCAGCATGTATTGCACGGAACTCGTGACACACGCTTACCATCGAGCCGGCGTGGAACTGGTGGGCGAAGAGCGACACCACATCAGCACGCCTTGGATAGAAGTGTGGTGCATGTTCCCCTCCGATTTGCTACGCTCACCGTTTCTGAAAAGCGTTTGCCTGATACGCCCGGCGAACGAAGAAACACATGCAACCGTAAAAGGCATGGCAGAAGAGGAAATGGAGTGAAATCCATGCAAGAGCGAGTTAACGAAATAGTGTTTTTTGATATCATCAAAGAAGAAAAAGATGAACTTGGAACAAGAGACCCGTCGAGGCTACACCATCTCCAAAGAAATGAAAAAGGTATGGGCATTGGAGATGGAAATACTCAAGAAACTGTTGGAGGTGTGCGAGAAGCATCATCTACGCGCATGGGCAGACGGGGGCACGCTTCTGGGCACGGTGAGAGAGCATGGCTTCATCCCTTGGGATGACGACATCGACATCGCCATGCTGCGCGACGACTACGACAAGTTGGTGGCGGTGGCAAAAGAGGAGTTCAAGCCCCCCCTCTTCTTACAAAACGGGCACACCGACAATTTCTGGAACGGCTTCAGCAAACTGAGGATGGACGGTACAGCGGGCATCACCCGCAATTCTTACCGCTTCAACTTTCACCAAGGCATCTTCATCGACATTTTCCCATACGACGCCGTTCCTGAGGGGACGGGGGCGCCAGAACGACAAAACGCCAAGGGCAGCAAGATGCGCCGGGAGCTATTCAATTATTGGGGCGACGACGCCTCCCCCTGCCATCCCATGGAACTGCTGACCTCCTTCTGCGACAAATGGCATGTGCGCCTCAAGGGAGCCCGAAAGATTTACAAGGAAATGGAAGACCTCTACCGGCAATACAAGATTTCCGACCACGGCTTTGTGGCGTGCTCCGCATTCATCTACGACCTGCCTCATTTCAAACGAGACAAGCATTGGTACGACGAGACACTATACATGCCTTTCGAGGACATCATGATGCCCGTGCCGTCGGGCTACGACTCCATCCTCCGCACACAATACGGCGACTATATGACACCGAAGGATTCCGGCAGCTACCATGGTGGATTTCTTGCACTCGACACCGAGCACTCTTACGAAGAATTGCTTCCTGCCATCAGAAAGGAGCACCGGTGGGATGACTGGAAACACCGGTGGAACGTGATAAGAGGCAGGGCTTCCGTCGAGAAACGATGAAGCACTTCTCATCAAAGAGAAAACACTTGCCCATTGGACGAGAAACCATACGGCCCGCCATCGCTGTTGCGATGGCGGGCCGCGATTTGTATCATGGATGTGGCGTCACGCCTCCCCCTTGTTTCCGATGTTGAAAGGAGAGATGGTGCGTGGCTGCGCGTTGGGGAGTTGGATTTTACCAAACTCCTGCTCATACCTTGCGATGTTCTCCTGCAAAGCCATGGCAAGCCTCTTGGCATGCTCCGGGGAGAGGATGGCCCTCGTTCTCACCGTTGCTTTCTGGAGGCCTGGCAGCATGGAAGCGAGGTCAACGACGAACTCCGAGCTGGAATGTGCGATGAGCGCGAAATTGACATAAACGCCCTGCGCCACGTCGGGTGCCACCTCTATTTGCAGTTGTTTTCCCTGCGGTTTCTGATTATCCATATTCTAATTTGTTGAAGACGGCGGGGCTTGCACCCCGCCGCGCGGGTTAAACATTGGTTTCCTCTGCCACAACCTCCTCGTCGGCGAAGTCGAGGACGTTCTTGCGGTTGGCCTGCATGCGGTCGTGCTCCTCCTTGGAACCCACGAGGAGTTTGTCCCACTGCCTCAGTCCGGTGCCGGCGGGGATGAGGTGTCCGCAAATCACGTTCTCCTTCATTCCCTCCAGGTGGTCCACCTTTCCGCGGATGGCAGCCTCGTTGAGCACCTTGGTCGTCTCCTGGAAGGAAGCGGCCGACATGAAGCTCTTGGTTTGCAGAGCGGCCCTGGTGATGCCTTGGAGGATTTGCGTCGATGTGGCGGGGATGACGTCTCTCACCTTGATGGTGCGCAGGTCACGCCGTGTGAGGCTTGAGTTCTCATCGCGCAACTTGCGTGCCGAGATGATCTGTCCCTCATAGACATTCTCGCTGTCACCCTTGTCCAGGACATATTTCTTGCCCCAGATGCGGTCGTTCTCCTCGGCGAAGTCGAGTTTGTCCACCACTTCCTGCTCAAGGAAGGTGGTGTCTCCCGGCTCCACGATTTGCACCTTGCGCATCATCTGCCTGACGATGATTTCAAAGTGCTTGTCGTTGATTTTCACACCTTGCAGGCGGTAAACGTCCTGCACCTCGTTGACGATGTATTCCTGCACAGCCGTCGGGCCTTTGATGGCGAGGATGTCGCTTGGGGTGATGACACCGTCGGAGAGCGGCGTACCGGCTCTCACGGCATCATGCTCCTGCACGAGGATCTGCTTGGACAGGGAGACGAGGTATTTGCGCTGCTCCCCGGTCTTGCTGGTGACGATGATTTCGCGGTTGCCCCTCTTGAGGCGTCCCATGGTGACCTCTCCGTCGATTTCGCTCACGACGGCGGGGTTGGACGGGTTGCGTGCCTCGAAGAGCTCTGTGACACGTGGCAGACCACCAGTGATGTCACCACCCTTGGCCACCGAGCGCGGGATTTTCACAAGCGTCGTACCGGTTTCCACCAAGTCACCCTCGTTGACCATCACGTGTCCTCCCACGGGGAAGTTGTAGGTGCCGACGATGTCTCCGTCCTCTCCGATGATGTCGCAGGTAGGCACAAGCGTCCTGTCCTTCGACTCGACGATGATCTTCTCCGTCAGTCCGGTGGTCTCGTCAGTCTCTGCCTTGAAGGTTAAACCGTCGATGACGTCGTTGAACTTGAGTTTTCCCTTGAATTCCGAGACGATGACAGCGTTGAAGGGGTCCCACTTGGCGATGATGTCGCCCTTGTTCACCACGGCGTTCTGTCCGAAATAGAGGGAGCTGCCGTAAGGCACGGGCATGGTTGAGAGGACGATGCCGGTGTTGAGGTCAACGAACCTGACTTCAGCCAGTCGGCTGACAACCATCAGGCAATCCACTTGCATGCCGGCAGGTCCTTCCTTGAAGGGCACTGTGCGCAATTCATCGAACTCTATCCTGGCGTCGTTCTTTGCCACGATGGATGCGTTGGCTGCGGCGTTGGCAGCCACACCGCCGGCGTGGAAGGTACGAAGTGTAAGCTGTGTTCCCGGCTCGCCGATGGCCTGTGCAGCGATGACGCCCACGGCCTCACCCTTCTGCACCATGCGGCTGGTGGCCAGGTTGCGCCCGTAGCATTTCATGCAGACGCCTTTCCTGCTCTCGCAAGTGAGCACCGAACGTATCTCGACGCTCTCGATGGGCGACTCCTCGATGGCCTGTGCCTTCTCCTCAGTGATTTCCTCACCTGCGGCCACGATGAGCTCGTTGGTGGTGGGGTTGATGATGTCGTGCACGGAGACCCTTCCGAGAATTCTCTCAGCGAGTGTGGAGATGACCTCGTCGCCGCTCTTGAGCGCTGTGCAGTTGAGGCCCCTGAGTGTTCCGCAGTCCTCCTCGTTGATAATCACGTCGTGCGAGACATCGACGAGGCGTCGTGTGAGGTATCCGGCGTCAGCCGTTTTCATAGCTGTATCGGCAAGACCTTTTCTTGCGCCGTGTGATGCGATGAAGTACTCCAGCACCGACATGCCCTCCTTGAAGTTGGAGAGGATGGGGTTCTCGATGATCTGCGCACCCTCGGCACCTGCTTTCTGTGGCTTGGCCATCAGTCCGCGGATACCAGACAGCTGCTTGATTTGGTCCTTGGAACCACGGGCGCCGGAGTCGAGCATCATGAAGACGGCGTTGAAACCCTGGTCGGCCTCGGTCATCTCCTGCATGAGGATGGTGGCGATGTCGTTGTTGACGTGCGTCCAGGTGTCGATGACCTTGTTGTAGCGCTCGGTGTCGGTGATGAAGCCCATGTTGTAGCTCTCGGTGATTTGCCTCACCTCCTCGTTGCCTTTTGCTATGAGGTCGGCCTTCTCTGGCGGTATGATGATGTCGTCGAGGTTGAAGGAGAGACCGGCGAGATAGGCCATGCGGTATCCGAGGTTCTTGATGCCGTCGAGGAACTCACACGCCCTGGCGAAGCCCACGGACTTGATGACGTTTGCAATGATGTCGCGCAAGCTCTTCTTGGAGATGACGGTGTTGACATATCCCACTTCCTCGGGGATGATGCCGTTGACGATGACACGCCCCACGGAGGTCTCCTCCACCATTCTTGGCACGAGGTTTCCGTTCTCGTCGAGGTCCTTGACAAGCACTCTCACCTTTGCGTGCAAGTCGCATTTCCCTTCGTTGTGGGCGATGATGGCCTCCTCGGGTCCGTAGAAGGTGAGGCCTTCGCCCTTTGCACCCGGCCTGATTTTTGTGATGTAGTAGAGTCCGAGCACCATGTCCTGTGAAGGCACGGTGATAGGCGCTCCGTTGGCCGGGTTGAGGATGTTGTGGCTTTGCAGCATGAGTATCTGTGCCTCGAGGATGGCCTCGTTGCTCAGCGGCAGGTGCACGGCCATCTGGTCACCGTCGAAGTCGGCGTTGAAGGCGGTACATGCCAATGGGTGAAGCTGGATGGCCTTTCCCTCGATGAGCTTGGGTTGGAAAGCCTGGATACCGAGGCGGTGAAGTGTCGGTGCGCGGTTGAGCAGCACCGGATGCCCTTTCATCACGTTCTCAAGGATGTCCCAGATGACGGGCTCTCTCCTATCGACGATTTTCTTGGCGCTCTTGACGGTTTTCACGATGCCCCTCTCGATGAGCTTTCTGATGATGAACGGCTTGTAGAGTTCGGCGGCCATGAGTTTCGGCAGTCCGCACTCGCCCATCTTCAGCTCCGGTCCGACGACGATGACGGAACGTGCGGAGTAGTCCACACGCTTTCCGAGGAGGTTCTGGCGGAAGCGTCCCTGCTTGCCCTTGAGGGAGTCGGAGAGCGACTTCAAAGGTCTGTTGGACTCGCTCTTCACCGCGCTGCTCTTGCGCGAGTTGTCGAAGAGGCTGTCCACGGCCTCTTGCAGCATGCGCTTCTCGTTTCTGAGGATGACCTCCGGGGCTTTGATTTCCATGAGCCTCTTGAGGCGGTTGTTGCGTATGATGACGCGCCTGTAAAGGTCGTTGAGGTCGGAGGTGGCGAAGCGTCCGCCATCGAGTGGCACGAGGGGCCTCAGCTCCGGCGGTGTGACGGGGATGATTTTCATAATCATCCACTCCGGCTTGTTCACCTCCTTGCTGTTCCTGAAGGCCTCCACCACCTGCAACCTCTTGAGGGCCTCGGTCTTCCTTGCCACGGAGGCGTCGGTGTTGGCACGTTTGCGCAGCTCTGCGGCGAGTTGGTCGAGGTCGAGTGTTGCGAGGAGGTCATAGACGGCCTCGGCACCCATCTTGGCGACGAACTTGCGAGGGTCGGTATCGGGCAGGGCCTGGTTTTCCGGGGAGAGTTTGTTCTCCACGATGTCGATGTACTCGTCCTCTGTGATGAGGTCGAATTTCTGTGCACCGTTGGCCAAGTGCTCAGCCCCGGTCGATGACTCCTTGTCCACCTCCATCCTGTTCTCGAAGTCGCCCGGCTGTACGACGACATACTTCTCGTAATAGATGACGGCGTCGAGCTTCTTCGTTGGCAGTCCGAGGAGGTATCCTATCTTGTTGGGGAGGGAGCGGAAATACCAGATGTGTGCCACCGGCACGATGAGCTCGATGTGCCCGGAGCGCTCCCTTCTGACGTTTTTCTCTGTGACTTCCACTCCACACCTGTCGCACACGATGCCTTTGTACCTGATGCGCTTGTACTTGCCGCACCCGCACTCGTAGTCGCGAGTGGGGCCGAAGATGCGCTCGCAGAACAGTCCGTCGCGCTCCGGCTTGTAAGTGCGGTAGTTGATGGTCTCGGGCTTGGTGACCTCTCCGTATGAGTTCTCGAGAATCTCCTCAGGAGATGCCAGTCCGATGGTGATTTTGGTGAAGTTGTTCTTAACTTTTGTATCTTTCTTGAAAGCCATGTGTGATATCGATTTAGTCGAGTTTGATACTTAATCCCAGTCCGCGGAGTTCGTGCAGCAGCACGTTGAGAGATTCGGGAATGCCGGGCATGGGCATGGGCTCTCCCTTGACGATGGCCTCGTAGGCTTTGCTTCTTCCCACGACGTCGTCGGACTTGACGGTGAGTATTTCCTGCAGCACGTGGCTTGCTCCGAAGGCCTCCAGGGCCCACACTTCCATTTCACCGAAGCGCTGTCCTCCAAACTGAGCCTTACCTCCAAGAGGTTGCTGTGTGATGAGCGAGTACGGGCCTATGCTCCTGGCGTGCATCTTGTCCTCAACCATGTGTCCGAGTTTGAGGAAGTATGTGATGCCGACGGTGGCGGGTTGGTCGAACTTCTCTCCCGTCTCTCCATCGTAGAGGTAAGTAGAGCACAGCCTTGGCAGCCCTGCCTTGTCGGTCCACTTGGAGAGGTCGTCGAGTTTTGCTCCGTCGAAGATGGGGGTGGCGAACTTCACACCGAGGCGTTTTCCGGCGGCACCGAGGATGGCCTCGAAGATTTGCCCCAAGTTCATACGCGAAGGCACGCCGAGTGGGTTGAGCACCAGGTCAACGGGTCTTCCGTCCTCGAGGAAAGGCATGTCCTCCTGCCTGACGACCTTGGAGACGATGCCCTTGTTGCCATGTCGGCCGGCAAGTTTGTCTCCCACTCCGATTTTGCGCTTCTTGGCCACATACACCTTTGCCATCTGCAGGATGCCGGAGGGCAGTTCGTCGCCAATGGTGATGGCGAACTTGCGTCTCTTGAGCTCTGCGTCGAGCAGTTTGGCCTTGCGTATGTAGTTCATGATGAGCTTTGAGATGAGGGAGTTGGTATGCTCGTCGTTGGTCCAGTTGTTGGACTGGATGCCCTCGTAGTTGAGGTTCTTGAGGTTGACGACGGTGAAGTGCGAGCCCTTGGTGATGATTTCCGTATCGGCATAGTCCTTCACACCTTGCGATGTCTTCCCCTTGATGAGTTTCATGAGCTTGTCCACGAGGATGTCCTTGAGGTCGTCGTTCTTTGCCTCATATTCCTCGTCGATTTTGGCGAGCTGCACCTTGTCGAGTTTTCTCGACTCGCGTGTCTTGACGGCGCGTGAGAAGAGTTTTTTGTCGATGACCACACCGCTGAGCGACGGGTTGGCCTTGAGGGAGGAGTCCTTCACGTCGCCGGCCTTGTCGCCGAAGATGGCGCGGAGCAGTTTCTCCTCCGGCGAGGGGTCGCTCTCACCCTTGGGTGATATTTTACCAATAAGGATGTCTCCCGGCTCCACTCTTGCTCCAACGCGTATGATGCCGTTGGTGTCGAGGTCCTTGGTGGCCTCCTCGCTGACGTTGGGGATGTCGGATGTGAACTCTTCCATTCCTCGCTTGGTCTCCCTGACGTCGAGTTGGTATTCGTCCACGTGCACGCTGGTGAGCACGTCTTCCCTGACGAGCCTCTCAGAGAGCACGATGGCATCCTCGTAGTTGTAACCCTTCCATGGCATGTAAGCCACGAGGAGGTTGCGGCCCAGAGCCAGCTCTCCGTTCTCTGTGGCGTATCCCTCGGTGAGTATCTGCCCTTTGTGCACACGGTCGCCCTTGTTGCAGATGGGCCTCAGGTCGATGGTCATGTTCTGGTTGGTCCTGCGGAACTTGGGAATGCGGTATTCCTTGGTGGGCTCGTCGAAGCTGACGAACTCCTCGTCCTCGGTGCGGTCGTAAAGGATGCGTATGGTGGTGGCGTCAACAAATTCGATGACACCCTCGCCCTCTGCGACAACCATGGTGCGAGAGTCCTCGCACACCTGCTTCTCCAAGCCGGTTCCCACGATGGGTGCGTCATTGTGGAGGAGCGGCACTGCCTGCCTCATCATGTTGCAACCCATGAGTGCACGGTGTCCGTCATCGTGCTCGAGGAAGGGGATGAGGGCTGCGGAGACAGATGCAATCTGCTGTGGCGAGACATCCATGAACGATACGTTGGATGGCGGCACGACAGGGAAGTCGGCATCGAGGCGGCATTTCACCACGTCGCGGATGAAGGTGCCGTCATCATTCAGCGGGGCGTTGCCCTGACCGATGAAGTGCTCCGACTCCTCCTCGGCGGTCATATAGACGACATGGTCGTTGTCCAAGTCCACCACCTCGTCGGTCACCTTTCTATAAGGTGTCTCGATGAAGCCCAGTTCGTTGATGGTGGCATAGACGCACAATGAGGAGATGAGGCCGATGTTGGGGCCTTCAGGGCTCTCGATGGGGCAAAGGCGTCCGTAGTGGGTATAGTGCACGTCGCGCACCTCGAAACCTGCCCTCTCCCTGGAGAGGCCGCCGGGTCCTAATGCGGAGAGACGTCTCTTGTGTGTCACCTCGGCCAGAGGGTTGGTCTGGTCCATGAACTGGCTCAACGGGTTGGTGCCGAAGAAGGTGTTGATGACGCTGGAGATGGTCTTGGCGTTGATAAGGTCGGTGGGTGTGAACGTTTCATTGTCGCGAACGTTCATACGCTCACGGATGGTGCGGCTCATGCGGGCCAGTCCGATGGAGAACTGGTTGGCCAACTGCTCGCCCACGGTGCGTACACGACGGTTGGAGAGGTGGTCGATGTCGTCCACGGTGGCGTTGGAGTTGACGAGCTGTATGAGGTATTTGATGATTTCAATGATGTCCTCCTTGGTGAGGATGCGTACATCCATGTCGGTGTCACGACCCAGCTTCTTGTTGATGCGGTATCGTCCCACCTCGCCCAAGTCGTAACGCTTGTCAGAGAAGAAAAGGTTTTGTATCACCTCGCGTGCGCTGGCGTCGTCTGCCGGGTCGGCATTGCGCAACTGGCGGTAGATGTATTGCACAGCCTCTTTCTCCGACTTGCTGGGGTCTTTTGAGAGCGTGTTGAAAATGATGGTGTATTTGCTCGACTGGTCGTCGTTCTTGTGGAGGAGCACGGAGGTTGTCCCGCTGTCGATGATTTCCTCTGCCACCTCTTGGGTGACGAGGGTCTCACGAGGGAAGATCACCTCGTTGCGCTCGATGGTCACCACCTCCCCGGTGAACTCGTCCGAGAAGTCCTCTGTCCATGTCTTGAGCACATGTCCGGCAAGTTTTCTACCCACCACCTCCTTGATGTTCTTACGGCTCAGCTTCACCTCTTCTGCCAAGTCGAAGATGTTGAGGATGTCCTTGTCGTTCTCATAGCCGATGGCTCTGAGCAATGTGGTCACGGGGAGTTTCTTCTTGCGGTCGATGTATGCGTACATGACATTGTTGATGTCAGTGGCAAACTCGATCCATGAACCCTTGAAAGGTATGATGCGTGCAGAGTAGAGCACGGTGCCGTTGGCATGCACGCCCTGGCTGAAGAAAACGCCGGGTGAGCGGTGCAGCTGCGAGACGACGACGCGCTCAGCACCGTTGATGATGAAGGTGCCGTTGCTTGTCATATAAGGTATGGTGCCCAAGAAGACATCGGAAGTGACGATTTTGAAATCCACATGCTCCGGGTCGGTGCAGTAGAGTTTCATTTTCGCCTTGAGAGGCACACTGTAGGTGAGGCCTCGCTCGAGGCATTCGTCGATGGAATAGCGCGGCGGGTCGATGAAATAGTCGAGAAATTCCAACACGAAATTGTTCCTTGTGTCAGTGATGGGGAAATTCTCTGAGAACACCTTGTACAATCCATCATACTTCCTGAGCTCCGGCGGTGTGTCGAGCTGCAGGAAATCCTGGAAGGACTTGAGTTGCACGTCAAGGAAGTCCGGGGTGGGCATGGGATTCTTGACGCTGGCGAAGTTTACCCTGTTGTTGATGATTTTGGTGGCCATTAATAGTGAAAGTTATGCCCCATTGAAAGGGGAAATGGATATGAAAGACACAAAAAGGTTAAGAATCTCCTACCGGGAGACCCTTAACCATTGATTTCGAGAGGGGTAGCCGCTATGCAGCGACTCCTTGTAGTTTCAGCTTACTTGAGCTCGATCTTGGCACCCTCAGCCTCGATGGCCTTCTGCAGGTTCTCTGCCTCAGCCTTTGAGAGACCTTCCTTAAGAGTGGAGGGAGCACCGTCAACGAGTTCCTTGGCTTCCTTCAGTCCGAGACCGCAAGCCTCTTTCACAGCCTTGACCACCTTCAGCTTGTTGGGGCCAACCTCTGCGAGCACGACGTTGAACTCAGTCTTCTCCTCCTCTGCGGGAGCAGCTGCGGCGGCGGGACCTGCTGCCACGGCCACGGCGGCGGCTGCGGGCTCGATGCCATACTCTTCCTTGAGGACGGTTGCCAACTCGTTAACTTCCTTTACTGTCAAATTTACCAATTGCTCGGCAATAGCTTTGATGTCTGCCATTTTATTTAAAATTTTAATTGTTTGTTAATGTTGATGAAAGTGACTTTAAAAGTTATTCAGGACGCTCGCCTAAAGTCTTGAGCACACCGTGAATGGTGTTCGCGCCTGACTGCAGAGCAGAGATGACGTTCTTCGCAGGCGACTGGAGCAGTGCCACCACGTCGGCGATGAGTTCGTTCTTGCTCTTGATGGATGCCAGCTCCTCGAGCTTGTCGGCACCAACGAAAATCCCTTCCTCGGCGTAAGCGGCCTTCAGTGCGGGTATTCCAGCCTTGGTGTAGTCCTTGAGCAGCTTGGCAGGCTCATTGGCTGTTTGGCAGAACAAGACAGCGGTGTTTCCTTTCAGGGCGCCATAAAGTTCCGAGAAGTCGATTTCGGAAGCTTCGAGGGCCTTGTGGAGAAGTTTGTTCTTCACCACGACCATCTTGATCTCGCTCTTGAAGCACTTGCGGCGAAGCTTGCTGGTGTCATCGGCATTCATACCGGTAACATCTACCAAGTAGAAATGCGGATACTCCTTGAGTTTCTCGCCGAGTTCAACGATGATTGTATCTTTTATTTCCTTCTTCATTTTACACGTCTTGATTAGCGTTTATTCTACCGACTTGGGATCGACTTTGATTCCCAGGCTCATGGTGCTTGAAATAAAGATACTCTTGATGTATGTACCTTTAGCAGCAGCCGGCTTCAACTTGATGATAGTGGCGATGAACTCCTTGGCGTTCTGCAAGATTTGGTCGGGGGTGAAAGACACCTTGCCGATGGAGGCGTGCACAATACCTGTTTTGTCCACCTTGAAGTCGATTTTGCCTTGCTTGACCTCCTTCACAGCCTTTGCGACATCCATGGTCACGGTACCGCTCTTAGGGTTAGGCATCAAGCCGCGGGGGCCGAGGATGCGGCCCAGAGGACCCACCTTGCCCATGCACGACGGCATGGTGATGATGACGTCAACGTCAGTCCATCCGCCCTTGATTTTGTCAATGTATTCCTCCAAGCCCACGTAGTCGGCTCCGGCAGCCTTGGCGGCCTCCTCCTGGTCGGGGGTGCAGAGGCAAAGCACTCTCACCACTTTTCCCGTACCACAGGGAAGCGAAACCACGCCGCGAACCATCTGGTTGGCTTTGCGAGGATCCACGCCGAGACGCATGTCGATATCCACGGAAGCGTCGAACTTTGTCATGGTGATTTCCTTGACAAGCTCTGTTGCCTCTTTCAAGGTGTATGCCTTCCCTGCTTCAATCTTGGCGGCTGCGGCTTTCTGGTTTTTTGTCAGTTTACTCATAGTTCCTAAAATTGAAGTTGATTATTTACCAGGGAATTCACCTTTTACAGTGATACCCATGCTCCTCGCCGTGCCGGCGACAAGCTTCATGGCAGACTCGATGGTGAAGCAGTTGAGGTCGGGCATCTTGTCCTCTGCGATAGCGCGGACTTGCTCCCATGTGACCGAAGCAACCTTCTTGCGGTTGGGTTCGGGTGAACCTCCCTTCGCCTTGGCAGCCTCCAAAAGTTGGATGGCAGCTGGTGGAGTCTTGATAACAAAGCTGAAAGACTTGTCGTTGTAATAGGTGATAACGACGGGAAGGATTTTCCCGGCCTTATCCTGGGTTCTGGCGTTGAACTCCTTGCAGAAGCCCATGATGTTGATGCCCTTGGAACCAAGAGCCGGTCCAACAGGGGGTGAAGGATTAGCAGCGCCGCCCTTAATCTGTAATTTGATTATTCCAGCAACTTCTTTAGCCATTTGATTGTTTGTGATTAAAGTTTAAATTTATAAAAGAACTCCGGATGCGTAACCATCCCTCATTCCTTTACCACTTGCATAAAACCAAGTTCGAGCGGCGTTTTGCGCCCGAAGATCTTGACCATCACCTTGAGTTTGCGCTTCTCGGCATTCACCTCCTCGATGACGCCGGAGAAGCCATTGAACGGGCCTTCCGTCACCTTGACTGTCTCGTTGACCATGAACGGGATGGAAACCTCGTTCTCTATTTCGGTCTCCTCGGCATTGCCAAGCATACGGTTGATTTCCGACTGTCTGACAGGCGAGGGGTTGTCCAGCCCTCCGAGGAATCCCAACACGTTGGGCATGAAACGCAGCGTGTGCGCCACATCACCCTTCATCTCGGCCTCCACGAAAATATAGCCAGGGAGAGAAACCTTCTCCTTGACCACACGTCTCCCATCGCTACGCTGTGTGGCGTGCTTCTCGGTGGGTATGACCACCTGTGAGACATACTGCGACAACTGTGCGTTGTGCTTAAGTTCGGCCTCGATGTATTCCTTCACCTTGGCTTCCTTGCCACTGACGGTCTTAAGCACATACCAGTTTTTACCTGTCTGAGCCATCTGTCAAGCTAAGTTATAGATGAATAGCATAACATTCTTAAACACCACATCCATGAGGAACACCACAATAGCGATGATAAGGGAAGCAGACAAAACAACCATCGCACTGTGGGAAAGCTCCTTGTAAGTGGGCCAAGTGGTCTTATGCGCAAGTTCGTTGTAACACTCCTTGCAGTAGTTTACAAATCTCTTAAACATATCTTTTTTTCCTATGTAGCACGGGAAGGAGGACTCGAACCCACGACCCTCGGTTTTGGAGACCGATGCTCTACCAACTGAGCTATTCCCGTAAAACAGTTCCCACGCCCACAGACGTGGGAACCGCTATTAGTTTTCTTGTCTTCAAGGAGCAGGCCGAGTCGTCGTGCCCGCCACATTCTCCTTGCTTACAAGTGATTAGTCTTCGAAGACCTCTGTAATCTGACCTGAGCCAACGGTGCGGCCACCCTCACGGATAGCAAAGCGCAGACCTTGGTTGAGAGCCACAGCGTAGATGAGCTCAACAGTAATCTCCACGTTGTCACCAGGCATCACCATCTCAACACCCTCGGGGAGAGAAATCTCACCGGTGCAGTCCATGGTGCGGAGGTAGAACTGAGGACGATACTTGTTGCCGAACGGTGTGTGACGGCCACCCTCTTCCTTCTTCAGCACGTAGATGGAAGCCTTGAACTTCTTGAAGGGCTTGATCTGACCCGGATGGCAGAGCACCATACCGCGCTTGATCTCGTTCTTGTCAATACCACGGAGGAGCAGACCTACGTTGTCACCAGCCTGGCCCTCGTCGAGGAGCTTGCGGAACATTTCCACGCCAGTAACGACGGACTTCTTGTCCTCACCGAGGCCGAGGAGCTCCACGGGGTCGCCCACATGGATGACACCAGTCTCGATACGACCAGTGGCAACAGTACCACGACCAGTGATGGAGAACACGTCCTCAACAGGCATCAAGAAGGGCTTGTCGATGTCGCGCGGAGGCTCCTGGATCCAAGTGTCGCAGGTGTCCATCAGCTCCATCACCTTCTCTTCCCATTTGGCAACACCATTGAGTGCGCCGAGAGCGGAACCGCGGATGATGGGAGTGTCGTCCTCAAACTCATACTGTGCGAGGATTTCCTGAACCTCCATCTCAACGAGCTCGAGCATCTCCTCGTCATCGACCATGTCGCACTTGTTGAGGAACACCACGAGGCGGGGAACGTTCACCTGACGGGCGAGCAGCACGTGCTCACGAGTCTGAGGCATAGGGCCGTCGGTAGCGGCAACCACCAGGATGGCACCGTCCATCTGGGCAGCACCAGTAACCATGTTCTTCACATAGTCGGCGTGACCCGGGCAGTCCACGTGTGCATAGTGACGCTTCTCGGTCTCATATTCCACGTGAGCAGTATTGATAGTGATACCACGCTCTTTCTCCTCAGGAGCGTTGTCAATCTGGTCGAAGGACTTCACCTTGTCCTTGTTGGCCTCGATTTTCTCTGCAAGCACCTTGGTGATAGCGGCGGTCAAGGTCGTCTTACCATGGTCCACGTGACCAATGGTACCAATGTTAACGTGCGGTTTAGTACGCACAAAACTTTCTTTAGCCATTGCTTATTTTTGTTATAATTTAAATGAAGAATCGTGATTTCTGCTTCTCACACAACTTTGAGCTGTTACCGAGAGTTGAACTCGGGACCTCTTCCTTACCAAGGAAGCGCTCTACCACTGAGCTATAACAGCAACATGGAGCGGAAAACGGGACTCAAACCCGCGACCCCCAGCTTGGAAGGCTAGTGCTCTATCAACTGAGCTATTTCCGCATGATGTCTTTTCGTGGGTGCTGATGGATTCGAACCACCGAAGTCGAAAGACAGCAGATTTACAGTCTGCCCCATTTGGCCACTCTGGAAAACACCCTTGTGCCTGCTTGAGCCTCTTGTCGGATTCGAACCAACGACCCCGAGATTACAAATCACGTGCTCTGGCCAACTGAGCTAAAGAGGCAATTCTTTGCAGCCGTAGGACGTGCTCCGTGAGGGACAAGTCGTAAAACGGCTGCAAAGATAGGCATTATTTTTCAACCGCCAAAATTTTTCGGGGATTTTTTTATCTGTTACGCAGTTTTTCCTTGAATTTCGTCAGCTGCACCTTCATGGAATCGATACATTGGTCCACTCCTTCCTCAAAGGAGTCGCAAGTTTTCTCCACGAAGAGAGTCTGCCCCGGAACGGCCACTGTCAGGCTTGTGGACTTGTTGAGGGCAGTAGCAGGCTTGACCACTTTCAGTTGCACCTCTACTTTCTGTATGTCTTCGAATGATTTTTGCAATTTCTCGGCCTTCTTCTGGATGAATGCCTCAAGTTTCTCTGTTGCGTCGAAATGGATCGCTTGAATTTTGATTTCCATAGTTACCTCCTGGTTTTAAGGGTTAAGCCCGTGGATGGGCACTGTTATAAATTCGCTTGAGCTGCTCGAAGGTGGCATGTGTATATACCTCCGTCGTTGTGAGGCTCTCATGGCCCAGCAGCTTTTTCACACTTTCCAGACCGGCGCCATGGTTGAGCATGGCGGTGGCGAAAGAATGCCTGAGCACGTGTGGTGTGCGTTGGGGTATTGTTGTCCACCCCTTGAGCGACTTCTCCACCTCGTATCTCACCTGGTTGCGGTTCATGCGCTCCCCCTTCGCGGTGACGAAGAAGGCCTCGCACTGCCGGGCAACCCCGGCGTCGCGGCATTCCATATATTGCTGCAGCGTCTCCCTAAGCTCCTGACCGAAGGGTATGATGCGCTGCTTGTCCCTCTTGCCCGTCACGCGCAGTTCGCCCGCCTCCATGTCGATGTTGGCATCGTCGAGGGCTATCAGTTCGGAGAGGCGCATGCCTGTGGTGTAGAACATTAATAATAATGTACGCGCACGTACATTTTTATATTGCTCTCCCCCTGTCTCACTATCGAGAGCCATGTCCATCTCCTTTTCCCTGACGAATTTGGGCAATGGGTGGTTTTTCTTGGGGCCTTTCACGGCATGGGCTGGGTCGCTTTTTGCCAACCCCGTGCGCATGGCGTATTTGTAGAACGTCCTGACGGCACTTAGCCTGCGGTTGACGGACGTGGCGGCGTTGCCTTTGTCCATCATGTGCTCCATCCACCCCCTTACGACATCGGCATCCACCGAACCCCATTCCAAACCTTCGTCGAGGCTTTTGAAATATGCCTGGAAGTCCTCCAGGTCCTTTCCATAGCCCTCAACAGTCAGTTCGGAATAGTTGCGCTCGTAGCGCAAGTAGTTTAGGAAGCCGTCTATCATGACGTTTGTGGCTTGAAGGATGATTTCGGCAACGAATTTACGGAAAAAAATTCAAACCACCAAATTTCCGGGGACTTTTTTATTCCTCGGCTTGTCTGAGCTTTTGTACATAGATGGCTTTCTCCATCTTGAGACGCTTCAAGACAGAGGGTTTGGTGAACTGCTGGCGTGCACGCAACTCCTTCACCACACCTGTTTTCTCGAATTTTCTCTTGAATTTCTTCAACGCTCTTTCGATGTTCTCGCCATCTTTTACGGGTACAATAATCATGCCTTTGTTTTAAATTTTTAAATGTTAAACTTGTTGGTAAAAAGCCGTCTTCTTAAAGACGTGGGTGCAAAATTACATCATATTTTGCTATTTTCCAAATAATTAAGTCATCTTTTTTCTTTTTGCCCTCATTTTTCCTCTTCCAAGGAGTTTTTTCGCTCCTTTACAGGCCACTTTCAGGCGCTGGAACGCACTTCTCCCTGCCAGAACTTCACACAAAGGAATGGGCTGGCATCTCCTCATCAATGGCAATTCCAAATCAATCTTTTTTGCTTTTTTCAAAAATATGGTTATCTTTGCACCTCTGTTCACATACTTTTTGAAATGTGTAAGGCAGATAACTAAACTATCAAATCTTGTAAAAACGATGACAATCAATTTTCTGAGAAGTATTTTTAGCGCCATGGCTCTGACCATGGTGATGCCGGTAATCGCCCAAGAGCGTGACAACACGGCCTGGCCATGGGATTTCCCACAAG
The DNA here is from genome assembly GCA_902792855.1 of uncultured Prevotellaceae bacterium. GTDB lineage: Bacteria > Bacteroidota > Bacteroidia > Bacteroidales > Bacteroidaceae > Prevotella. Next base: position 18,721 of record CADBBP010000035.1, read on the forward strand.
GTGTGAATCTGGAATTGGAGGAAGGACAGACCGTTCTGAGCCCCTTCACATACTATCCCAGTTCGGTGGAAAAGGGTGAGCCGCTACGTAAGGCTGTTCTCATCTTTTATGACACTACTGTGAAAAAGCCGGGCGAGGAGAAATCCATCCTTGATAAATACAACGGCGAGGTGGAAATGCCCAATGCACTCATCATCCCGATACCCAAGAAAGCGAAAGCGAAGAAAGGGGACATTGTGCTCACATGGTGGCAGTCGGGAAGCGGACTGCAAAGAGCGTTTGTCGTCGATGACAGCAACCCAGAAGAACCGAAAGCATGCTACCTCGACCTGACTTGGCCCGACAACCCCGACAGTCCCAAACTGGTGGAGAAAAGAAGGGGTGAGGCACTCAAACCGGGGTCGTTTGCCGTCCTGAAAAGCGGCAAATGGCAAAGTGGCGCACAAGTGGCCATGCGCGAGGACAAGGAATGGCTGAAAGGGATGCTCATCCACGTGGAGGGCAACAAAGTGCTGGTGCAGGGATTGGGCAGCAAGATAGAAGCCTACGACAAGGCGGACGTGCGCCTCATCCCCCTCAAGGAGAAGATAAAGGTAGGTGACAAGGTCTGGGCGACATGGGCGAGCTACTACAGGCCCGGATATGTGGTGACGGCGATAGACAAGGAGACCGGCCATGTTTACGTGAAAAACGAAAGGGGCAACATAGAGTCAAAGAGCATCACCGAGGTCACCAAAATCCTTGAATAAGCCTCGTCCTTTCTTTCTTCAGCAACCCTTGTCCAGAGAGCTTAAATCATTGGCTTCCAACGCAAACTTGTAATCCGTGATGTTCCGCTCCTTGGAGGAGAAAGCGATGCCCACCTTGGTGATGGGTCGCCCGTCTGAGCGGTACTTTTCGGCGTAGCCGCGCAGGTCGATTTGCCTTAGTGCCTCGTCGGCGGTGTCGTCATACTTGATTTCGATGACGTAGATGCCCTTGGGCATTTTTAGGATGATGTCGGCACGACCCTTTGCCGATGGCTCCTCGGCGCTGATATCAGCTCCAAAGGCGGTGAGCAACGTATAGAGGATGACGTGGTAGTGATGCTCGCCCTTCTCGTTGAGGTAATATGGGATGCCGGAGTAAAACACCTTTATGGCCTCAATGAATGGGGGCAGGTGGTTGGAAAGTCGGAATTGGTTGTAGGCGCGAAATAGTGCGTTTTTGTTGGTGTCTATGCCCTTAGCCACTACAACATATTCGTAAAGGCTGTTGGCAAAACCTTTTCGAACCTCCAAGTTGGGCAACCCCAACGTGTACTCATCAAAATCTTTTTCGTAGTCCTTGATGGTAATGTAACCGCTCTGGTATAGCACGGGCAAGGGCTTGCTGTAGCTGCTGAAAGGGACATCAAAATCCTTAGCGGGGCAAGTCACGCCATCGATGTCGGTCAGTTGGATGGGCGGCATCTGCGCCAACATACCAATGACGGCACTCGGTGTCGCACTGTCAAACCAATAATCGCCTATTTCACCAGAATCAAATGCGTTAAACAGGCTGAAAGGGTTGTAGATATCTGATTTGAAACGACTAAAATGGTAGCCGTCATACATCCGCTTTAGCTCGGCAAATGTCTCGTCGTAGGTTTCGCCCCTATACTGTGCCAGTTGCTCAGTGTCAGTATGCAACACGGTGGCAAGTTCCTTCTCGGTAATTCCACAAATGGTCTCAAAACTCGGCATCATGGAGATGTTTTTGAGGTTGTTGAGTGTGCTGAAGATGCCCATTTGCGAAAACTTGGAAATACCTGTGATGAAGACAAACTGCAAGTGGTCGTCAAGCGCCTTGAGTGGGCTGAAGAGGGAGGAGAAACTCCTACGTATGCCTTCCTCCAACTCGCTGTCGCCGATGCTGTGAAGCATAAAGGAGTCGTATTCATCAACGATGACCACGGCGCGACGGCCTGTCTGGCGATGTGCCTCTGTAATGATGGAAATGAGCCGCGTATTACTCCCCTCGCCTATTTGTGGGGTGAGACCATATTCACGCTCGTATTTGGCAAGGGTGAAGTTGACCAACTTGTCAAGGGCTTCAATAGTGTAGTTTCTTTCCTGACTGAAATCGAAGCGGATGACAGGATGAGGCTGCCACTTCCAATTGGTGGTGGCGATAAAAAGTTGTGGCTGCTCGATGCCGTCTTCCGTGGTGAAGGCCTCGAAGAGCTCACGCCGCCCTTGGAAGACCGCCTCGAGGGTGGAGCACAACAGCGACTTTCCAAACCGCCGGGGGCGGCTCAGAAAATAGGGGCACCCCTCGGTAATCATCTTGTAAATAAGTGGGGTCTTGTCCACATAAATGTACCCATTTGTGCGGATTTTCTCAAAGCTCTGAATGCCTACGGGGTATTTTCTCAATGGTGCCATGACGCTATACTGTTGTTTCAGGCCGCTAAGTTAGCAATTTTTTTGCAAACCATCAAATTATTCTGACTTGTAGAATGAAATACTCTTGAAACCATGGAAAATAATAATGTGAAGAGCGAAAGTATAACTTTGGATAAGTTACTCCATCTCGGCATGAAAAAAGAACGGCGTTCTGAAGATTTTGTCCGCTTAAGGACTAAATCGTGTCCTGCACTCGATTTTCCGTAACTCTGGCTACGCCGAAGTTACTACCACTCGGAAAAGGAGAAAGAAAAGCCAGCTTTTCTTTCTCCTTTTCACTCGTTTATTCGTAACTTTGGATAAGTTACTCCATCTCGGCATGAAAAAAGAACGACGTTCTTTTTGTCCTGCACTCGATTTTCCGTAACTTTGCACGCGAAAAGAACGAGAAGATCATGAAAATAGGTTTTGACAACGACAAGTATGTAAGGATACAGTCCGAGCACATCAGGGAACGAATCTCGCAGTTTGGAGGAAAACTATACATGGAGTTGGGCGGCAAGTTGTTCGACGACCACCATGCCTCACGCGTTCTTCCGGGCTTCAAGCCCGACA
>CADBBP010000036.1 GCA_902792855.1 uncultured Prevotellaceae bacterium
GGAAGGGTCAACACGCTGAGGTTGCTGCAGTTGGCAAAAGCGGACAAGCCGATTTCTGTGAGAGAAAGGGGAAGCTTGATGTTCGACAGGTAACGGCACATGAAGAAGGCATAGTCGTCGATGCGCTTCACCGTGGAGGGCACCTCATAGACGCCTTGGCGCTGGCTGGGGCAGCAAATCAACTTGTCCATGCTCTTGTTGAAAAGCACGCCGTCAACACTTGTGAAATAGTCGTTGCCCTCGGCCACCTCGATGGAAGTGAGTGCGGTGCAGCCACGGAAATTGGCCATGCCAAGACTCTTGAGCGTGGAGGGGAAACTTACTGACACCAGCTTGGAATCGCTCTCAAAAACACGGTCGCCAAGGCTTTCAAGCGTGGAGGGAAGTTCTATCGTCGTGAGTTTCACGCAGGAGCTGAGGCCGTAGGAGCCGATGCTCGTCACAGGGCCGGCAAAATGAATGTTGGTCAGACTCTGACAGTAGTAGAAGGCGTAGTCGCCAAGTTTCGTCACCGAAGAGGGAACCTCTATCTCCTTGAGGGAGCTGCATCCACGGAACACACCGTTTTCCAACTCCGTGATGCCGGCGGGGATGTTCACCTCGGCCATCAGGATGCAGGCGCGGAAGGCGTTAACCCCAAGGCGCTGGATGGTGGAGGGAAGGTGCACAGACGTCAGTTTGGAACAGCCATAGAAGGCGCTGTTGGCTATCTCTGTGACGCCGGAGGGCACCTCGAAATGAGCCGTCTTGCCACCGGGGCAGGAGATGAGCGTGCTCTTCGCCTTGTTGTAGAGAACGCCGTCAACACTGCTGTAGGTGGGGTTGTCGGGAGAGACGTTGATGCTCAGAAGCTTGTTGCAGGAGGAAAAAGGTGTGCTGCCCAGGTCGGTCAGCGTGGAGGGGAGAGAGACGCTCGTCAACTTCGTGGAGTTGGAGAACGTTCCTTCAAAGGCAGAAGTCACCTCGTAGGAAACACCGTCAACCGTGATGGTTTCGGGTATCACCACGTCGCCCTCGTAACCGTTGTTCAGGCCGATGACGATGACGCTGCCCGAACTGTCGTCATAATTGTTGGGCATTACTGTGGCCGTGCTGCCGGAGATGCGGTAGTTGATGCCGCCAATTTTGACATTGTCGGCAAGCGAAGGCATGGCGAAGGCCATGCAAAGCAGGATTGTTGGGAATAGTCTTCTCATATTAAGTCAAGTTGGGTTTCTTCGGTGCAAATATAGCCTTTTTTTCGATTTGGAGGGTGAAAAGCAGCTTTTTTTGAGTAGGGTGGCTCATGGGTGCTGTTTGCTCACACCTTGTGGCTGATGAAGTCGCTCTTGTCGGCGTATTCATAGCGCATGCGGGTGAGGAAGGAGCGGCGGAGCATGCTCAGCTCCAATGGCACCACCTGCCACGGGGAGAGACCTGTCTGATACTCCTTGAAAGCTTTCTTGCCGTTGAGGGTGCGGAGGGTGATGGTCAGCAGGAGGGAGACGACGGCTGCGCCGAGCAACACCCAGCGATGGGTGAGGCCGGCGAAAACGCCTGAGGACAGCTCGAGGAGGTAGTTGGCATGCATGGCCCATTGGTCCAAGGCATGGAGCAGGCGCACCCTCGTGCCGCCGTCCAAGTGCCTGCCCACCTCATGGTAATACACTTGGCGGTTTTGCCATGACTTGGGATGCAGCGGGCGCTCCCAAAGCCAAGTGGCGGGAGAGGATGCAACTACCGTGCCCTCTGGGGTGGCGAACTTGTTGACGAGGAAGTCGTATTCACCGATGGAGTATTTCAGGTACTCCAAGAAACCGTGACGCTCCATGAACTCGCTCTTGCGGAACGATACATGGAGGCAGTTGGTGCGGTAGGCCCTGTCCGTTTGGGCCTCGCGAAGGAGGTACAGGGCGGTGTGAAGACGCTCGAAACGGTGGTAGGCCTTCGCCTCCGGGGTGAAGTTGGAGTAGCCGAGCACCATGTTGTGCGAAGGGGTGAAATGCTCGGACAGCGAAGAGAGCCAGTGGCTGTCGGAAGGCTTGCAACGTGGGTCGGTAAGCACGATCCAGTCGCTCTTCGATGCCTTCACGCCAAGCGTGATGGCAAGCTTGTTCTTGCTCATGTAGCGGGAACTGTCAGGCACGAAGGTGTGATACAGGCGAGGGTCGTGGGAATAGCGTTTCAGCACGTTCTCCGTCTCAAGGTCGGCTTTCTCGGCCACCACCACCACGTCGTAACCCGAAGGATAGTCTTGGGTGAGGTAGAGCGGCAGGTGCTCGTCCAGCGCCTCATGGTCGCCGTTGGACACCAGCAGCACGGTCACGCGGGGTGGCTCGGCGGCGACTGATTCCTCGCGACGCGGGAGCCGCCGGAAGAAGGGGCTGAGCATCGGAGTGACAAGGGCCAGGAGCAGCAGAGTGCCCGAGAGCACCAAGGTGGGGAGGTCGATGGGAAGAAGTATCATAACTCTTCGGTAATGTAGCCACGGGGGAGTTTGCGGCAGTTGTATTGAGAAGCCATGATCTCACCGTATGCCCCGGCGGAGCGGAGCGCGATGAGGTCGCCGCGATGGGTCTCGTTCAGGTCCACCGACTTGCCGAAAACGTCGCTCGACTCGCAGATGGGACCCACGACGTCGTAGGTCTGTATCGGGCCGTCGCTGCTGATGTTCTCAATCTTGTGATAGGCTTGGTAGAGGGCGGGACGGATGAGGTCGGTCATGCCTGCGTCAACGATGGCAAACTGCTTGGCGGCGCCTTGCTTCACATAGAGCGTGCGGGTGACAAGGGTGCCGCATTGGGCCACGACGGCGCGACCCAGTTCGAAATGGAGCGACTGCCCGGGGCGGAGGCGCAGCAGGCGGGTGTAGGTGTCGAAATAGGCCTTGAAGTCGGGGATGGGCACACGGTTGGGATGCGTGTAGTCGATGCCTAAGCCGCCGCCGACGTTGATGTGGCGGACTTGAACCCGGCTGCGCTCCAATTGCTTCTGCAGGTCGTTGATGCGGTTGCAGAGAGCGGCGAAGTCGCCCATGTTGAGGATTTGGGAGCCGATGTGGAAATGCAGGCCTATGAATTCCACGTGGGGGAGGCTGTTCACCTCCGCTATCACGCGCTCCATGTCGCCCATGGCAATGCCGAACTTGTTCTCCGCCAAGCCGGTGGTGATGTTGGAGTGGGTGTGGGCGCCCACGTCGGGGTTGATGCGAAGGGCTACACGCGCTCGCTTGCCACGGAGGCCGGCAAGTTCGTTGAGCACCTCAAGCTCGGCAAGGCTCTCCACATTGAAGCAGAAGATGTCCTTGTCCAAGCCAAGGTTGATCTCCCAGTCGGCCTTGCCTACACCGGCGTAAACAATCTTGCGAGAAGGGAAGCCGGAGGCAAGGGCGGCGAGAATCTCACCGCCGCTCACGCAGTCGGCACCCAGTCCGGCTTGGGCTATCACGTTGAGCACCTTGGGGTTGGCATTGGCCTTTATGGCGTAGTGCACCTCGTAGCGCTCGTGCTTGGAGATTTCTGTGTGGATGGCACGGAGCGTGGAGCGAAGCAAGTCGGTGTCGTAATAGTAGAACGGAGTTTCTATCGACTGGAACTTGTCGGTGGGGAAGCGTCCTTTCATTGCCTTAATCGAAAAGTTTCGCGCTCAGGTTGCACAGGGCGCGCTGCTTGTCTTGCTCCTTCACCAAGAAGGAAATGTTGTAGTTGGAACCGCCGTAGGAAATCATGCGCACGGGGATGTCTTTCATCGCGTCGGTGGCAAGGGTCTCGAAACCGAGGTTGCTCCAGTCGAGGTCGCCCACCACGCAGATGATGCACATGTGGGTGTCAACGGTCACGGTGCCATATTTCTTCAACTCGTTGACGATGGCGGTCAGGTGGGCGTCGCTGTCGATGGTCACGGAGACACCAACCTCTGAGGTGCACACCATGTCGATGGGGGTCTGGTAGCTCTCGAATATCTCGAACACCTTGCGAAGGAAGCCGGTGGCAAGGAGCATGCGCGAACTCTTGATTTTGATGGCGATGATGTTGTCCTTGGCGGCGACGGCCTTGATTTGCCCGCGCATGATGACGTTGTCCACGATTGTTCCCTCGGCGTCGGGCTGGAGCGTGTTCAGGAGGCGAACGGGGATGCCCGCGTATTTGGCAGGCTGGATGCATGTGGGGTGCAGGATCTTGGCACCGAAGTAGGCCAGCTCGGCGGCCTCTTCGAAATTCAATTGGTGTACGGCCTTCGTGTCGTCAACAATGCGAGGGTCGTTGTTGTGCATGCCGTCGATGTCGGTCCAGATCTGAATCTCCTCGGCGTCGATGGCGGCGCCCACCAATGAGGCGGTGTAGTCCGAGCCGCCACGGAGAAGATTGTCCACCTCGCCGTAGGCATTGCGGCAGATGAAGCCCTGGGTGACATATACCTGATGGCCGGCGTTTTCCGCCATCAGCGCACCAAGCTTTTCCTTGATGTACTGTGGGTCGGGCTCGGCGTTCTTGTCCGTGCGCATGAAGTCGAGGGCGGACAGCAGCACGGCGTCGATGCCAATCTCATGCATGTAGTTCACCAGCATGTTGGTGCTGATCACCTCGCCTTGCGCCACGATGCTTTTTTCCTCGAAACTTGTGAAAAGGTCCTTGGTGAACGAACGGAGGTAGTTGAACTCTTCGTAGAGGAACTTGCGGGTGGTCTCACGCCATTCTTCCGTGCTGTAGAGGGCTTCCACGTGCTCCAAGTAGGTCTTTTCAAGAGCGTTGATCACTTCATTCGCGCCGTCGGGGTTCTTCATGTAGAGGTAGTTGGAAATCTCAACAAGCGTGTTGGTGGTTCCCGACATTGCGGAGAGCACCACGAAGGTGGGCTCGCCGCTGCGAGTGATGAGGGAGGAGACGGATTTCATCCTCGCTGGACTGCCGACGGACGTGCCGCCGAATTTCATTACTATCATGTCGTTGTCTTTTTTGTGATTGTTCTTGCTTTTATAAGACCGTCTTAGTCCTTCGCGTCTTCAGACAGGTCCATCTGACGGTATTCATGGGTGACATCCTTCACTACGTTGTCCTTGCAGCGGTAAACAGTGCCGGGGAACTCGTCGAGAAGGGGGATGTTGTGCGTGGACATCACGACGGCGGTGCCGTCCTTGCTGATTTTCTTGAGAAGGCTGACGATGTGGCGCGCGGTGTCCATGTCGAGGTTGCCGGTGGGCTCGTCGGCGATGATGATCTTGGGCTTGTTGAGCAGCGCACGGGCGATGGCGATGTGTTGCTGCTCGCCGCCGGAGAGCTCGTGGGGCATCTTGTCCAACTTTTCGGTCATGCCCACCGCCTCCAAGACGGTGGTGATGCGGTCACGACGTTCCTTCCGGCGTGTCCACCCGGTGGCACGAAGCACGAAGTCGAGGTTTTTCCTTACACTACGGTCGTGCAGCAGTTGGAAGTCTTGGAAGATGATGCCCATCTCACGGCGAAGGGCGGGGATGTCCTTGCGGCGGATGGAGCTCACGTCGCGGCCCAGCACCTCGGCTTTTTCCGGGTTGGAATGGTCGAGTTCGCAGTAGAGGGTTTTGAGCAGGGAACTCTTGCCGGCTCCCACCTTACCTATTATATATACGAAGTCACCTTCATTCACTTGAAGGTCCACGTCCTTGAGCACGACGTTGCCGTCCTGCACGATGTTCACTTTCTGGTAGTCTATCAGCATGTCTTTTGCTTTTAGGTTTGGGCTTGCTTTTATGGGGTCAGTGTTTCTTCCAGTTGGGGTCGTGGCGCTCTCGCAGTTCTGTGGCGAGGTCTTCTATGCGGAGCCCCTTGCTGGTGAGCAGCACGATGAGGTGGTAGAGCATGTCGGCTCCCTCGTAAACAAGGCGCTCGTTGCTGCCGTTGGTGGCCTCTATCACCATCTCCAAGGCTTCCTCGCCCACTTTTTGCGCCATGCGGTTCAGGCCGTCGCGGAAGAGGCTCGTGGTGTAGCTCTTCTCCGGCATCTCCTCGTGGCGCTTCTCGATGAAGTCCTGCAGGTGGCTGAGGAAATCCAGGGGAGCTCCCTCGTTGCGCTCGTCCCAACAGGTGTCGGAGCCGGTGTGGCATACGGGGCCGGTGGGGTGCACTCTCACCAACAGGGTGTCGTTGTCGCAGTCGCTTTTCACGTCCACCAACTTGAGGTAGTTGCCGGAGGTCTCGCCTTTCGTCCACAACGTCTGGCGCGAACGGCTGTAGAAGGTCACCAAACCCTTGGAAAGCGTCTGGTCGAGAGCTTCCTGGTTCATGTAGCCGAGCATCAGCACTTGGCGGGTGTCGGCGTCTTGGATGATGGCGGGGACCAACCCACCGCCTTTCTCAAAGTCTATGTTCATCGTTTGTTTGTTTTGCTATTGTCTTACCTTGATGCCTTCGTGGCGAAGGTATTGTTTCAACTCGGGGATGGAAATCTCGCCGAAGTGGAAGACGCTCGCGGCAAGGGCGGCATCTGCCTTGCCCAGCGTGAACGCTTCGAGGAAATGCTCACGGGCACCGGCTCCCCCGCTGGCTATCACGGGGATGGGAAGCAACTCATGAAGGCGGGAGAGGGCCTCCAAGGCGAAGCCTTCCTTCACACCGTCGTGGTTCATGCTGGTGAAGAGTATCTCGCCGGCACCGCGGTCGGCCACTTCTTGTGCCCAGTCGAAGAGGTTGCGGCCCGTCGGCACGCGGCCACCGTTGATGTAGCAGGTCCATTCACCGTCGCATTGGCGGGCGTCGATGGCACAGACGCACACCTGTGAGCCAAAGCGGCTCGAAATCTCGTTGATGAGCTCGGGGCGGCGCAAGGCAGCGCTGTTGACACTCACTTTGTCGGCACCGGCATGGAGCAGACGCTCCACGTCCGACAGCTCGTTCACACCGCCGCCAACGGTGAAGGGGATGTTCACCTCGGCGGCAACGCGTGTCACCATGTCGGTGAACGTCTTCCGGCCCTCGTGGCTCGCGGTGATGTCGAGAAACACCAGCTCGTCGGCGCCGGCGTCACTGTAGGCCTTGCCAAGTTCCACGGGGTCGCCTGCATGGCGGAGGTTGACGAAATTGGTGCCTTTCACCGTCTGTCCGTCTTTCACGTCAAGGCAGGGGATGATGCGCTTGGCCAGGCCGCCATATTGCAGGCGCAGGGCGTCAACGTCGATGCGACCCTCGTAGAAGGCCTTGCCGAACACCACGGCGGGGATGCCGCGGCGATGCAGCTCGGCAATGTCGGCATTGCACGACACGCCGCCGCTGGCTATCAGGTGCAGGTGGGGGTAGGTGCGCATCACGGAGCTGTAGAGGTCGAGCGAGGGGCCTTGGAGCATGCCGTCGCGTGAGATGTCGGTGCAAAGCACATGGGTGACACCTTGCTCCACATAGTGGCGCAGGAAGGGCAGCAGGTCGGTGCCGCTGTCTTCCTTCCAGCCGTTGATGCTCACCTTGCCGTCGCGAACGTCGGCACCTAAGATGATGCGCTCGGGACCGTATTTGCGGAGCCAACTGGCGAAAAGGTCGGGGGAGGTGACGGCCACCGAACCGATGGTCACCTGGGAGGCTCCACAGCGGAAGGCTTCCTCGATGTCGGCCTCGCTCTTGATGCCTCCGCCGAAATCGACGGTGAGGCGTGTCTGCTCGGTGATGGCGCGGAGGACGGAGGAGTTGACGATGTGGCGTGACTTGGCGCCGTCGAGGTCCACCACGTGAAGGCGGCGGAAGCCGAGGCGTTCGAATTCCTTCGCCACTTCCACCGGGTCGGAGGAGTAAACGGTCTTCGCATTGTAGTCGCCTCTCTTCAGGCGAACGCATTGGCCGTCGATGATGTCTATGGCTGGGATGAGTTCTATCATGGGTGGAGTGTTTGCCGGGTTTGGGCCATGGAAAGGAAGTTCTCGAGGATGCGCTCCCCTATGCTGCCGCTTTTCTCCGGGTGGAACTGCGTGGCGTAGAAATTGCCCTTGTGCATGGCGGCGCTGTAGGGGTGTATGTAGTCGGACGTGGCTATCGTCTCAGCACACAAGGGAACGTAGTAGCTGTGGACAAAATAGACGAAGGAACCATCGGAAATGCCGTCGAACAATGGGGTGGAGAGGTTGCTGAGCTCGTTCCAACCCATCGCCGGCACTTTCTCATCGTGATGGCGAGGGATGAAGCGGCGAACATCGGCGGAGAATACGCCGAGGCAGTCGGTGTCGCCCTCCTCGCTGTGGCGGCATAGCAGTTGCTGCCCGATGCAGATGCCGAGAACAGGCTGGGTGAGGGAGCGGATGACGGTGTCAAGACCGTGGGAGCGAAGGTAGGACATGGCGCCACTGGCCTCGCCCTGACCGGGAAACAGCACGCAGTCGGCGCGGCGAAGGAGTGCGGCGTCGTCGGTGAGCAACGGCTCGACACCGAGGCGACGAAGGGCGTTCTCTACGGAGTAGATGTTGCCGGCATTGTATTTCACTATCGCTACTTCCATAGGGTCAACTGAAAATGATGGTTTTGTTGTGGTAGGTCAATATCTTGCGCTGGATGTGCTTGGTCACGGCGCGGGAGAGCACGATTTTCTCCAGGTCGCGGCCTTTGAGCACCAGGCTTTCGGGGGTGTCCTTGTGGGTGATGCGCACCACGTCCTGCTCGATGATGGGGCCGGCGTCGAGCTCGCTCGTCACGTAGTGGCTTGTCGCACCGATGATTTTCACACCGCGCTCCCAGGCTTGATGGTAGGGCTTGGCGCCTACGAAGGCGGGGAGGAAGGAGTGGTGGATGTTGATGATGTGGTGGGGATAGGCGGATATCATGTCGTCGGTCACAATCTGCATGTAACGGGCAAGCACGATGAAGGTAACACGCTTTTCCTTCAGCAGCGCCATCTCGGCGGCCTCCACCTCCGATTTGTTGGAGTGGTCCTTGGCGATGGACCACACATAGAAGGGTATGTCGAATTGCTCGGCGATGTAGCGCAAGTCCTCGTGGTTGCTCACGATGCAGGGGATGTCCACCTCCCACTCGCCTGCCTTGTAACGGGCAAGGAGGTCGTAGAGGCAGTGGCTCATCTTGCTCACGAAGATGGCCATACGGGGACGGATGTCGTTGAAATAGAGGTTGAAAGTCATGTGGTAGCGCTGGGCGTAGAGTGTCGTGACGTATTCCTCTATCTTTTCACGAGGGATGAGAAAGTCATCAAGCTCCCACTCGATGCGCATGAAGAACATACCATCTTGGCGGTCCACGTATTGGTCCAGATAAACGATGTTGCCCTTGTTGTCGGTGATGAACTTGGTCATTTCGGATATGATGCCTTGCTGGTCGGGGCAGTGGAGCAGCAGTATGGCGGTCGGTCTCTTCATTTTTCTTTTTCCAAATTGAATGCAAAGGTACGCTTTTTCTCACACTTCTCACCATTTATCACCAAAAAAACATTCTTGATGATGCTTTTTCACATTTTAATATTGTTTTTTGTCTGATTGGTGGACAAGGAGGGGGATGCTTGGCAATGGTTTCTTGAAAAATGGCTGCTTGCCAGGCTGAATTTGACTATTCTTTACTTTTTCGGTCGAAAAACACGGCTTTCCCTCCTCTTTCATTGTTCGTTTTTTCGTAAAAAGTGGTTTTTCGGAAAAAAAGAGAAAAAATATTTGCAAATGCCGACAATTGTAATTATATTTGCAACAACTATTATGCAATTCTTTTTTTCACCATTTTATTTTTTAGTAGATATGGCAAAATACAACATTACTGAAAAGAAGGAAAAGGAGGCTGCTTATCGTAGTCTCGTCAGTCCTAAATTGATGGATGACCTCAAGGAGAAAATCCTCGACATCATCCTCATCCAACAAAAGTACAAGGACAAGGACTATTCCGCTAAAAGGCTGGCAGAGGATCTCGGCACCAACACACGTTACATCTCTGCCGTGGTGAATGTGAGATTTCACATGAATTACACCTCTTTCGTCAACAAGTACCGCATTGACGAGGCCATGACGCTCCTCGTGGACAAAAGGTACCAGGATCTCAACATGGAGGACATCAGCTCGATGGTTGGCTTTTCCAACAGGCAGTCTTTCTATGCTTCATTCTACAAAATCAATGGCGTGACGCCTCGTGAGTACAAAATCAGGCATTTCGCACAGCATCCAGCACAAAAGGAGACTAAAAGAGAAGCGAAGCGAACAAGAAAGGCGGCTGAAAAAACTGTTTAAGTTATTTCATTTCCTTTTGATGATGAGATGAACGCGGCAGCTTCATCATTCTGTAATAATGAAGTTGACACTCAAGTGAGTTCCATTTATTGTGTTGTAACGTTTTTTTTCTTGGCGGTTGTTTTTAGCTCCGCAATGAAAAACAGCAACAGAATTGATGGAACGCACTTTGTGCTGAGTAAAAATCCTTTTTCACTACTGTTTACTTAACAGAAACATGCCTCACCAATTCAATTATTCCGGTGAAAGATTCGCCGACATTCAAATGCTCAGATATCGTCTTGATGGATTTGGGCAACTTTCCCTCAAACAAAAAATATATGTCTATTGCCTGTCGGAGGCAACCCTGTGGGGAAGGGACATCACCTTCGACCAAATGGGACGGCACAACTTGCGAATTAGAAAGTTGTTGGAGGTCGTGACCGATGGATATGCCCAAGATGGTGAATATGAGCAGGTTCGGGCTCTTGAGGTGTATCTCAAGCGGGTGTGGTTCTCCAATGGCATTCACCATCATTATGGAGGGGAGAAATTCATTCCGCGGTTCACACCCGACTTCTTGCGGAAGGCCATCTTGAGCATAGCTCCTGAAAAACTGCCGCTCGCGCCCGGGCAGGATGTGGAGGGAATGATGGAAGAACTTTTCCCCGTCATTTTCGACCCCCAAATAGAAGCCAAACGCACCAACAAGGCGGACGGGCAGGACCTCGTCGCGACGTCGGCGGTGAATTTCTATGAGGGAGTGACGCAAAAGGAGGTGGAGGAGTTTTATGCCTCTAAAAAAGACTCGGAGGACGAGGAGCCGCCATCGTGGGGGCTCAACAGCAAACTGGTCAAGGAAAAGGGGGAGGTGAGAGAAGTGACCTGGAAACTCCATGGAGAATACGGGAAGGCCATCGCACATATCGTTTACTGGTTGGAGAAGGCGCAACAGGTAGCGGAGAACGAACAGCAAAAGGAGGTCATACAACTGCTATTGAGGTATTACACCACTGGCGACTTGCGTGATTTCGACCGGTATTCCATCAAATGGGTGGAGAGCCACGAGGGTGACATCGATTTCATCAATGGCTTCATCGAGGTGTATGACGACCCTATGGCGCTGAAGGCCACCTGGGAGGGACTGGTGGAATACAAGGACAGGGTGGCTACCAAGCGAACACGCACCATCAGCGACAACGCTCAATGGTTTGAAGACCATTCGCCCGTCGATGCAAGGTTCAAGAAGAAGGTTGTCAAGGGGGTGACGGCGAATGTCGTCTGCGCGGCCATGCTCGGAGGAGGGGAGTTCCCGGCAACGGCCATCGGCATCAATCTCCCCAACGCTGACTGGATAAGGGCGAAGCATGGCAGCAAGAGCGTAACCATAGGAAACATCACCGATGCATACAACAAGGCGGCTCACGGTAATGGATTCAAGGAGGAATTTGTCATCGACAAGGAAACCCTCGCAATAATTGAGAAATACGGAGACCTTACCGATGACCTGCACACTGACTTGCATGAATGTCTCGGACATGGTAGCGGACAGCTGCTGCCGGGGACTGACCCCGATGCGCTCAAGGCGTATGCCAACACCATCGAGGAGGCAAGGGCGGACCTCTTCGCACTCTATTACATCGCTGACGAAAAACTTGTTGAACTGGGATTGTTGCCCGACAACCAGGCTTACAAGGCGCAATACTACACATACTTGATGAACGGGATGATGACCCAACTCACACGCATCAGTCTGGGAAACAACATTGAGGAGGCTCACATGCGCAACAGGGCGCTCATCGCAAGATGGGTGGAACACAACGAGCCGGAAGCTGTCAAACTTGTCAAGGTGGAAGGGAAGACGTATCTCGAAATCAACGATTACCAACGACTAAGAACGGCGTTCGCCACGCTTTTGGCTGAGGTGCAGCGCATCAAGAGTGAAGGGGACTATGAGGCGGCTAAGTCGCTCGTCGAGCAATATGCCGTCAAGGTGGAGCCGACGCTGCACCAGGAAGTCCTCGAAAGGTATGCAAAACTCAACCTCGCTCCGTACAAGGGATTCCTCAATCCAAGGTTCATACCCATGAAGGATGGAAAGGGGAACATCATCGACTTCCTCATCGACTATTACGAGTCCTACGATCAGCAGATGCGCAGGTACTCCCGTGACTACAGCATTTTGTGAGATGATGACCTCATTATTATGACCACTGAAGAAAAAGTCAAGCAAATCAAACGCTCCTTCCGGCTGCTCATGAACGGGGAGGCCTCGAAATACATGAGGGAGAACGGCATCGACTACCATCTCAACTGGGGGGTGGCTTTCAGCGATTTGAAACAGATGGCCGAGGAATATGGCAAGGATTACCACCTTGCCATACAACTCTGGATGGAGAACATTCGTGAGTGCAAAATACTCGCTACCCTCATCATGCCCATGGAGGAGATGACCACCCAACTGGCGGAACTGTGGATGGAACAAGTGCAAACGCTTGAAATGGCGGAGATGTTGGCACACAACCTCTTGCAATATCTTGACTTCGCACCACAACTCGCTTTCGAATGGGTGGCCACGTCACAGCCGCTCCGACAAGTTTGTGGATACCACATCATTTCCGGAAAAATCAGGCAAGGGGCCATCCCCGACGTCAGAGAGCTTGCTGAAATCATCGACCAGGCTACCACGGCCTTGCGCGACGAGTCAATCCCCGTCAGGCACGCCGCATACAACTGCCTCAACCGCCTCGCAAGCCTCGGCGACGACTATGCACAGGTGGTGGAGGCGGCCATGAGATGACGTATGTATGCGATTGATGGACGATATCCAAGGTTCCTATTCGTGCTTTGCCCTTGTGCTTTTTTGAAGAAGTGAGATTTATTTAGTTGTTCACACAAAGATATGTAAAAGCCGATGCCCTTCATCGGATCCTCCGAGAAAAGCATCGGCAAGTGGACACAGGATGTAGTCTTTTTATTTCCTTAATGTGAGCGGAAATTCCATTTGGAGTTGTCGCTACCAAAATCATACTCTGCGAGGGTGGGCGTGCTGTCGCCGGCGGAGTAGAGGCAGTAGCGGGTGTTGATGCCCGGGATTCCGGGGATGCTCTTGGGCATCAGGCGGAAGGTGCCGTCAGTGAGTTGTTCGATGCGCCACAGCTGGCTGTCGTCGCCGGTGAATGCCGGCACGGTGGTGAGTTCCATCGATGAGGTGGCGGCCAAGGCACGGTCTGTGCCGGCAATGGTGATTTTGAAATAGGAATTGCCAAGGTAGCCGGGAGCATCGGGCAGTGGGGTGACGGTCCAACGCTGGTGGGGACGGTGCATGTAGTCGCCGCAACGAAGCGTAATCTCACCCTGAGGCCAGCTGCCGGAAACGTCGGCCAACTCCTGGCATGGGATCTTCACCAAGGGCTTCGATTGGTCCATGTTCCAAAAACGCTCGCGCTCTTGAGCGATGCGGACGAAATCGACTGCCAACTCCAAGGAGTAACCGCGACGCTCCGACTCTATCTCGAAGGTGCCACCAAGGAACTGCTCCCCGGCGATGGGCCAGTCATTCTTCCACAGCAACGGGCGGATGGCAAGCACCGAGCGACCGCTGCGGTCGAAGTCGGCCTCATAATGGCACGACATCACCTCTACACCTTCGTCGATGATGGTGCGGCCGAAATGGCCGGGGCCGCATGCACGGGCGCCGGCGGCAATCACCATCTTGCCACCACCCTGGAGCATCGAGCGGCCTACATTATCCATATAGGGACCTTGCACACTGCGGGAGCGACCCACCACGATGTTGTAGGTGGAGTTCACGCCGTCGCAGCAGGTGCCGTGAGTGCCGAGCAAATAATACCAACCGTCACGGTAGAGGAGGTCGGTGGCCTCGCAGTCGATGGCAATGTCCATCTCCTTGTTGCCGCTGACGCGCTTGCCCGTTGTGGGGTCAAGTTCGATGAGGCGGATGGTGCCGAAATAAGTGCCGTAACTCACCCACAGGCGACCCGTCGTCGGGTCGAGCAGCAGGCCGGGGTCGATGGCGTCCTGGTCCTCCATGCCGTCGCTTGAGCACACCTCTACGGCAGTGGTGTATTTGAAATCAGGGCTCTTGGGGTCGAGTGTCTTGTTCCACATCGTAAGGATGCGCCCGCTGTGGCCGCCACCAAGGCCACCACCCGTGGCGCCGTAGATGACGAGGTAGCGGTCGCCAATCTTCAATACATCGGGAGCTGCGCCACCGCCGGGGCGCACCGCACCGCTGTGCCACGACCAACCGTCTTCGGAGATGAGACCGCCGCCGCCGGTGCCGAATGTGTAGTATTTGCCGTCGCAGAAGGCGATGGTCGAGGGGTCGTGAATGTAGGGCTGGCCCACTTGGGCCGACACTGTGTTGACCGAGATGGTGAAAAGTAACAATAAGGCGAGTTTTGCCACACGATGGATGCTATGCGTTGTCATGGTGCTCATGGTTGTTGGGTTCTTACTTGGAAATTGGTTATGGGATGGCCCGCCTCGTCCAGGAAGCGGACGCAGAAATCGCTAAGCCCCGGACCGTTCACCAAGGCGCAGCGGAGAGTGTTGACACCTTTCTTCAGGGTCAGGCGGGGCGACATGCCGTCGTCAACGACCATGCGACGGTCGCCGGAGAGCAGCAGGGCCTCTTCGCCGTTGAGCCACCACATCGAGGCTCCATTGGAACCGGCTGCAAGGCGCACATTGGGAATGTCCTCGGAGCACACAATCTGTGTCTCTGCCCAGAAGAGTGAGCCGTATGTGTGGTTGCACCACAACTCGCCGAAGCGGAACAGTTTCACGTTGTAGTTCTCGCTGTCGAGGGCGTGCCACTTGGACTTCTTACCCGGCTTCAACGAGGCGTCGGTGAAAAGGTTGCGAAGCCATGTGTCGGTGAAGACGACATTCGACGGGATGGTCTGCGCGATGGGTTCCATAAGGCGCCAGCGACGGATGAAACCGTTCTCATCGGGAGCGGAGGTCTCGCCGGTCGTGGGGGAGAAATATTTAGGACGGTTCTTGAACTGTACCCAGTCGATGTCAACACCCGTTCCCTCGCAAGTCACCACAAGGTCGGTCACACCAGCGGGGACGTACTCCAAGGGGGCGTTCAGGGTGAGCCAGCGGCCGCTCAGGTCGCGTTGGAACGTGCCGCGGGTTTCCTTCACCTTCATTTTCACGCGAGCGATGACTTTGCCCTTGGCGTCCTTCTCACGGATGCAGAACTCCGTGTCTTCAGAAGCCTTGGCACACACGATGAGATAGCCGTCGCCCAAGGTTTGGCGGCCTTTGGAGGCCTTCACCGGGGCGATGCTGCTGAAGTCCACGTCGGGATACTTGATCCAACTGCCTTTCTTGGGAAGTTGGGCCTGCCAGCCGGCGAAGGTGTTCGTGGTATCGACAAATGCTGTCGTCACATCCTGGCTTGCCTGGGTGTAGCGGTCAACGTCTATCTTCTCCGTTGCCTGGTTGACACCCACGCCGCGCATGGTCTGTTGAGGCTCCACGATTGTGCCGTCGGCATTGAAGGTCAGACGCTCGATGCGGGCGGAGCGGCGCTTGTCCATGGAGGGGGAATAGTCGTTGCGGTGGTAGAAGATGTACCATTGGCCACGGTATTCCAAGATGCTGTGGTGGTTGGTCCAGCAGCCGTTGTCATGCTCTGACATGATCACGCCTTTGAAGTCCCAAGGGCCGAGGGGATTCTTCGACATGGCGTAGGCAAGGGTCTCCGTGCCATTTTCTTGGCGCACCCATGGGAAAGTAAGGTAGTACCAGCTGCCACGCTTGAAGGCGAACGGCCCTTCCTTGAAGCCTTCGGGAAGACCTTTCATCTCTTGGCCGCCAACCCTGATGGTCATGCCTTCAGAGGCTCCATCACGGGCGGGAAGTTTCATTTCTTGCATCTCGCCATCGAGTTCCAGCAAGTTGTCTTTCAATTTGCTTCCACGAATGCCCATGCCGCTCCAGTAGAGGTAGGCCTGGCCGTCGTCGTCGAGGAGCACGCAGGGGTCAATGCCCGACACACCCTTGATGGGCGATGCCTCGGGCGTGAAGGGACCCTCCGGGCGCGAAGATGTCGCAACGCCGATGGAAAAACCACGACCCTCCTTCGGGGCGTTGGGGAAAAAGAAGTAATACCGCCCGTTCTTATACACGCAGTCGGGCGCCCACATGGAGTAGGCGGAGGGGTTGCCCCACGGCACCTGCTCCTGGCTGAGGATGACACCATGGTCTGTCCATTCCGTCAGGTTCTCCGAGGAGAACACATGGTAGTCGGCCATGCAAAACCAATCTTGCCGCTGGCCGGGAGGTGCGGGGATGTCGTGAGAGGGATAGACATACACTTTGTTGTTGAATACGCGGGCGGTGGGGTCAGCTGCAAATTGCCCGCGGATGATTGGATTCTGCGCCGGCAGCGTGAGCGGCGCCATGATGAGTAATAATAGTGATAATCGTTTCATCGTCGTCATGACATTGGTTGATGTGCAAATTTACCATATTCTTGTCAATGTGCAAAAAAATCATACAGACAATGTGACTAAATGGAATTTCTCCTATAGCATGTGTTACAAATGCCAAGGTCTGAACGCCGCTTTTGTTGTAATTTTGCAACCAAATATGTTACTACTGCATCCTTGAAAAGAATAAACCAATAAATAAATATTTATTTTAATGAGAAAGTTCTTGTTTGCTTGTCTTGCCATCTTCATGGCGCATTTCGCCGGAGCAAGTGCTGCGGCAGACCCAAATTTCCACATCTACCTCTGTTTTGGACAGTCCAACATGGAGGGGAATGCGCAATGGGAGGCAGTGGACAACCAGTTTGTTGACCAACGCTTCCAAATGCTCGCAACGACAAATTTCGACAATCCCAAACGCACCTTGGGCCAATGGTACACCGCATATTGCCCCATCGTAAGCCCCATGGGGAAACTTGGAATGGCCGATTATTTCGGAAGGACCATGGTGGCCGCCATGCCCTCCGACGTGAGGATTGGTGTCGTCGCCGTTGCCATGGGTGGGTCGCCCATTGAGATGTTCGACAAGGACCTGTATAAGGCTAAACTCAATGCCAACCCCAATGAGTGGTGGGCCACGCTCTCCAAGAATTACTATGGAGGAAACCCTTATGGACGACTGATAGAAATGGCCAAGAAGGCCCAGGAGGTGGGTGTTATCAAGGGAATGTTGTTGCATCAAGGATGTTCCAACTGCGGAGACCCCAACTGGCCCAACAGGGTGAAGAAAATATACAACGACATCCTCGCCGACCTCGGGCTCAACGCCCAGGACGTTCCTCTCTTCGCTGGAGAGACCGAGCGTGAGGACATGGGTGGGGGATGCGCTTCCCACAACACGGTGGTGGCCAAACTGCCATCCGTCATCCCTACTGCCCATGTCGTCAGTTCCTATGCCATCCCTGGAAACGGTTCCGACCCCTGGCATTTCTCCGCGGCAGGATACCGCATGTTTGGAAAACGGTACGCTTATGAGGCGTTAAAGACCATGGGAAGGGAGACGAAGGTGGCTGAAGGATACAACATGCCCGACAACCTGAAGAATTTCATGACACCCATCGCCTTTGTCAACACACTTACAGCCAAGAGCGGGAGCGTGCTGCCTCTGAAACTCACAGCCACTTTTGCCGACGGACATCGCGAAGACCTCACATTGGAGACGACGTTTACAAGCTAAAGGTGGGGGATGAAGGTTCAAAGGGGAGCGTCACTGCCGTTTACACCGACTTCATGGGTGTCACCCATGAGGTGCAACTCACCATCGAGGTGGGTGAAGGAACGGGACTGACACGTCTCAATGGCATCGACCAATTGCTCGTGCAGAATTTCATCATCGTCAACGATGAGGACGGAAAAGCCTTCTATTGCCCCGACAACCAAAACTTGGGCTACGACCTGACGGAGAAGGTGATGGAAAATGAGGCCATCGTGGGACGCATGTTCAAGGCGGAGAAAACACAGCAGGGATACTACCTGCTCAGGCTTATCCAGCTCAATGGGGCGGAATACAGCATCTGGGGGAGCCCGGGGTACCTCAACTCGCAACCGGCAAGTGGATGGTGCTCCTTCATCCTGGGACTGAACAACCAAAATGGTCAGGACATCAAGGATGGAGCGCTTTGGGACATAAAGTTTGTGGACAACATGGGCTTCACCATGAAGAATGTGGGGACGGGGCTCTACCTGAAGGATGCTGCACCGGCCAAATATGAAACCCCCACCTATTTCAGTTTCTGCATACCTGGAGGCAGCAATGCCATCACCAACGTCAATGCCCCAAAGGCCACCGACTCCTTTGTCTATACCTTGCAAGGTGTCAGGGTGGGCGACGAAAGCCAATGGCACTCGCTGCCTAAAGGCTTGTACATCGTTGGTGGAAGAAAGATGCTCAAACCATAAACCTTAATATAATAACATCTACAAAACAATGAGAAAAGTTCTAACTATTTTGACTGTGTTGGCATGCGCTACGCTGCATGCACAAACACCAGAACCCGACATGACGGGCATGCAACTCTCCGCCGTAGAATGGACCAAACAGGTGAAAATGGGATGGAACCTCGGAAACTCCTTGGAAAGCCAAGGTGGGGAGACGGCATGGGGAAACCCGAGAACCACAAAGGAGATGATACACGCCGTCAAGGAGGCGGGCTTCAATGCCATTAGAATCCCCGTCAGGTGGACGGAACAACTCGCCGATGCCAACAACATGGTGGTCAAGGAGCAATACCTTAACAGGGTCAAGGAAGTCATCGACTGGGCCCTCGAAGAGGATATGTATGTCATCATCAACACGCACCATGAGGCATGGCTCGACAGAAACCCCTTTTATTCCAAGCAAAAGGAAAACCTGAGAAAACTATCGGCTCTTTGGACTTCCATCGCCACGTTCTTCAGGGATTACGGAGAGAAACTCGCCTTTGCAGGTACCAACGAGACCATCGCCCTCGTCAACGGACAGGAAAACTGGGGCTCGCCAACAAAGGAATACCAAGAGGTGCAAAACTCATACAACCAAACTTTTGTTGATGCGGTCAGGGCTACTGGAGGAAAGAACTATTACCGGAACCTCGTCGTGCAGACGTATGCATGCAATGGGTATTATGGACTTGCGGGCTTCACCATTCCCAATGACAAGGTGGAGGGAAGGCTGAGCGTGGAGTTCCACTGCTATGACCCCTACGAATATGCTGGCTCCGGCTCCTATTATTATTGGGGAGACAAATACAAGGCCATGGGGAAAAGGACGCCACAGAGCAACGAGAAAACCATGACCGATTTCTTCGACAGGATTAGAAACACATGGGGAAAGAAAGGCCTTGGCGTCGTGTTGGGTGAATATGGCGTCAGCTGCCACTACACCAACGATGACAAGCAGACACAACTCGACAACGAGCAATATTTCATCAAATGCATGGTCGCTGCTGCCATCGAGAGGGGATTTGCAGCCTTCGTGTGGGACAACAATGTCTTTGGGAATGGCACGGAGAAGTTCGGCATCTTCAAGAGACACCAGAACATGGCCGTGGGCAACGAGCCGGTGTTGAGGGGAATCTGCGAGGGGGCCGAAACAGAATACAAGGAGCCGGAGAATGGTGGACAAGAGGATATCGAGGGTGGAGAGGTCTTCTGGCAAGGAGATGCCATGCTCGACTGGGGCAACGGACTGCAACTCACCATTCCGGGGTCTGAATTTGAGAAATATGGAAAGGAGGTCAGGCTGCTGCTGTCATACCAACTTGACTATACCGATTACAATATGTTGCAGTTCTTCTTGGGCGACTGGGACCAGCAAAACAAGGTGGCCTTCAGTGTGGCCGGGAAGAATTATGTACTTGAATTTGTGCCGGGAGACCTATACGCCGTGGGAAGCGGCGAGGAATGTGTCTCGGCAATTTCCTTCAATGAGAATACCTACAACCTGATTTTACAAAAGGGCCTCGTCATGCAAGGACATGGCATTCGGTTGAAAAGAGTAGCCCTCACGCTCC
This sequence comes from uncultured Prevotellaceae bacterium, assembly GCA_902792855.1. Classification (GTDB taxonomy): domain Bacteria; phylum Bacteroidota; class Bacteroidia; order Bacteroidales; family Bacteroidaceae; genus Prevotella. Next base: position 20,154 of record CADBBP010000036.1, read on the forward strand.
CGTCAAGATGGTGGCAACCAGCGTCCACGGCAAATGGCAAGGACGAGGTTTACACCCTCGACGGGAGACGTGTACCGAAAAACTTCCCAAAGCAGGGAGTAGTTGTGAAAAATGGCAAGAAAATATTGATACATTAAGATGATGAAGCAGCTCCGATTGGTTTTTTGTTTGCTCGGGTGGGCGTTGGTTGTCTTGTTGCCCATGGAGGCACAGGCTCGACAAGCCTCTTCGCCCAACGGCATGATTAGTGTCTCACCTCAGGGTGAGGGGTATGTGGTGCAGTATGGAGAGAGGCAGGTCTTGCATCTGCCAGCTGTGGGGTATGACGCAGCGGTGGCAGCTGGTTTGGAGTTCGACGGCCGGGTGGTGGTGGACTACAACATGCTCGCTGGGAAAAGGCTTCATTGCTACAACGTGGCGAATGAATACCATGCGGAAATCGCCAAAGGGCAGAGGATGGTCGTGAGACTTTTCGACGATGGTGTCGCTTTCAGATACGAACTCACGGGAGCCTCCGTGAAGGAGAGGAAGGAGAAAACGGCATTCCTCATCCCCGAGGGAACCAAGCGGTGGATGATGCAGTGGAACGAAGCTTACGAGGGATTCTTCCCGCTGGCCACAACCTCCAAGGTGCCAGCGGTGAGAGGGGCCGACAGGGCTGCTGTCTCACAGGAGGGATACAACCGCAGATGGGCATTCCCGGCATTGCTGCAACTCAACGACGATGTCTTCGCACTCCTCACAGAAGCCAACATTGAGACTGGGCAGAGTGCCGCTTGCCTGTATTCCGACGGCGAGCGTTACACCGTGACCCCCGATGGGTATGAAGCAACAGGGGAAAGGCAGTGGCATAGCCCTTGGAGGGTCGTCGTCATGGGAGACCTCAAGACGGTGGTGGAGTCAACGCTCGTCACTGATGTCTCGGAACCTTCCAAACTGAAGGAGGCTGGATGGGTGAAGCCAGGGGTGGTCTCTTGGGTCTATTGGGCATACAACCATGGCTCGAAGGATTTCCAAATCGTGAAGAATTATATCGACATGGCAAAGACGCTCAAACTCCCTTACGTGCTCATCGATGCCGAATGGGACCAGATGGGCGATGGACACAACATAGAGGAGGCCGTGAAATATGCCATTTCACAAGGGGTGAAACCCATGATATGGTACAACTCCTCCGTGGGATGGATTGACGGAGCACCCGGACCCAAGTTCAGATTAAACAAACCTGAGGACAGGGAAAAGGAATTTGAATGGTGTGAGAAGTTGGGAGTGGCAGGAGTGAAAATAGACTTCTTCTCTGGCGACAACCAAAAAAACATGGATTATTGCATCCAATTGCTCGAATGTGCGGCAAGGCATCACCTGCTCATCAACTTCCATGGAGCCACCATTCCAAGGGGATGGCAACGCACATGGCCCAACCTGCTCTCCACGGAGGCTGTCTATGGGGCGGAGTGGTACAACAACGTGCCTACGTTCACCGACAAGGCGGCGGCTCACAATGCCACACTGCCTTTCACACGCAATGTCATCGGACCCATGGACTACACGCCATGCGCTTTCAGCGACTCGCAGCATCCTCACATCACGACGCGTGCACACGAATTGGCACTGACCGTGCTGTTTGAGTCGGGACTGCAGCACCTGGCCGACAAACCGGAGAGTTTTCTACAGCAACCCAAGGAGGTGCAGGATTTCCTGGGAAGCCTTCCGGCCGCATGGGACGAGACGAGGTTCGTGGCAGGATATCCGGGAGAGTTTGCCGTGATGGCACGACGTTGCGGCAATACGTGGTATGTCGCGGGCATCAATGGCACCGACTCCGTGAAAAACATACCGCTGCCATTGAAGAATATCTTCGAAGAGAAACGTTTTAAAATGGCTTTCCTCGACGGAACGAGGAATAGAAAGGGGGATTGGGACATCCAACCCATTGGCGGCGTACTGCCCGACAGGGTGATTTGCCAACCAAGGGGAGGCTTCCTTTACATCGTGGAACAGGACGTGCACAACCCCATGCTATGGGCTGACGTGCCTGACCCTGACGTCATCAGGGTGGGGGACACCTTCTATCTGGTCACAACCACCATGCACCTCATGCCGGGAGCACCCATCATGAAATCCAAGGATTTGAAAAACTGGGAGACGGTGGGATATATTTTCGACAAACTCACCGACTCGCCCAAATACGACTTGCAGCAAGGCACCGTCTATGGAAGGGGGCAATGGGCCACTTCGCTGAAATATCATAACGGGAAATTCTATGCGCTGCTCGCTCCCAACGAGCAGGGGGCCATGGGCGACACCTATATCTTCACAGCCGACAAGGCGGAGGGGCCGTGGACCGTTCTTTCTCGCATGAGACACTTCCATGATTGTTCCCTTTTCTTCGACGATGATGGCAGGGTGTATGTCGTTTATGGGACGGGTGAGCTGATGGAACTGAAGCCCGACCTCTCTGATGTGATTGAGGGAACGCACAGGAAAATATTCCAAAGGGAGCCCGACGAGATGGGACTGCTCGAAGGAAGCAGGATGCTCAAGCACAATGGCAAATACTACCTGCTGATGATCAGTCACACTTATTCTCCAGGGAGAAACCGCAGGGAAGTGTGCTACAGGGCTGACAACATCCTTGGCCCATACGAGAAGAAAGTGATTCTTGAAAGCGATTTCGGGGGATTCTCATACGAGGCGCAAGGCACCATCGTGGATACGCAGGACGGCGACTGGTATGGCATCATCTTCCAAGACAGGGGAGGTGTCGGGCGCGTGCTAACCCTCATGCCTTGCCGGTGGATTGATGGATGGCCCATGCTTGGCGATGAGAACGGAAAGGTGACCAACACCGTGAGGCCGCTGGTAAGCGGACAACCAAAGAACGGCATCGTGAAAAGCGATGACTTCAATGACAGCCAACTGGGGCTGCACTGGCAGTGGAACCACAACCCGGTGGACAAGGCTTGGTCGCTGACTGAAAAACCAGGATGCTTGAGACTCAAGACCAACAGAGTGGTGGACAATCTGTATCTCGCCACCAACACCATCACGCAGCGAATGGAGGGACCGGCTTGCAGCGGAGATGCATGCATCGATTTCTCACACTTGAAAGACGGTGATTGTGCCGGACTGGCAGCGTTCAATGGCGACTCCGGCGTGCTCACCATCAAGAAAAAGGGAAAGAAGTGCGTGCTGGAATTGTCGGAGCAGCATGTGCAACTCTCCGGACAAGACAAGAAAGTGGAAAGCGTGGAGGAGAAAGTGCTGGAAACCGTGGACTTGGGACAAAACAGCCAAGTATGGCTGAAAGTTGAAGGGGATTTCCGCCCTGGCAACCATCCGCGTCACGACATGGCTCTCTTCTACTACAGCACGGATGGGTCACAGTGGAAGAGGATTGGGCCGGAAATGAGGATGATTTTCGATTACCGGAGATTCTTCATGGGCACCAAGTTTGCCATCTTCTGCTACGCCACCAAGAAGGCGGGGGGCTACATCGACGTGGATGAGTTCAGATACAACGTCATGGACCAAACCCATGAATGAACAAGGAGCGAACGCGTCTTCCAAATACCTGTATATGTCTTATCTTTATCATACTATTTGACCTTATGAAAAAATGCTTTTTCGCCATTGCACTAATGGCATGCATCGCAAGTGGGGGAACAGCGCAAACCCTGCCATATCAAAACCCCAACCTCACAGCGCATGAGAGAGCCATCGACTTGTGTTCAAGACTCACGCTTGAGGAAAAGGCCATGCTCATGCTCGATGAAAGTCCGGCTATACCTCGTCTGGGAATTAAGAAATTCTACTGGTGGAGCGAAGCCTTGCACGGGGCCGCCAACATGGGAAATGTCACCGTCTTCCCCGAGCCGGTGGCCATGGCTTCCTCTTTCAACCCGCAACTGCTCTTCAAGGTGTTTGATGCTGCAAGCACGGAGATGAGAGCGCAATACAACGAGCGAATGCAAAGAGGAAGCGGTGAGGACCAGAAAATGAGAAGTCTATCTGTGTGGACGCCCAATGTCAACATCTTCAGAGACCCAAGGTGGGGAAGGGGACAGGAAACCTATGGAGAAGACCCCTATCTCACCAGCGTCATGGGAACCCAGGTGGTCAGAGGACTGCAAGGACCCGAGGATGCCAAATACCGGAAGTTGTGGGCTTGTGCAAAGCATTATGCCGTACACAGCGGACCTGAATACACCCGACACACGGCGAACATCACCGATGTCTCCCCAAGGGATTTTTGGGAGACTTACATGCCGGCGTTCAAGACGTTGGTGCAGGATGCGAAAGTCAGGGAGGTCATGTGCGCATACCAAAGGCTCGACGACGACCCTTGCTGTGGAAGTAGCCGACTCCTCCAGCAGATTCTAAGGGATGAATGGGGATTCAAGTACCTCGTCGTCAGCGACTGCGGGGCGGTCAGCGACTTCTACACGTCCCACAAAAGCAGTTCTTCTCCCGTCACGGCATCGGCAAAGGCCACACTTGCCGGAACGGATGTGGAATGTGGATATGGATATGCTTACAAAAGCATACCTGATGCCGTGAAAAAGGGATTGATTACCGAAAAGGAGGTGGACAAGCATGTCATCAGGCTCCTCGAAGGAAGATTCGACTTGGGGGAAATGGACAAACCCGAACTGGTGGAATGGGCGAAAATCCCATATTCGGCCATGTCAACCAAGGAAAGCGCCAACATCTCTCTCGACATGGCACGGCAGTCCATCGTGTTGTTGCAAAACAACGACGGCATCCTTCCTCTTAAAAAGAACAAGGAGAAAATTGCCGTCATCGGACCCAATGCTGACAACGAACCCATGATGTGGGGCAACTACAACGGAGTGCCCAACCAAACAGTTACCATTCTCGAAGGAATAAAGGCCAAGCAGAAGAAAATCACATACTTGCCCGCCTGTGACCTCACTTATGACAAAGTGATGGAATGCAGAATGGAGGGCGAATGCAAAACGCCTGATGGGAAAAAGGGATTGAGGGGAACCTTCTGGAACAACACCGAGATGGAGGGAAAACCCGTCACTACGGAGTATTACACCAAGCCCCTCGCCGTGACAACCAACGGCATGCACTATTTCGCACACGGCGTCAACTTGGAGGACTTCTCTGCGAAATATGAGACCACGTTCTCGCCCAATGAAGCGGGAGAATTTGTCATCAACGTCGAGGGAACAGGGCATTTTGAACTGTATGTCAATGGTGAGAGGAAGTTCTCGCACCACATCTGGAGGGCCACGCCCACCAGGACGGTGCTCAATGCCGAGAAAGGTCAGAAATTCGACATCGAAGTGCGCTTCCACACCGTCAAGACCTGGGGCGCGGGGATGAAAATCAACATCGCCAAGGAGCACCCCATCGACTACCAGCAAACCATCAACCAACTCAAGGATGTGGACAAGGTCATCTTCGTGGGAGGTATCTCACCCGCACTCGAAGGGGAGGAAATGCCCGTGGACATCGAGGGATTCAAAGGAGGAGACAGGACCAGCATCGAACTGCCCGCCGTACAGAGGGATTTTTTGAAAGCTCTCAAGAAGGCTGGGAAAAAGGTCATCTTCGTTTGCTGCTCTGGCTCGGCCATCGCACTGCTCCCAGAGACAGAATCTTGCGAGGCAATCGTGCAGGCTTGGTATCCCGGACAAGAGGGAGGAACGGCTGTGGCTGACGTCATTTTCGGCGATGTCAATCCATCCGGAAAACTCTCCGTCACATTCTACAAAAGCACCAACCAACTGCCCGACTATGAGGACTATTCCATGAAGGGGCGCACATACAGGTATTTCAACGATGCATTGTTCCCCTTCGGATATGGTTTGAACTATACCGCTTTTGACATCAAGGAAGGGAAACTGAATGTTGACAACAAGGGCAATGGGACGCTCAACGTGCAGGTGACCAACAAGGGACAGCGCGATGGTGATGAAATCGTGCAGTTATATATCAGAAACCCGCAAGACCCCGACGGACCGATGAAATCGCTCCGTGCATTCCAAAGGGTGAATGTCAAGGCCGGTGCCACGGCTGATGTCCAACTGAAACTCACCAACAACAGTTTCGAGTTTTGGGATGAGGAAACCAACACCATGCGGGTGAAACCGGGCAGGTATGAATTGCTCTACGGAAACAGTTCGAATGACAAGGATTTGAAAACTATCAATATCAATATTCAATAACTTATGAAATCAACATTCTATTATCTCATTGCAACACTTGCTCTCGCTTTGACCTCCATAGGGGCCAAGGCTGAGGTGGATCCCAATTTCTACATCTTCATCTGCTTCGGACAGTCCAATATGGAAGGGGCGGCAAGGCCGGAGGCACAGGACATTGAAAGTCCGGGCCCAAGATTCCTGCTCATGCCGGCTGTGGATGACCCCAGAAGGGGGAGGACGAAAGGTGTGTGGTGCGAAGCGTCGGCACCGCTGTGCAGACCCAACACCGGACTGACACCCGCCGACTGGTTTGGAAGAACCATGATCAAGACGCTGCCTGAAAACATCAAGGTGGGCGTCATTCACGTGGCCATCGGTGGTATTCACATCCAGGGATTCATGAAGGACAGCATTGCCGATTATGTCAAAAAAGCGCCAGGATGGATGAAGCCCATGTTGCAAGCATACGACAATGACCCTTATGAAAGAATCATCTCTCTTGCCAAATTGGCACAGAAGGACGGAGTAATCAAGGGCGTGCTCATGCACCAGGGCGAGTCCAACACGGGAGACCCCAAATGGGCAGGAATGGTGAAAAAGGTGTATGACGACATGCTGGGAGACTTGCAACTAAAGCCCGAAGAGGTGCCTCTGCTCGCTGGAGAGGTGGTGCAGGCCAATGGAAAAGGACAGTGTGTGGCCATGAACAAACTCATCGACGAACTGCCGAAAACGCTGCACACGGCACAGGTGATTTCCTCTACGGGATGCACCAATGGTCCTGACAACCTGCATTTCGATGCAGCCGGATACCGTGAACTGGGTACGAGATATGGGGAGAAGATGCTTGAACTGCTTGGCTACCAAGTGGTGACACCGTTTGAAGTGCCGGCTGATGCGAAAACTGCCGAGACCACCATTCCCGGAAACGAATTTCCAAAGGTGGACAAGGAAGGAAGAGCTTATTTCCGCCTCGTCGCTCCCCAGGCACATGAGGCTGTCGTGGATATCTGCGGGAAGCAATACCCCATGAGAAAAGATGAGAAAGGCGTGTGGTGTGCTGTCACCGACCCGCTCGTCCAAGGCTTCCACTACTATTTCATGAACATCGGGGGTGTTAATTTCATCGACCCTGCTACCGAGACGTTCTTCGGATGCAACAGGCAGGCCGGAGGCATCGAAATACCAGAAGGCCCGGAAGGTGACTACTATAGGCCACAGGCTGGAATACCTCATGGACAGGTGAGGAGCATCTATTATTATGCAAAAGCCACCAACGAATGGAGGCATGCCATGGTTTACACTCCGGCAGGATATGAGAAGGGGAAGAAAAAATACCCGGTGCTCTATCTGCAGCACGGTATGGGTGAGGATGAAACTGGATGGGCCAAACAAGGTCACATGCAGCACATCATGGACAACGCCATTGCTAAGGGAGACGCCGTGCCCATGATTGTCGTCATGGAAAGCGGTGACATCAAGGCTCCTTTCAATTTCTCAAGTGGAGCATCCAACAGACAGGGATTCAGCGACTATGGGGCTTCTTTCTACAAAGTCATGGTCAACGACCTCATCCCTTACATCGACAGCAATTTCAGAACGCTTACCGACAGGGACCACAGGGCAATGGCCGGATTGTCATGGGGAGGGCATCAGACGTTCGACCTCGTCTTGCAGCACATGGACCTCTTCTCATACATGGGGGCCTTCAGTGGTGCCATCTTCGGACTTGACCCCGAGACGGCTTACGACGGAATCTTGAAAGACGGAGAGGCGTTCAACAAGCGAATACACTACCTCTTCCTGCACTGTGGGTCGGAGGAGAATTTCGGAACCGATAGACTTGCACAAAGTTTGAGGGACAGAGGTATCAAGGTGGACTACCAAGTATCACAAGGTACGCATCATGAGTGGCTCACATGGAGAAGGGCGTTCAACCTCTTCATCCCACACCTCTTCAAATAATCACGGCTTCACCGTAAACTACAATACCTGATAATACCTACCCCTTGGGGATGCCACGTTCTCACACGTAGCACCCCAAGGGGCTTTCTTTTTCATGCCATTTCCACCTTTTTCATTCTGTCTGTTGCAGGATGACAGCACCCCGGCCATGCATGGGAGCCGCAACCATAATGAACAATTCTTGCTCCTATTTTTGGATTTTACAATCAAAATTCTTACTTTTGTATTTCAATTCCTACTTTTCAAAATTCTCCATCCATGACAAAATACATCTGCATGGCCTGCCTTGCATTCCTGATGGTGGCTTTCCCGTACCCGACAAGGGCGAAGGACGGGGAAAATATGAACTTCCCTGGAGGGAAGACTTTTCTGTATCGGCTTACTCTCGCCGACAAAAAAGGAACGCCTTTTTCCCTGCAAAAACCCGAGATGTTCCTGTCGCAAAAGTCTATTGAAAGGAGGAAACGACAGGGGCTTCCCCTCGACTCTACCGACTTGCCGCTGACACCACAGTATCTCCAACGCATCGCAGAGACAAAGGGGGTGGAGATTGTGAGCAAGAGCAAGTGGAACAACACCGTTCTTGTGATGGTGCACGACAGGGCGAATATCAGGCCCCTCCATTCCTTGCCCTTTGTGACCAGTGTGGATAGGGTCTTCACTTCGCCCGACTCCATCGAGGCGCCGGTGAGATACCTCGTCAGGGACGACTTGGAAAGCCATCGAAACGATGAAGACGACTATGGAGAGGCTGCTGAAAACATCGACCTGGTGAATGGAAGGAAACTTCACGAGTATGGATACAGGGGAAAGGGAATGACGGTGGCTGTGCTCGACGGGGGCTTCATGAACGTGGACCGGATTCCGGCCATGAAAGGTGTGGCCATCGAGGGAGTGAGGGATTTCGTTGCTTTCAAGTCCGACGTCTATATGGAGCACGACCACGGCACACGTGTGCTTTCCACCATGGCTGTGGACATGAAGGGCATTTACATCGGCACGGCGCCGGAGGCTCGCTTTTGGTTGCTAAGGGCGGAGGACACGCGCACGGAGAGTCCCGCGGAAGAGGACTATTGGGCCGCTGCGGCGGAATTTGCCGACTCCATCGGAGCAGACATCATCAGCAGTTCGCTCGGCTTCCAGGACTTCGACGACAAGACGCTCGACCACAAATACAATGAACTTGACGGAAACCACGCACTTATCTCGCGCACGGCTTCAAGGCTCGCATCCAAGGGCATCATACATGTCAACAGCGCTGGAAACGATGGCATGGGGACTTGGAAGAAAATCAACTTCCCTGCTGACGCACACGACATCCTTGCGGTGGGAGCCGTCAATACGAAAAGAGTCAATACCGCGTTCTCTTCCGTCGGACCCTCCGATGACGGGAGGGTGAAACCAGATGTTATGGCACTCGGAAGCGCCACTGCCACCATCAATGGAAGAGGGTCGCTCAACAGCGACATGGGAACGTCTTTCGCAGCACCCATCATCGCTGGCATGGTGGCTTGCCTGTGGCAGACCGCTCCGCAGAAGACTGCCTCGGAGGTGATGAGGGCTGTCAGGATGAGTGCCGACAACCACGACACGCCAAACAACATCTTTGGTTACGGAATACCTGACTTTGCAAAGGCATACCAAATCTTGAAGGAGAAATGACTGCACATGACAACAAAATGACACTGCTGCAACTCAACAGCTTGGTGAGGCAAGTGGTGGAAACATCCATGAAAGGGCCTTACTGGGTGGAAGCCGAGTTGTCGGGCATCAACGAGAGAGGCGGGCATTGCTACATGGAACTCATAGAGAAGGACGAGTACAGCAACACGCCTGTTGCAAAGGCTTCCGCTATCTGCTGGAGAAACAAGTGGTATCTTGTCAAAAACCATTTCCTCAGGGAGACAGGAAAATTGCTCGCAACAGGGATGAAGGTGCTGCTGATGGTCACGCCGCAGTTTCATGAAAACTATGGCTTCTCGTGGCTTGTGGCGGACATTGACCCCGCTTTCACCATGGGCGACATGCTTCTTAAAAGGCAGCGCATCATCGCTCAACTGAAGAAGGAGGGGATGTTCGACGCCAACCGAGAACTCGTCTTGCCTTTGTTCACACAACGGATAGCGGTCATCTCAAGCGAGACGGCGGCTGGGTATGGGGACTTCTGCAACCACTTGGCGGAAAACGAAAACCACTATGTTTTCAAAACCACGCTCTTTGCCGCTGTCATGCAAGGAGAACTCGTAGAGCAGACGGTCATTGAGGCTCTCAACGCCATCAACCAACGATATGAGGAGTTCGACTGTGTCGTCATTACAAGGGGGGGAGGGGCCACGAGCGACCTCTCTGGCTTCGATACCTATGACCTCGCATGCAACGTCGTCAATTTCCCTCTGCCAATCATCACGGCCATCGGGCACGACCGGGACGAAAGCGTGCTCGACATGGTGTCGAATGTGAGGGTGAAAACACCTACGGCTGCTGCTGCATTCCTCATCGACAGGCTTCAGCAGGTGGAGAGGCGTATCGACAATGCCGGGCAGCGCATTGCAACAGTGGTGGAGGCAAGAATGGAGCGAGAGCGCATGAGGATGAAGCAACTCGCCGTCAGAATTCCAACGCTCTTCGCTGTTGTCAGGACCGTGCAGAACGCCAAACTCGATGCCCTCAAACAACGTGCCAACAATGCAATCAAGGCAAAGGTGGAAAGGGAAAGGGGGATGGTGGACCAAAAGGAGGTGCGGCTCGACAATGCCGTCAAACTCAAAATGAACAACGAGCAGCACAGGCTGCAGATGCTCGAACAAAGGATGGAGGCGGTCAACCCGCAAAGAATACTCCAAAGGGGGTATAGCATCACATGGAAAGACGGAAAGGCCGTCAGGAATGCCAACGAATTGAGGAAAGGGGACTGTATCGTCACAAGGTTGAGCGAAGGCAGCGTCGCATCAATCGTGGAATGAACGGCAAAACTTTGCCATATCGAAAAAAAACGTTACCTTTGCAAGCAAAATGAAGACAGGTGTAGTGCGCAAGGGGGCTTTCGCCCAAGTTTTGGTGACTTTGGTCATTGCCATCGCCACCCTTTCCGCATGCTCTTCAGCAAAATACATCCCAGAGAAAGAGTACCTCCTTGACAAGGTGGTGGTGAAGTCTGACGACAAGGATTTCAACCCCGCACAATTGGAGCAATATGTCAGGCTGAAAGGTAACTCGAGGTGGTTCTCCCTCTTCAAAATACCTCTCGGACTCTATGCCATGGCTGGAAATGACACAACCAAATGGGTCAATAGGACACTCAGAAACGTGGGAGAGGCTCCTGTTCTCTACGACACCGTACAGGCGGCTGTCACAAGGAGGGACCTTCTCACCGCCCTTCAGAACATGGGATATATGAACGCAAAAGTGGAGCACAGCGTCAAGGTGAAGGGAAAAAAGCTCAAGGCTGTTTACACACTGTCGCCGGGGAGGCCCTTCATCATCAGGCAGATGAAATACGACATCCAGGACGAGGAAATAGGGAAAATCCTGGCACAGGACGACTCGGCCATGCTGCTCTTGCGCAATGGCTCTCCTTTCACCATCAACGGACTCGAAAGGGACAGGACAAGAATTGTGGCATTGCTGCTCGACAGGGGATTTTACAAGTTCCACAAGGAGTTCATCAGATATGAGGCGGATACCATGAGGGGAAGCAGACTCGTGGACCTTACCATGCACCTGCTGAAATACAGGGAGCATGGAAGGGCGCCGGAGACGGCTCATCCAAGGTATCACGTGGCGACCATCAAGTACCTCGCTGCTGACACCACGGCCTCGCACCTGAAAAGAAGCGTACTGGAAAGCAACACTGCTTTCCAGGAGGGCATGCCATATTGCGCGTCAAATGTCCAGCGGACATACAACAATTTCAGCCGACTCAACGCCATCAGGTTCACCAATCTGAGATTTACTGAAAGGCCAGACACGGGACTGCTCGATTGTGTCATTCACTATGGACTGAACAAACCAAGCACCATCTCCTTCCAGCCGGAGGGAACCAATACCGCAGGCGACTTGGGGGCGGCCGTGTCCCTCACGTACCAAAACAGAAACCTCTTCCACGGCTCGGAACTGCTCTCAATCAGGCTCAGAGGTGCGTTTGAGGCCATCACCGGATTGGAAGGTTACCAAAACGAGGACTATGTGGAGTATGGGGTGGAGACAAAAATCTCTTTTCCAAGATTTGCCATGCCCTTCCTTTCAAAACAATTCAAAAGAAATGTCAACGCTTCTTCCGAACTGTCTTTCAGCTACAACCTGCAGAACAGGCCGGAATTTCACAGAAGGGTGGTCTCGGCGGGATGGAGGTACAGGTGGGAAAAGCCAAGGGACAAGTGGACTTTCAAATGGGATGCCATCGACCTCAACTACATACACATGCCATGGATCTCGCCTACGTTCAAGCATGAATATCTCGACAGCGTCAGCAACAGAAACACAATTCTAAGATACAACTACGAAGACCTCTTCATCATGAGGACGGGAGTGGGACTTACATTCAACAATGGAAGGCATGCCGTCAAGGCCAACGTCGAACTCGGAGGCAATCTCCTCAGAATGGCGGCGGCGCTCATGGACTTCAACAAAAACAGCGACGGGCAGTATGTGCTTTTCGACATCGCATTCGCACAATACATCAAGGGGGATTTCGACTACACGAAAGTGTTTCATTTCGATGACCAAAACTCGCTTGTCGTCCATGCGGGCTTCGGAGTGGCTTACCCTTACGGAAATAGCAAAATCCTGCCTTTTGAGAAAAGATATTTTTCGGGTGGGGCCAACTCCGTCAGAGGATGGAGGGTGAGAGGACTTGGCCCTGGCTCATTCAAAGGGAACAAGGGAGCCATCGACTTCATCAACCAAACAGGGGATATGAAAATCGACCTCAATCTGGAATACCGTACACACCTTTTCTGGAAATTCAACGGAGCGTTCTTCATCGATGGAGGGAATATCTGGACGCTCAGAGATTACCCGGACCAACCGGGGGGACAGTTTGAGGTTGACAAGTTCTACAAGCAAATTGCCATGGCATACGGCCTCGGAGTGAGACTCAACTTCGACTATTTCATTCTCAGATTCGACATGGGCATGAAGGCTGTCAATCCCGCATACGACAACGAAAAGGAGCACTATGCACTGGTGCATCCCGACTTCAGCAGGGACTTCTCGTTCCACTTCGCCGTGGGAATGCCTTTCTAATGTTGCTTCAACATCCAATACAATTCGAAACAGACATGCAACATCGATACAACAATGGAATTATCCTAATTTGTCTTCTCATCAACACACTGACGGCAAAGGCTGAGCAGGGTGACTCCTTGAGACATTGGGGTGCGAACATCTACGCCAACCTGGGAACGATACTCAACATGAAGCAGTTTGAGGGAAAGTACATCGTGCCTCATAAAAATAGTTTCTCGGTCGGAATGGAACTCAATTACGCCACGCTGCCATCCGACAGCGATGCCTTTGCATCGGACTATGACTTCCCCGTGTTCAACATTGGACTGAAATACGCCAACAACCGAGACATCAAATTCCTCAGGGACCCTGTGTATGAGTGGAGGGAGGAGGACATCGTGAACCATACATCCTTCCTTGGAGACTTGTGGTCTCTTTATGGGGGAATGACCAGAAGTCTCTTGCGAACCAACAAATGGTTTGCTGACGCCACGGTCAGTATGGGCACGGCATACAGCCACGAAAAATACGACAAAAAAGAAAATGTGGACAATGAAATAGTGGGCTCAAGATGGCTCATCTTCTTTGGCTTCGGATTGCATGCCACTTACCGGCTGGCTGAACAATGGGGTGTGAAGGCGGGATTGGAATACTGGCATGTGAGCAACGGCGCACTCAACAGGCCCAACAGGGGGGCCAACATCCTCGGCCCGTCACTGGCTCTTGTCTATTATCCTTATTATGAGACTGTATATGAAAACAGAAAGGCCAAGGTGAAGGAATGTTTCAAACCTTATTGGTTCCTCAATTTCACAGCAGGTTTTGGAGCAAAGACCTTGGAGGAGGATTGGAGCTACACGCAGTTTGACCTGCCTTCCGACCACCCCGATTACAGGACGGAAGATTTCAAACTTTACACCGCATGGTCAACAGAAGCCGACATCATGTACAGATATGCCAGAAGATGGGCCTCCGGTGTAGGCATCGACCTCTTCCACGGTAGTTATGCCTCAAGAATAGAAGAGGTGGACAAAGCCAACAAGCACGATGACAAGCATAGCCCATGGTCCGTGGGATTGGCTGCAAAGCACGAAGCATACTTCCACAACCTGGCCTTGCACGTCTCTCTCGGCGCTTACCTCTACAGGGAAATGGGATATCGGGCCAAGTTCATCGAAAAGCGGTATTATGAGACTGTCGGACTAAGATATGCATTCCCATCTCTTGCCAATCTCGCTGTTGGCTTCAAGGTAAAGGCGCATTACCTCAAGGCTGACTATACAGAACTCAACATCGCCATGCCCATCGTCCTGGGGAAATGACCACTCTCGAACTGCCTTCTCTCATCTCCGCCGCCACGCCTGCAGAATATATCGTTATCCCGTTATATCGTTATATCGTTATTCCGTTATCCCCTAATCCCGAAATACCGTCCCCTCCCATTTCCTCCGTCTCGTATGTCGCGTTGTCAACGCGACAGCATCCTGGTATAAAAACACCCCCCTCCCGATGTCGGGAAGGGGGCATAAGTCACAAAGGACTGTTATTCTGTCAGGATGGGCTCACCCATCTCTGAATTTTCGGCATCCTTGCCATCCAATTTGAAGAGCATGAACTGTGGACTTTCTGCCGTGCAGGGGGCCCAGGCTCCGTCTCCCTCGCCATTGGGATTGCTGTACTTGGCGAAATTGGTCCAATAAGTGAGCATTTTCTCCGAAAGGTCCCAGTCGCCCTGGGTCCACGGACGCCAGCAATGCTTCAATGACTTGAAGACAAACCACAGGTCGGAAGAGTGGAATGCACCCTGGAGGCGTTTCGTCACTTCAGGATGGGAGCCGTCGTCGGGAAGCGGGCGGGCAAACTGATAGGCCCAGGCCTTTCCGCCCTTGCTCTCACGAACCTTGCAGAATTCGGCAATGCCAGGACCCATACTGCCCATGTCGTTCAGCGTGTAGCCTATCATGTAGGGGATGTCGGCCAAGGTGCCCTCGCGGGCGGCATCATCAAAACTCTTTGTGCATACGTATCCGTCGATGAGAGGACGCCCCATCAGAAAGACGTCGTTTTTAGTCACCGCATTGTAAAGGGTGCCTACCGTGTAGAGCATTTCTGTCGAGGCGGCGCGAAGTTTTGACAGGTCGGTAAGGCCGGCCCAGTCCATCACTCTCTTCGTGTCTGCCTCTGCTTGCTCCAACGATGGGTTGTAGGTGAAGAACTTGTTGACAGGAACGGCGGGCTTCGCTGCCTCGTTGCCGGTGGCTGGAACGGTGAGACCGCCGCCGCTCATGATCACAGCCTTGTGGAACAAACCGCGGGCAAGGGGAGACTCGCAGAGGGTGCGAACGCTGCCGGCACCGGCGCTTTGGCCGAAGATGGTCACATTGTCGGGGTCGCCGCCAAACTGGGTGATGTTGGCCTTGATCCATTTCAGAGATTGTATTTGGTCCAATATGCCGTAATTCCCGGAGACATGGTTGGGACTCTCCTCCGACAACTCATGGTAGGGCATGAAACCGAAAATGCCCAAACGGTAGTTGATGGATACAAGAACGACACCCTTGTTGGCCCATTCCTGACCGTCAAACTCCGGCTCGGAGCCCCAGCCCTCTCGATAGCCTCCACCATGTATCCATAAGGCCACCGGAAGTTTCTTGTCAACCTTGCCGGGAGAGGTGGTCCACACGTTCAGGTACAGACAGTCCTCTGAGTAGGGGGCCTCGTCGCCATAACCCCATTCCACAGCATAGCCCTCGGGGTAATGAACGGCTTGGTAGCCGGGATGCCCAAACTTGTCGGCTACTTTCACCCCTTCCCATGCCACGACGGGCTGAGGCTCCTTCCATCGCAAGTCGCCGATGGGGGGAGCGGCGTAGGGGATGCCGCGATAAACAAACACGCCGGAAATGTCGGCTGGAACGCCTTGCACCTGGCCGCCCTCGATGGTCAGAACGGGATTGTCGAGGGTTGATGTGCACCCCACCATCGCAATGATGGGCAACAAATACAATAATTTTTTCATAAATTAACGGTTTTTGTGGCTATATTTTTTACTTTGCAAATTTATGCATTTCCTCTCGCATCCTATTTCCATAATGTAACCAATTCTTTCATTTTTGCTTCATTTTTTATATTCGTTACAACTGCAAATAACAATATGGACATCTACACCGCCCCTCGGCTATTATCTTGAACACTCTACCGCGAATTTTCTCACTTAACCCTAATATTATTCTTTTTTTTCCAGGCTCGCATCAAGAACCCATCATTACTGTAGGGAATTACTTCATGTAATTCCTAATACCAAGCGTGTCAGTAAAATCAGTTTTATCAGTTGTCCCTTTCCTAAATACTGTTGTCAAGGGCGACCCCCGTCGGGGTCGTAGATACTACGGTCTGTCTTCATCTCAGGGTGCTCGCTGCGCTCGTACCCTGGGTTACCGAGCGGAGACCGTTTCGCAATCTTGCATGGTGCGGCCTCTTGGTGCTTTGTTGACAGATGATTTCTTTTATTCCCATACCAAGTAAAACTCGATGCAGAGAACAAAATCGAAGGGCTTTGGAGAAAAAAATAGAAAAAGAAAGAGAACAAAGATGTTTTTTGCAATTAATATTGTATATTTGTACCGAATTTAAAACCAAAGCAATAATGAGTTCCAATATAATGCGAGAAACTTTGGCTAACTATTTCAAGACGCAGCCAGTCTTGAAGGTATGGCTCTTTGGTTCGTTTGCTCGCGGCGAGGATACTCCAGCAAGCGATGTGGACCTGCTTGTTGTTCTTGATGATTCGAAGCCTATCGGATTGAAATTTTACGGTATGTGGAACGATTTGGAAAAAATACTCGACCGTCAGGTGGATTTAGTAACAGAAGCTTCTTTGGCTGACTTTGCTCGAGAAAATGTTGAACGTGATAAAGTGCTGATTTATGAGAGAACCGCTTAAAGATAAAAAACGTTTGGAGCATATTTTGGAATCCATTGACACAATTTTTTCCCGTCATTGATAGTTATATCAAATTTTTTATTAACTTTGCCATGCCAGTTGGAGTTTTATTTACTTTGAAATGCACCACCAAGGTTTAGTGAAATTTCTAATTTGGAAAAGTATGGAACAACTTATTGTTATTCAGTGATTTATCAACATATTATCAACAAGATGGTGCACATTTATTATAATTATGGATAATTTCAACCAGTCGGGATTCGGCTACGACCAACCAGAGCGCACTATGGTAGGTGACTACCGTGAAAATGAATTCATCGTGGTGAACAATAGAGCGAAAATCACGTTGAGATCCATTTCAAAATGGGTTAAATTTTTGACTATTTTGGGCATCATAGGATGTGCTTTCCTTATTATCGTAGGAATCGCGGCCATGTCATTTGGTGGCTTAATTGCTTCTGAACTTGGTGCAGACAATGCTGTAATAGGTGCTTTTACAGGTTTGATATATATCATCATTGGAATCATTTATATCTATCCTCTAATCAAGTTGCTCAACTATTCCAACAAGATGAAAACTGCCATTATGACTGACAACCAAACTAATTATGAACAAGCACTCGCCAATTTTAATTCAGCCGTGAGATTCTGGGGAGTACTCGCCATCATCGGTTTGATAATATGGGGGTTGGTTCTCATCTTCGCCATTTTAGGTTTTGCTCTGTTCTAAACAAGCCATTCGTCAAAGCTACACACATATCAATAGCCCTCACATCGGTCACCACCATTTCACATAACGGTGGTAGAACATTTGCATCCCATTCTCAATGCAACTCAGTCTTTATTCTATATACTCTCTGCTCTTTAGAATGGTGATACTACAACTTGATTGTTCGCTCCTTCTGACGCTAAAAGCGTCACCGAACAGTAACCGTGGGTACGAGCGTAGCGAGCACCCACGGATAAGGAATGCATATTTGAGATGGCGCTCTTAAAGAGTGCCCCAATGCGAAGTTTGGGCGACCCCTCCAGGGTCGTAGTCACCCCCCGCCTGTCATCCCAGGGTGCTCGCCTCGCTCGTACCCCGGGTTATTGAGCGGAGACCGCTTCGCGGTCTTGGTGTGGCGCGGCCTCTTGGCTTTATGAAAATGAAAGATGACGGAGTAGTTACATTCTCAATTAAATAAAGTTAAAAAAAGTAAGAAAAAACGTCATTTTTGAAAACAATCAACTTTTTGTTGTAAATTTGAACCCTCGATTCTGAATATATTTGGGAGACAGTTTTCGTCATCCTATACCTCTGAAGGATTTTTTGTTAGTATTTTAAACGACCTGCTTGAACGTGATATGAGAAAACTTGGGTTCCTTTCTTTGTGGCTCGTCATTTTGATGACGACCAATCACGTTTGCGGACAAAGTTTCATCCGAACTTTTGTTACACCTCCGCTACAGGAAGGACAAGGCGACAGCATCAATGTGGTCGTTAGTTTTGAGGTCACCGACGAGGAGAAGCACACGGTGGCTGTAACAGGATATAAGGGGGTGTTCTCATCGCTGCAACTGCCGGGTGAAATTGTGGAGGATAGTGTGGCCTATGCTGTCACCGCCATCGCTGATGGGGCTTTTTCTTTCAATGAACGGACCGAATGGGAACAGGTCGTCGGGGCTTGTCTTGTCCTCCCTGACGAAGTTGAGGCCATTGGTGACATCGCTTTCATGAATGCTCCATTCAAGGTGTGCTGGGGAAATCGGCTGAAGAGTATAGGTGAGAGGGCGTTCTGGGCCTCCAAACAGGAAGAGG
>CADBBP010000037.1 GCA_902792855.1 uncultured Prevotellaceae bacterium
GGAGCCTCACGAACTCCAAGTTTCTGTTTGCCGGCCTTTCCACGATGGGCATCACCCGCTGCCGGCGCCTGGCTGTGAAGACCATGAAGAGGACCGCCGCCAAGAGGAGCGTGTAGAAAGCCCACCGGAGCGGCCGGTAGCTGAGGAGATGGTCGAGGGGCGAACGGTTGCTCATTTCATCCCAGTAATCATCATCGCCTTTCCTGGATTGCCTCAGCGACTGGTGGGTCACGCGGAAGACGGGCAGGTCGGCCACCATCCCCAAGTGATACCCTATGTAGCGTGAGATATCACGGTCGAGGACGCCGTAATTGGTGAAAAGCAGCGTATTGGTCACAACGTAAATCCTTCCCTTGCCTTCCTTCACGTAGAACGACAAGCCTCTCTCAACATCTGCATAGTAGCCATCCTCGTAGTAATACACGCTATCCACATCCTCCGTCTCTTCATATTCTCTCACCCATTCATTCATCATCCTATACGAGGTGACGACGGCGCCAGCGGGTATGACACTCCCCAAGTGTGCTCTGAACAAAGTCTCCGGTATGAGCAGCGTGTCGCCACGTTCACCCGCCGTCATCCACACCTTGGCGAGCGAACCATAGCCCATGAGAGCATCCTTTAGTTTGTTCTTACTGAAATAAGAGTCATAGAGAGTAGAAAAGTCAAAATCCCAGTCTTCATCCTCATCGCCGGCGTCTTGGTCGTCGGTGACGAGCATCACCTTGTTGCCTTTTTTGGTGAATGCCACCAAATCGTTGAGAAAATAATGTGGCAGCGAGGAATGGGTGAAAATGAGCAGCGCACATCGCTCCTTCCCCTTTTCAAGAAGGCTGTCCAAGTCTCCGTCGAAGAGACTGTACCCATTAGGCAAGGTGGCCTCCGCCATCTTGTCGAAAAGTTGGCATCCGAAAGGCTCATCGTCTTCGTGCAGGAAAATGGTGTCATCGTCCCACACGAATTGCCGCTCCTTCGTAAGGAAATAGAGTGCGAAAGCTGCCGCCAAGGCAACCAGCAGCAGCACCGACCACTTGTTGTTCATGAGGCACCTCCTTTCATCACTTGCTCCTGCCACCCGAGCATCTGCTCATACAACTCACGGCTGGCGGGAAATTTCCCATAGCGCACCCTGAGGAAGTGCCGGGTCATATCGTTGAAAGGTTTCATGCGCACCTCCCTTGCAAACTGCGTGGGTGTCTTGTGGATGCGCCATTCGATGCGCCCTGCCTCGTCGAGGCGGCGCAGCGTGGAGAGGTAGGTGAGGCGCACCAAGGCGGCATGGTCGCCAGCGCGCAAGGCGGCATCCGTCTCACCCGGTATGTCTATCTCATAAATGTCATCGGCATCTTCGGCCACAACCTTCTGCTCTGAGAAGCCCCATCCCAACACCCCCCTTCGATAGAGCAGGTATGCCAGAAAGGCTGCCGCCACGATGGCGAGCACCACATACACCACCCATGGCAGCGACTGGAAGAAATCACTGATGGCATCCATAAACTCGTTGGTGGAATTGGTGACCACCCTGTCCACGGCGTTCACCACGTTGCCATCTTCATCCAACTCATCGCCGGCAAGCGACCGTTTGTAGTCATGCCCCTGGGCAAGGACTGCCGCCAACGAGTCGTTGTTCATCACTATTGCCAATTGCTTCATCCGCTTCTCCTCCTACAATTCTTCAAAATGAGACACCTCCTCCTCAAGGGAGGTGGCGTACATCCGTTCTGAAACACTGCCATACTCGTAGGCGCACACCGTCACCACCATGGAGGCAACGATGTGGAAACCGAAGAAAGCCGCCGTGGTGAAGACGAAGCCCAAGGCGTAAATGAAAAGTTCCTCGAACTCGCTGACCCGCTGGTAGGAGAAAGTCTCCTGCAGCAGGGAGAGCAGCCCGGTGGGAAGCCAAAGCGCCACGATGACATACAGCCCGAGCATGGAGACAAGGGCGATGTTGAACGCCAGGGGAAACCATACCGAGAAGCCCATCTTCACCGTCCTTTCCAAAGAGTTCCTCCACCCTTTTCCTTCCATCAGCCTAAGCGAGGGAAACATGGCCATCGGCACGCTGAAAATTCCTATGAGTAGTGCCAACCCTACGCTCTGAAAGCCGAATACCACCAACATCATGAAGAAAAGCACCATTGGCATGCTCCACGAGCGACGAGCCATCTTCCACAGCCAAGGCCTCATCTGCTTGAGGGTGAGTTTGTCCGCTCCATCCGCCGATGCTTCGTTGGCCAAGAGCAAGGCATAGACCTGTGTGAACACCATCCACACCCCCGCAAATATCGTCACGGCGAACAGCACGGCATGCCTGTCGAAGTTCTCCACCAAATTTTCAAACCAAAAGAACAAATCATGGTGTGAGCGGTCGTCGTCCATGGTGCTGAAGACCACGATGGCCATCACCAACGCCACGGGGAGGAAGAGCAGCAATGCCGTGTGCCACCATACGCGACGATTGGCGCGCAGGAAGTCCATCGTGGCCTCCAAGCACTCCAGCATGGAGCGGTGCTCATACAAGTGTATCTTCATGGGCTTTTTCCTCCTTGTGCCGCTTGATGGGCAAAAAGACATAGTAAAACATCACGAAGGCGAACGAGAGCAGGATGACAGAGAGCCGCAGCACGTCGCCCACGTGTGTGAAGCGTGTGAAGAAGCCCTCGATGAAGCCGGCCACGATGAACATCGGCACTGTTGAGACAAGCACCTTCACGCTCCTCCTCGCCCCCATGACGAAAGCCTCCATCCGGCTGTATGTGCCGGGGAAGAGCCATCCGTTGCCGAGCATGATGCCCGCTCCACCGGCGATGACGATGGCCGACAGCTCGAGTGTGCCATGGAGCATCACGGCCAAGAAGCAGGGCACGAAAAGTCCCCTTAGCATGAAGAACATGACAAAGGCTCCGAACATCACGCCATTGTGCAACAGGATGTACCCGGTGCCGAAACTGGTGCAAAGCCCCATGGCGTATGTACGGAAGGAGACGAAGACGTTGTTGAGCGTGATGTCAAGGAAACTTCCAAGCTGCGTGCCCTGTGCATAGACGGCCATGGGCTCCCCGGACTCAATGTTTTCCAAGGTCATGTTCACGTAATAGTCGCCGAGTATGAGACGTGGGAACTCATGGTCGCCCAAGGTGGAGACAACGCCAACCAACACCGACAGCAAGAAGATGGCCAAAGACAGCAGCAGTGGCCCGCGGGCGTGATAGACGGCCAAGGGTATCTCGTGTGTCCAGAAGTGCTTCACCTGCGCCCACGTGGTGTGCTTGTGCTGATAGAGGTCGCGGTGAAGACCCAAGGCGATGTCGTTGAGGTATGAGGTGACGGGCGACTCCGGATATTGCGTCCTGGCAAACGCCAAGTCGGACGTGATGTCATTGTAGGCATCAGCCATCTCATCGGGCGTGGTGAACAGTTCGTCGCCCACCATGTTCTCCATCTTCCTCCACTTGTCAATGTTTCGACGGATGAAAACCGCTTCTTTCATTCATGAACCAACTTTTCGTGAAATATTTTGCAAAAATAAAAACAATTCCCTACATTTGCA
Source organism: uncultured Prevotellaceae bacterium (assembly GCA_902792855.1). GTDB lineage: Bacteria > Bacteroidota > Bacteroidia > Bacteroidales > Bacteroidaceae > Prevotella. The sequence goes on from CADBBP010000037.1 coordinate 3,554, forward strand.
AAAAATTTGGAGTTTTTTATGGCACAGACGAGCATTATTACGGGTCAATACGTACGCATCCAACAGACGGCCGCCACCGTGTTCCAGCGGTTGATGGCCTGGGTGATTGACGGCTTTATCATCTCCATCACCACCGTCATCCTCGCCGCTATGACAAATACGCTCTCCGACGTTGTCTCCTCTGACGTGATGAAAGTCTTCGCCATTGCCATCCTCCTTCTGGAAGCGCTCTACCCCTTTTTCATGGAAACGCTCAACAACGGCCAGTCGGTGGGGAAGATGGCCGCCGGCATACGGGTGGTGTGTCTCGATGGAACGAAACCTTCTCTCAGCGCCTTCTTCATACGCTGGTTGACGCTGCCCATCGACATGTTCCTCGGCCTGGCATTCATCATCTTCACGAAAAACAGCCAGCGCATCGGCGACCTCGGCGCCGGCACCGCCGTGGTGAGACGCTCGAAAAGCAAGGAGCCGGAGATTTTGAAATCGCTCTATTACGTCTCGCACAACTACCAACCCACCTACCCCGAGGCCAACACGCTGACCATGCGCCAGGTCGCCACCATAGAGAAGGTGCTTAACATGGAGCACAATCTTCGTCGCGACACCTACATGGCACGTCTCTCTTGGAAACTCTCCAACATTCTAAGCCTGCCGGTGACCGCTGACAACGAAAAGTTCCTCATCACCCTTTACAACGATTTCCAATACTACGCAACAAAGGTAGTGTGATTGTCATTTTTCATTGTATCGATGGGAAACGCCAAACATACGGGCACAAAAAAAGGAGTACCGCTGTACTCCAACCTTTGTTAACCTTAAATCTAATACTATGAAAAACACGTTGCAAAGGTAAGGTATCTCGGCTTTCCTTGCAAGTTTTTTTTCTTATTTTTCACCCCAAACTCCCGATTCTTGACATAAATCAAGAAATTGTGTTCGTTAACAGCGCCTCCATTGCCTTCCTTTCGAGTGCACGGTAGTCGGTTTTTCCTCTTTCCGTCCTTGGCATTTCTGCGATGAAAGTCACTTGCTCAGGCATCATATAGGGTGGCAGCTGCATGCTGCATGCCTCAAAGATGCGGTCTTTCAACCGACCATCCTTCCCGCCTCCCTCGTCGGGCTGCACGAATGCCACTGCAACGGTGATCCGCCGCTCGTTCGGCACACCCACCACGCAACAGGCCTCCACACCGGGGATGGCCATGAGCACCTCTTCCACACGGTCGGGGAAAATTTTTGACACCACGCCGTTGTTGTCGCGTGTGAGCAGCATGCGCTTCATCCTCCCGGTGATGAAGAGCATTCCGTCTTCGGTGATGTATCCCAAGTCGCCGGTGTGGAGCCACGGAGTGCCGGCGTCATCGGTGCGCACCACCTGTCGTGTGGCCTCCGGATTGTTGTAATATCCAGCCATGAGGGTGGGGCCGGAGAAACACACCTCCCCCTCTTCGCCGTAAGTGAGTTCTTCACCGCTGTCAACGTTCACCACCTTGCAATTGGTTTTCACCAACGGACTTCCCACGCTGCCGGGCGGGTTGCGCCATGGTAGCGAATAGGTGGTGGCACATGTCATCTCTGTCATCCCCGTGCCCTTGATCAGGCCTCCCTTTGCCCCGCAACTCTTCAGCAAGTTGTTCACCGCCTCCTCAGAATGGAGGTCGATGTGCTCGCCGCCTGAGGCAAGGAACTTGAGCGAGGAGAGGTCGGCTTGCTCGATGCCGGGAATGTGGAGGATGGCCTTCCAGTAAGCCGGTATGGTGAGGATGTGGTTGACGTGGTATGTGGTGACGTATTCCACAAATTTCTCGGGCTGGTAGCGTGGTATCAGCACCACCTTCAGACCGTGTGAGAGGTGGCGCAAAATGGTGCTCACAAGGCTGTAGTTGATGTGTGGCGGCAATGTGGCCATGATGCACTCCTGCCGCTGGTAGTCGATGCCAGCCAGCCCTTGGAAGATTTCGGCCTGGATGTTGAGGTTGGTGCATACCACCCCTTTTTGCTCACCAGTGGTACCCCCGGTGTGCGAGATGAGTGCGTGGTCGCCGGTGGCACGGTCGGGCGCAGAGAGCTGCATGTCCTGTCCGAGCCGCTCCATGTCCTCCCATGCGAGCACCTCCGGGCCTCCAGGGACTGTTGAAACAGTTGTCTCACTGCTGCCTACCGACGTCACGACAGCCGTCTCCACCGTGGTGGTGTGCAGGTGTGTCGCCACAAGGTGGTAGGTCCCGCCGAACATGAGCAGCACCTTGCTTCCCACCTCACACAGCTGCCTGCAGGTTTCCTCCGCACTCATCAGGGGATGGATCATGTTGGCCACGGCTCCCAAGCGGTTGATGGCGTAGAAGGCCACGACGGCCTCCGGCAGACACGGCATGGCCACGGTGACGATGTCATCACGCCGCACGCCGACCGCCCTCAGTCCCTTGGCACAGCGGTCGATGCGGTCGAGCAGTTGCCCGTAGGTGATGGCAGCGTCAAGGCACAGCAAGGCGATGTCGTCCGGGTGCTCTTGGTTGTTCTCCACCAAAAATTGGTAAATGGTGCTTTCTGGGATGGGTGCTTCAATGTCTTCGCGGCTGTGATAGCGGAGCCACGGACGCTCCACGGAGGGCAGGCGCCGTGACGGCAACGTCGCATCGTTTTGCTTGTTGGTCATGGCTTTCCGGTGGCTTTTCCTTCGAAATGCTTGCTGAGGCATCGCGTGAGGAGTGTGGCAAAGATGAACTGGTGGGGCAGTTCGGGATTTCCGGTGTATAACGGAAGGAAAATCATCATGACGAGGATGACGGCGGCGTATGGCAGCCACAGTTTCCGATGCCAGGCTTTCCTCCGCCCTACCAGCCACAGAACGAGCGGCAGGAGATTGAACACGATGAGCAGCCAGTTGGCGAAAGTGCCGAACATCCTCGTGCAGGAGGCGTAGAGGAGATAGGCCGACACAATGGCATGGAGGGTGAAGAGGCAGGCATCGAGCGCATGTGGCAACCGCCGCCAATGGAGCCACCACTGAGCCGCTGTCAACAGGAGGGTGATGACAAACAGGATGGCGAAAACCCTTGTAGGCGTCCAAGGCAGGGGCGGCACCTGCAACTGCTGCACAAGCAACTGCCTTGGTTCTCCTTGCAATGCAGGTCTCCGACTTCCGTCGATTCCCACGATGTCGGTTTGTGGAAGAAGCCTTCCCCACAGTTCGGGGCATATCATGACATCGATGGGCAACTTTTCGTGGGCGTATGCGGTGAGGAAGGTCATCCCCATGAATTCGAGCCACGGCGTGTCGCGGTAGATGCTGGCGAAACACTCCCTCGTGGAGAGTGTGAGCGGCTCCACCTGCGGAAATTCAAAGTCCTCACGCTCCATGATGGTGCTGACGCATCTGAAGAGCGTGGAAGTGCAGTTGTTGAACATGAAGTCGAAAGGCATGGTGGGGCCTTTGTGCTTCTGCTGGTCCATGAGGCGCCATAATTCCTGCTTCTCGTGGAGGGTGAGGTTGAGGGGATATTCTGTCACTCCGCGATGCTCGCCCTTGTAGCGGTCCATGTATATGTGGTAAGGCACCGCCTCGTATGCCGCCCTCATCACTCCTGCGAGGAGCAGGACGTTGAAGAGCGGCCCCGGCTCCTCGGCGGTGTTGTAGGAAAAGCACAGGTCGAGGCCGTGAACGGGACTTTTAAGCCTTAGTGCACTGTGCCCCAAGGCGTAGAATCCTTCTGTCCCGGGTGAAGCGATAAGAAGGCTGACGACTGCCAAGTTGCTGCTGTCGGGCAGCAACGCCTCTTTCTCCGTGTCGGAAGCTTCCACCCCGCCACCTTCAGCCCCCGGGGCTTGTGCCATAGCGGCAACGGGCAAGGCAATGACTGCGAGAGTCATCAAGAAGGCGGTGAGCAGTGCGCACCCCTTGTCTTTTGTCATGATGTTGAAAAAGTCTTTCATGTTGGTTGTGAAGGGTGAACCTCAATGTTCATTGTAAAAGGAAAACTGGTGTTCGCTAAGTTGGCAACAGGCCAGCCCGAACCTCACGAGACGGGCGAGGATGGCCACGGTGCGATGATAACTCACTCCAGAGGTTTTCACCACCTGCTTGAGCGTGAGCCCCGGTGGCTCGCCGAGGGCATGCATCACCTGCCGCTCCTCGTCGCCGATGCTGATGAGCAAGCCTCCGGTCGCTTGTTCGTCGCGCCAGAGGCGCAGGTGAACCGGCGAGGCGACGATGTTCTCGTCAGCCACCCGGATGTAGGCCCTCCACCGCCCGTCGTCACACAGGGCGCGCACGGGCTTGCGTCCAGCCTCCGGGACGGTGGCCACGACGATGGTGCGCCCCTCTGCCACAAAGGTCTCGAAGGCGATGTCGGCCGCAGGACGGCAGTAGTCGCTCGCCGCCCTCTGCAGCATATAGGTCTCTTCCTCCGACCTGACACCGGAGAGGTGTCCGTCATCACGCACTCCAACGAGCAGGCGGCCACCGTCGGTGTTGGCGAAAGCCGACACCGACTTGGCGAGTTTGGCGGCATCGGCCACCTTGTATTTGAAGTCCTGGCGCTGGTGCTCGCCCTCGTCGATGAGACGCTGCAAATAGTTTTTGCGCATCGCTTTTATAGGGGATAGTGGCTATAGGCACTATAGATGCTATAGTCACTATAGCCACTATAAATCCCTCTGATAGCCTTTAATATATATACACTTTGTAGTCCTTGATGCTGGCGGGCGCCCCTTGCTCTGCACGTGGGAGATATTCAATAGCGGTGACCGTCTGCTCCGACCCGAGGTCAATGACGAGGAGGTGTGGCGTGGCTGCTCCCTTCTCCGTCATCCAGTAGGTGGACTCTTGCAGGTCATAGACCTTGTCGCCGGTGTGGTTGCCATTGTCCTCCTCCGAGTCGGCGTATTTCGTTGTCCACGGCTCGCGTGAGATGCGCTTGCCGTCGGAGCCTTGGAGGTATAGCTCTGCGATGGCCACCCGGTCGTTCGCCTTTTGCGTGGAGAGGCATTCGATGGCGAGGAAGCGACCTTTGCACGGTGCGCCAAACTTGACGGTCTGCCAACCGTTGCCGGGTGCGAAGGCTCCTGTGGCCACCGGCGTGGCGGAGTTGAGGTCGGGCTTGTCGCCAATGTTGTTGTGCTTGTTGCTCTTCTCCAACTGGAGCTTGTTGAGCTCTGGCTCTGCCTGCCCCCACACGACGGCCTCCTTGGGGCCGACAACATCGAGGACAATGACCTCGTTCTTGCCTTTCTTCAACCAGCAGCCAGGCACGTAGAGGGTCTGTTGCGGCCCGATGGACCAAATGCGGCCCATGGCGTGGCCATTCACCCACACTTGTCCCTTGCCCCAGGTCTCGAAGTTGAGGAAGGTGTCGCCCACCTTATTTAAATTGAAATAGCCACGGTAGTAACCGCGCTTGCTCACCAGGTCGAGGCCGTCCTTGTTCCACATCACAGGAAGTCCGAGACGCACACCCGTGTCGGGCTTGGTCAAGTCATTGTTGAACTTGAAGGCGTTCACGGCCTTGCGGTAGTCGTCGCTCATGGCATATTGGCTCCATCCCAACGGTTTCCAGGTGGTTTCCATGTGGTCAACCTCCGCCGTGATGGTCACATCGCCCACAATGCCCTTGAAGTCCTTGATGGCACGCCCGAAGTTGATGCGCCCCATCGCTTCCACGAGGATTTCGAGTTCGTCGCCCTTCTTCACGGGTGGGAGGGTAAGGCTCTTCTCATTCTTCACACGGTCCACCTTGCCGATGTACTTGCCGTTGATGAATATTTGAGCAAAGTCGTGGAAGTCGGCCGTCAGCACGCTCTGCGCGGGGATTTCAGGCAATTGGGTCATATAGAGCATCGAGCCCCAGCCCAAGTCCATCTCCTCAAATGTCATGATGCCGCTTCCTTTGCGCACAGGAATCTTCAGGTCGGGATCCTCGCCGTTGAGCATCGAGGAGAACTCATTCAACTCAAACTTTGGCACGGTGATGATGCCCATAGGTGCCTTGGGCACGGCGGGCATCTTCTTGCCGTCATTGTACTTCTCCATCATCTTCCTGAGTTCCCAGAACTTGGGCGTGGCAAGCCCCCATTCGTTGATGGGTGCGTCGTAATCGTAGGAGGTGACATCGGGTGCGAAACCGGGACTGTTGGCTCCCGCCCAGTGGCCGAACGAGGTGCCTCCGTGTGTCATGTACAATGAGAAGGATATGCCTTTGGACAGCATCTCATCCATGCCTTCCACCATGTCCTTTGCCGGACGTGTCTCATGACGGGCACCCCATTTGTCAAACCATCCGCTCCAGAACTCGGAGCACATCTTCGGCGCAGAACTGCTGGTCGATGTTGGCACCGGTGCCGAAATTCATGGTCCACACGAGGTCGTCGAGGCCGTTTTTCTCGAAATTCGACGACCAGTCACACTGGAAGAGCGTGACGTCGGAGCCGTAGATGGACCTCAGGCAGTCGCGTATCTCGCTGACGTATGGTTTGTCTTCCCCGTATGAGCCATATTCGTTCTCCACCTGTATCATGATGATGGGGCCCCCATTGTTGATGGTGAGTGGTGCGAGCTGTTCTCCCACCTTCTGCTCGAAGATGCGCACACGTTCCATGAAATAGGGGTCTTGCTCGCGCAGCCGTATGTCCTTCTTCTTCAACAGCCACCATGGCAGACCGCCCATCTCCCACTCGGCGCAGACGTAAGGCCCGGGGCGGACGATGACATACATGCCGTTCTTCTGAGCCAACCGGCAGAATGCTGCCACGTCGTTGTTGCCGGTGAAGTCGAAGACTCCCTCCTGCTGCTCGTGTATGTTCCAAAAGACATAGAGGCAGAGGGTGTTCATCCCCAAAGCCTTGCACATCTTGATGCGGTGCTCCCAGTAGGGTTGTGGTATGCGTGGGTAGTGCACCTCGGCCGCCTTGACAACAAAGGGTTTGCCGTTGAGCAGAAAAGTCTTCTCGCCAATGGCGAAGGTCTCTTTTTGCTGTGCCGTCGCAGTGGCGGCGAAGGCCAAGAGGAGGGTGGCCATCAGCAATAATTTTTGGGCTTTCATGGTGGATATTTTTTTATTTATGGAGTAATAGGAAGTCCTAGGGAGTCCTAGGGAGTCCTAGGAAGTCCTAGGAAGTCCTAGGATATCCTAGGATAATCTAGGATTTCTAGAAACCCCAGAATATCTAGAAGCTGTCGAGCCATGCCTTTAGCTCCATGATCATCTCGATGTGGTATTTGAAGCTGAGGCGGCTCCCCCACCCATGTCCTCCGTCAGGATAGACGTGCAGCGAGGCTGGCACGTCGTGGCGGTAGAGCTCCAAGTAGTAGTTGGTGCCGTTGGCCGGCTCCACCACGTCGTCGTCATCGCTCAGCGCAATCCATGCACGTGGCGTGGTTCGTGTCACCTGCAAGTCGCTGCTGTAGTTCTTCTCCTTGCGTTTCTGGTTGCCCTTTCCCAAGAAATTGTCGTGGGAGCCCTGGTGGCAATACCCCTGCATCATGGTGATGACGGGGTAGAAGAGTATCTGGAAGCTTGGCTTGGCGTTGCGCTCGGCCAATGTTGCCACGATGGACGCCAGGTGCCCTCCGGCAGAGGAACCCATGATGCCCACCTCGTTGGACTTGATATGCCACTGCATGGCATTTCTACGTACCATCCTGATGGCTTCCTGCGCGTCGGCGATGGGAACCTCTGGATTGCCATGGGGCATGCGGTACTTCAGCACGTAAGCGGCAATGCCCATGTTCTGGAAAAATTTAGCCCACTCATGCCCCTCATGGTCCATGGCAAGGCCGGAGTACCCTCCTCCAGGGCAAATGACAATGGCCCTCCCTGTTGCTTTCTTGTCAGAGGGCAAGTATGCCCACACCTTTGCCGTGTCCTTTTCGACACCGTTTTTATTGGGGGCACCCTTGGGCCACAAGTTGATGACTTGCACTTTCTGGGCAGCCAATGTGCCCGCAACGGCCATGAAGGCCGCCATCAAGAGAATTTTTCTTATCATGTCCTTATCTTGCTTTGTTTTGCGGGTTGTGCGAGGCTTGCTTTCCAAAGTGAAAAAGCCCCCACCCCGCCGATTATCCCTCAATTTTTTTGCAAAGATAATGATTTTTTTGTAATATTGCATCGATTTTATGAAATATAACCCTATCAACCAATCATAGAAAATGAAAAAGAGAACAATTTTACTTGCTGTTGCGGCCTTGCTGACCGTCTGCAGCCAAGCCAAGGTACGCCTTCCCCACCTCATTGGCGACAACATGGTGCTTCAACAGAACACTGAGGCCCGTCTGTGGGGATGGGCCGCACCAGGAAAGACGGTTTCCGTCACCGTGTCATGGAATGCGAAAACATACACCGCCCGTGCTTCAAAGGATGGCAGGTGGTTGGTGAAGGTGGACACACCGAAGGCAAGCTACACACCGCTGTCGGTGACTTTCGACGACGGCGAGCCACTCACCATTCACGGCGTGCTTTCCGGCGAGGTGTGGGTGTGTGCCGGGCAGAGCAACATGGAGATGCCGGTGCGGGGCTTTGGCAACTGCCCCGTGGAGGGTTACAACGACGCGGTGCTGGAGGCACGCGACTACGCCGCCATCCACTATGTGAAAGTGCCCAGCGTGATGAGCATGACACCCTTGGACGATGCCAACTGTGAGTGGCGCGTGACGGGGCCAAGCACAGTGGGAGAAGCCTCGGCCACCGGCTATTTCTTCGCACAGGCGCTCACCAAGGCACTCGACGTGCCGGTGGGCTTGGTGATAGCCAACAAGGGCGGCACACGCGTGGAGAGCTGGCTCACCCGTGAAAACCTTGCTAAATACACCAAGGAGCCGCTCGACACGATGGGCATCGTCAACGGCCACTCATGGGACTACCACCGCCAACTGGTGTGGGGCAACGGCACCTTCAACCCCATCCTCAACTACACCGTCAAAGGCATCATCTACTACCAGGGGTGCTCCAACGTGGGCGACCCGGGCAACCAATACTCGGAGCGCCTGCAACTCCTCGTGGAACAGTGGAGAGGACAGTTCGGCCTGGGAGAAATCCCATTCTACTTCGTGGAGATAGCCCCCTATCATTACGATGATGTGAACGGAGAGGCCGGCGCCCGCCTGCGCGAGCAGCAATACTTGGCTTCAAAGAAAATCCCCAACTGCGGCTTGGTGTGCACCAACGACTTGGCTTATCCATACGAGACGACGCAGATACACCCTGCACAAAAACGCCCGGTGGGTCGCCGACTGGCCTTCCTGGCCCTCAACCAGACCTACGGCATGAGTGACGTGTGGTGCAAGAGCCCGTCGTTCAAGGATATGAAAATCGACGGCAGCGTGGTGCACATCCACCTTGCCGACGATTACGGCAGCATCAGCCGCTTCACAGACATCGAGGGCTTCGAACTTGCCGGCGACGACCACGTGTTCCATCCGGCAAAGGCGGAACATTTCTGGCAACCGGGGGGAGGCGAATGGGACGAGACCATCAAACTGAGCAGCCCCGAAGTGACGCATCCGGTAGCTGTGCGCTACTGCTTCCGCAATTTCAAATTGGGCAACCTGAAGAACGGCGCGGGACTGCCACTGTTCCCCTTCCGCACGGACAACTGGTAGTCGGCACAACAGTCACGACATGGCACATCCCTTAAGCAAGTTCGCCTTTTGCCCGGCATGCGGCAGCGGGCGGTTCATGGACAACGATGAGAAGAGCCGTCGCTGCGCCGACTGCTCCTTTGTCTATTACCTCAACCCCAGCTCGGCCTGCGTGGCCGTCATCGTCGATGGCCAAGGCCGCCTGCTGGTGGAGCGAAGGGGGCGCGAGCCGGGCAAAGGCACGCTCGACCTCCCCGGCGGCTTCGCCGACTTCTGCGAGACGGTGGAAGAGGGCTTATGCCGCGAGGTGTTGGAGGAAACAGGCCTGAAGGTGGTCTCGTCGGAGTATCTCTTCAGCCTGCCCAACGAATACTTCTTCTCCGGCTTCACCATCCCCACGCTCGACATGTTTTTCCGATGCGAGGTGGCCGATGCGTCAGCCCTGCAAGCGGGCGACGACGCTGCGGATTGTTTCTGGCTTCCCTTGTCGGAGGTGAAACCTGAACTCTTCGGCCTTGGTTCCATCCGTCGAGGTGTGGAGCGGCTGATAGCAGAAAGGTAAAGCACATAGAATCACAAAGGGGATGGGCAGTGCAGCCCATCCCCTTTGTTTATGAGGAAACTCCTTATTTCATATACTTCTTTCCGTTGATGATGTACACGCCCTTGGGCAGGGAGTTGAGGATTTCGCCAACGGAGGCGTCGGTGCTGGCGGCCACCTTGCGGCCCATGATGGTATAGACGCCTTTCAGCGTACTGCGCTGCATTTGACCGGCCATCTGGTCCTCCACCTGCTCGATGGCGGTCGGAGTGGTGTTCTTCTTGACATAGGATGCCAGATAGAGCTTGCTGTTGTCCACCGGCTTCACCATGGAAGTGAAATATGCCCTGAATGGCTGAACCTTGCTTTCACTTTCGGTATAGACAAAGTTGTTGCCACGGTCCTCCTCGTCGAGGAAGTAGATGAATTTGCCGTAAGTATCTGCCTCGATGTATGAGCCTTGGAAGTCAAAGTTGCGAGCATCGGCCACCACCTTGTTGCTCAGCACTTGCGTGTCGTCTCCGCTGAAGACCAACGGTTTGCCCACCAAAGGCATCTCCTGGCCTTTGTAACTGCCCGGAACGGTGATGATGTAGGGCTCGTTGGCCCTCATCTGCTCCTCGGCGTCGGTGAAATAGGCGTAGAAGCCATCCTCTCCATAGAACTCCCTCAGCCAGAAATTGCCATCCTCCTGCCCTGGCTGGCACCATTTCACCTGAATGCTGTCCACGGTGTTATACACCTTGTCCACGTTGAACGGCAACACGATGGTGGTCCAGTTGTTTTGGTTGCGCTTGCCCATGAAGCCCTTGTCGAAGGTGCGTGTGTATTGCGCGTTTACTGCCTTGAAGTCCATGGGCACGTAGCATGGCTTGCCGTCGGTGAACTTGATGGAGTCTGCCTGCCCGTCAACCACCTGGTTGTATCCCTCGAGTACAGGGTACGGAGAGTTGACATAATACAGGGTGTTGGGGTTGCTGTTGGGCACGATGCTTGATGGCTGGGTGATGTTGGGAGAGGTGAGGTCGAGGGCCACCACATCCTCGGGAATGACAAGTTTGTTGGCCTTGGCTTCTTTTGCATACATCTTCCCATCGGTCTTCCACATCCTCACACCCGGCCTTGGGGTGACGTTTCGGTTGTAAGCGTATGTGGTGAGGATGTTGGGGTCTCCATTGCTACTGGTCTTGTAGAAAATGAAGAGCTCGAAGGTGTGATAGTATGCCAGGTCCTTGCTGTCGAACTCAAACCATTGCGACTTTCCCTTCTTCAGGTGTATGAGGGGTTTCACGGTGTCATACCAGGAATTGTTCTTCCTCAACAGGACACGGAAATAGTCGTCGTAGTCGGCGGAACCGGTGTTGGTGAGCTTGAACCTGATGCGCAACTCGTTTCCATAGAGGTATTTCTTGGATGTGTCGTAGTTGTCGATGATGACGGTGTCAACCTTGAGGGTGTATTTCACCGATGACGTCACGTTGACTTTTGCCTCGTAGAGTATCTTTGAACGGAGGGTGTCGCTGCACAGCCACAATGTGTGGTTGCCGGATTCCTGTGGTATGTAGGTGAAGTCATAGTCAATGGTGGCTCCTGCCGGCACCGTGACGTTGGCATATTCCATTTTGGTGATGCTGTCTTCATAGAAATAGAGCCTTCTGTTCACCAAGTCCATGGTGTTGTTGGTGAGGTTGAGTGTGAAGGTTCTGGCAGCTCCCCTGATGAACGAGTATGTGTCGTCGTGCGTGAAGGAGTTGTACTTGATGGTGGGCACAAGTGAGTAAGTGCCGACTCCACCCTTCACCACGGCCTTTACGTGGCCATAGGTGCTACGTGACTTGTCGAAGTGCCAAATGCTGTCGCCGTCGGCAAGCATGCTGATGGCAAAAATCTTGTAGGTGCCATCCTTCACTCCGCTCAGGTCGCTCACCGTCCATGTCTTGGTGGACACCTCGCTGCTTTTGCTAAGGGTGACGCTGTCCCATGCCAACACCTTCACCATCTTGTTGTATTCGTCCACCAAGCCCAGTCCTTGCATGAAAGTGGCGGCATATCCAGTGTAGTTGGCTCTCTTGGTGACGATTTTACCACTGCTGAGAGAGAGCGACGTCAAGTCGAGATTGGCATGCTCGGAGAGCGACCTCTGCTGCTGTGCGTTTGTTTTAGGCTCGATATTGTAAACGAACCAGATGTCTCTCATATAAGAAAACGATGAAACGTTCTTGTATGGACACAGATGGGAGAAGTTGTAGTAACCCTGCGCATTTCCGTTCCAACCCCAGTCCACGTGGAAATTGCCGTCCTGGTCGTATCCGTCGAAGATGAAGACATGGCGTGCACCAGTGGAGGAGATGTTTCTTCCGGAAACGATGATGGGCCGTCCATGGACGAGGTCGTCATAGAAGGCGTCCTCCCAGTTGGGAAGCAGGCCACTGGTAAACTGCTGGATGGCTGTGCAACGGTAGCCGTAGTTCCTGAGCACCGTATAGACGTAGTTGGCAGGAGAGGCAGAGTCCTCCTGGAAGTCGGTGACCAACGACTGCCCCAAGTGGCGGAAGAAGCGAGCAATCTCGTCGCATTGCGTCTGGTCGTAGTCGTAGTCCAGATAGTTGGGAAGCACATTGCTCCAGTCCACGTCGTAGGCGGGCAAATCCTCCAACTCAATACCGAGTGTCTCTGTGGTGTAACCGCTGGCCTTGGGCACCCTGACAGGGTATTTGTAGTGCCCCATCACCTCTGCTACTGCAACGGTGGAGCAAGCGCAGCCCGACGGCTTCTTGCCATCGTATGTGGGGTTGAAGTTGTAGTAAGGAGCGTAGTGGCCGTAATAGGTGGTCAGGAAAGGCTTCACAGGATTTTTGGTAAGGGTCATGGCCTTTCTCATACCTGCGGGGTCCTCCACCTGCCGCATTGTGCCGTTGGCTTCGCCGAGGCGAAGTTCTTCTGCCAATTGACCGTAACAGTCGAGGAGTGCCTGCAGGCCGTCGGGGATGTTGTCGGGGTCGATGTTTCCCTTGTCGGAATAGCCAAGGATGGGGTTGAGCAAATCGTCGCCGGCTACGATGACAAATCCTTGCTGGTTGGAGGAATTGAAAATGTAATAAGGCTGGTCGCTCGAGTCACCATTGGAAGGGGCCTTGAGCATCCTGCTCTCATTCAAATTCAGGGCAAAACCTTTTTCTTGAACAAACGACTGTGCTTTCAACAAAGCAGCCTGCCTGTCGATGGGTGCAGCGAACATGCTTGTCGAAAAAGCAAGCAGGAACGCTAAATTTGTTATTTTCTTCAACATTATGATGGGTTTGTCTATATTTTTAAGTTAAAACCATATTCCATGACGTCTTGGTGAAGTGACCCTTTTTCGCTTGAGATGACGGCATGGAACTCATTCTCCAATGCCATTAGCACAACATATTTCACAGCCGTTTATAAAGGCTATGTCCACAATTCGATGCAAAATTACAACTATGTTGGAAAATACCCAAACAAAACGCTTGATTTCACACCACCGCCAAAAAATTTTTAAGTATTTTTGGAATATTTTATATTATTTAACGGAACAAGGAGATATTTTAGAACGATGCAGGTTGAGGGATTTTCAAGCCGCAATAGCCGCTCCAAACGTAATTGAATAGAACAACAGTGTTGCTCAATAGGCCTTCTTGTCGGGTACGAAAAGCGTCACGAAGGTGCGAAGGATGATCTTCATGTCAAGCAAGAACGTCCAGTTCTCAATGTACCAGATATCCTTCTGGACACGCTCCTCCATCTCCCACACCTCCTTTGTTTCGCCTCGACTGCCGCTCACCTGAGCCCAACCGGTGATGCCGGGGAGGCAGAAATGCCGCACCATGTACTTGTCGATGATTTGCCCGTACTGCTCGGTGTGGGCGAGCATGTGCGGCCTGGGGCCCACGATGCTCATGTCGCCCATCAGCACGTTGAAGAACTGCGGGAACTCGTCGATGTTGGTGCGACGGATGAAGTTGCCGAAGGGGAATTTCCGGGGGTCGTCCTTGGTGGCCTGCACCTTGTCGGCATCGGCGTTGACATGCATGGAACGGAACTTGATGCAAGTGAACGTCTTGCCATTAATGCCCGTCCGCTCCTGCTTGAAGAAGAGCGGCCCCGGACTCTGCCACTTGATGATGCATGCGATGATGGGCAAGAATGGCAGGAGGATGATGCACACGATGATGCTCACCATCACGTCGAAGGTACGTTTGACAAACCTGTTGAAGGGTTGGGAGAGTGGCTCGTGATGGTTGGTGAACACCATGGTGTCGCCCAACTGCTCCGGCTGCAGGTTGAGAAGGAAGTTGCCCATCATCCTCGGCACATAATAAAAATGTATGAGGTTTTTGTCGCAGAAGCGTATGATGCGCATGATTTGCTCGTTCTCGTCGTGGGAGAGACAACAAAACATCTCGTCGGTCTGTGTGAGATCGAGGGCGGCATCCTCCGTGGCTGCTTTGGACAAGCATTCCGACATCCGTTCGTTCAACAGCTCCAAGGTGCCGTGGTATGCTATTTCAGGAGGACAGTTGTCCATACGCTCGTTGGCGAAATAGCCCTTGATTTTGTAGCCTGTGGAGGAGTCGGAGATGAGGTTGCGGTACAACATGAGCAACGCCGGGTCGTTGCCTACGAGCAGCACGCTCCTGGTGTTGCGACCAGCCTGGCGGAAATACTTGATGAACAATTTCTCTAATAGTCGGAAAACGAAAATCGTCAGCACCTCTGCCGTGAGGAAGATGACCATGTACTTGAACATGCGCGTACTGCCCCTGCCGCCAAGAAGACGCAGACAGAAGAACATGATGGTGACATGCACCAAGCATAGCTTCGTCACATTCATCAGCACCTCGTCGATGGTGGTCCGCCGACGATGGATGACGGTGCCTATGGCCAAATGTGCAATGACCAACGACACGTTGGAGATGATGAAAGTGATGCGCGGCTCGCGGCTGAAATAGAGGGGGTACACCTCGTCGAGAAATTTCCGTGAAAGGAACATCAAGACGTTGAGGATGACAAAGTCCATCAGCACGACACCGCACTTGATCAACCCGTTGCCCATCGAATATTTCCTGGTGCGCATGTTTAGATTGTTCGTTTTCGGCACAAAGGTAACACAAATTCTCTATATTATTCCCTTTTTTCCTCTTTTGTCAACACAATTTTGTATTTTTGCATCCAAAACAAGCCAAAAAGTCAGCTATTGACATTGGAGAATTAACGAACATACCTAAATATGACAATGAAAAAAATCCTAAGCTCCCTCCTGGCCTTCACAGTGGCCATGGGCGTACATGCACAAAAGGACTCGCTTCAATTGCAAGAAATAGTGGTGACAGGAACGCGCAACGCCACCGACGTGCGCCACCTGCCGATGACCGTCACGATAATCGACCACAACCAACTCACGGAGCAACATCAGGCGAGCGTGCTTCCCACAGCGATGCAGCAAGTGCCCGGCTTGATGGTCACCAGCCGCTCCATGATGGGCTACGGCGTATCGACAGGCGCCGCCGGCGGCATCAACCTTCGCGGCATCACCGGCGGCTCAGGGCAGTTGATGGTGCTCATCGACGGCCACCCCCAATACAACGGCGTCTATGGACACCCCATCGCCGACAGCTACCAGACCTTGATGGCCGACCGCGTGGAAGTGCTCCGCGGACCCGCCTCGGTGCTTTATGGCAGCAACGCCATGGGCGGCGTGCTCAACATCGTCACACGTTCCATGCACGGCGACGGCGTGAGGACCAACGCCAGCGTGGGTGCAGGAAGCTACGGCACGGTGCAGGCGGAGGCCTCCAACCAGGTGCGCAGCGGGAAATTCAGCAGCACCGTGGCGGCACAGTATGGCCGCACCGACAACCACCGCCCGCGCATGGGCTTCGAGCAATATGGGGGATATTTGAAATTAGGCTACGACTTCTCCCAGCACTGGAACGCATACGTGGACGCCGACCTCACGCATTTCAACGCCTCCTACCCCGGGTCGGTGCAAAGCCCGCTCTTCGAGGCCAACCAATGGATCACCCGGGGCGTGGTGTCGGCAGCCTTGGAGAACCACTACGGCAGCACCAGCGGCGCACTGAGCGTCTTCTCCAATTTCGGAAGGCACAAGATTGACGACGGCACAGCCGACCCGCAGAAACCCACCCAACGCTATTTCCGCTCACGCGACGCACTCACCGGCGTGTCATGGTATCAGAGTTTCCAACTCTTCCAAGGCAACCGCCTCACGGCCGGTCTCGACTACCAGCACATCTACGGCCGTGCCTTCTACACGTCGAAGCAGACGGGAGAGGTGCTCGACACCCCCAACAAGCAGAGCGGACACTCCCACCGCAACGAGGTGGCCGGATACGTGGACTTCCGCCAGGACTTGCTGCAATGGCTCACCGTCGATGCCGGCGTGCGAGTGGACCACCATTCCGTCACGGGAACGGAGTGGGTGCCACAGGCCGGCATCGTGGCACGACCCATGGAGACAGGAGAGGTGAAGGTCATGGCAAGCAAGGGCTTCCGCAATCCCACCATGCGGGAGATGTACCTCTACCCGCCCTCCAACGAGGAACTGGAGCCGGAACGGCTGTGGAACTACGAACTGTCGTGGCGGCACCGTCCCGGTGCGCTCACCTATGGGGTCAACCTCTTTTACATCAAGGGGGACAATATGATACAGACGGTCAACCGAAAGAACGTCAACACCGGCGAGATAGAAAACTACGGTGTGGAGGCGGAAGCCCAATACCGCATCGGCAACCACTGGAGGCTCAGCACCAACCATGCCTTCCTGCACATGGAGAACCCCGTCGTGGCGGCTCCTGAATACAAGGGCTTCCTCGGAGCGGACTTTTTCCATCAAAAATGGACGGTGAACGCCGGACTGCAATACCTCAGCGGACTATACACCGAGGTGGGCGACAACGAGAAGAAGGAGAATTTCTGTCTCCTCAACATCGCCGCCACCTACGCCCTCAACAACAACTTGTCGCTCTGGGTGCGCGGTGAAAACCTACTGGCGCAGAAATATGAGATCAACCTCGGCTACCCCATGCCCCGCGCCACCTGCATGGCCGGCGTGGACATTCGCTTCTGACCAACCGGCCACCATGCGGAGCAGCTACTCCACAACGATTTTCTTTCCGCCAATGATGTAAATGCCTCGTGCCAAGCCTTGTGTGGCTTGCTGCGGGGTGGCGGAACGCCGGACGAGTTGGCCTGAAAGCGTATAGACGCTCAGTGGCTCGTCGTGCATGACAATCACATCCTTCACGGCAGTGCTCATGGGCGAATAGTCATCGTTGTTGGTAAGGTACATGTCTTCCACCACGATGATGCCCTGGCCATTGCCCCAGAAGTCCACAATGTGGATGTTGGAGGTGTCGAGCGCCTGCCCTTTCTTGTTGTCAGAGGTATATTTTGCGGTCTTCAAGTTGACGACGATTTGCTTTTTCGACCCGAAGTCGGGAGTGGAGTGGCATTCTCCCCAGATGTTTCCCGAAGTGAAGATGTTGAGGTGTGCGCCGCAGGTTTGTGCCTGCTTCAGTTTGATGACAAGGTACTTGTATCCCGACATGTTGGCTCCGTTGGGATATTCCCACCCCATCTGTCCCCATTGTCCGGGCTTGAAGGTGCGTGTTGTCTCGTTGTAAGTGCCTTGTGCAAACAGCGACGTATTGATGTACTGAGCCCCGAAGGGGAAGAACGTGGAGCGCACGGTGAATGCTCCCGTCAATTCGTTGCCCATGGGGTCGGTATAAGTCACGTTGACAGTTGCCACGCCCTCTCCAAGGCCCCTGATTTGTCCGTTCTTGATTTCTATCACATCGCTGGCATCCGTCTCGAAACGGCACTGTGCCGCCACGTTGTCGGTATGTCCGTCGCGGTAAACGGCCTCCACCTGCAACTGCCCGCTGTTGCCCACCATGACTTCCGAGGCCACCCCGTCAAGTTTCAGGCTTACCGCGGTGAGCATGTCTTCGCTGAAGCCCTCGAAATGCTCTGGATAGAACATGCTCTCGTCGTAGTTCACCTCCGTGGAGAACCAGTCGAAATCCGCAAATCCTTCACTGCCGTCTTGTGTGGCGTAGCAGAAGATGCCAAAGCGTGCACCCACGAAAATGGACAGGTTGAAGCCAAGCGTCGTCTCCTTGCCTAATTTATAATAGGTTTGGTTGTCTGTGGAGTAGTAGAACTGCGTCTTGCTGGTCTTGTAGTTCACCGTGGCGCGTAGGTAGATGATGCCGTCCTGCAGTTCGTCCATTGCCTGGACGGCTCTCTTGCCTGCCGGCTCTCCGTCCTTCAAGCCACCCTCCTGCCATACCAGTCGGTATTGCCCGTTCTTCTTTTCTGCGGCAATCATGCCATAGGGGTCCTGGAGGATGCAGATGCCGGCGCGGTCGCCCTCGCCGAGTTGGCTCACATCAATGCGCACGGTTCCTGCCGACACCCGGTCCTCAAAGGCGAAGATGCGCTGGGTGAGCATGTTGCGTGCTTGGGTCAGGACATTGGCTTTGTCAGATGTCTTGAGCCTGAGCCATCCCGGACGCTCGAAGAGCGACCATGCTCCGTTGTTGGGGTTGTGGTTCCACTCCCATTGCGGCCGGATGGGGTAAGAGCGGAAATTGTCGTTGGTGGGCATGCCGGTGCGTGGATAGCTCGCCCCCACGGCGGGCTTGTTGTAGGTGGCGTAGGGGACACCATTGGCTGCCACGACGGGCCATCCGTCCTGCCACTTCACCGGCTGCAGGTTGGGCATGCGGCCCAAGGCGCCGAGGTCTTCCTGCATGATGGTCCACCACTCGCCATTGGGTGTGTCGAAGAGTGCGCCTTGGTGCACGGTGTTGGGCTTTCCATTGATGATTTTTTCCACAAGCATCTTCTCCTCATAGGGTCCGAAGACGTTTTTCGAGCGGAAGACGGCCTGTCCCGATGGCCATCCGCCATAGGTGGCGTAGATGTAGTAGTAGTCGCCGATTTTATAGAAATGGCACCCTTCCAAACCATCCTTGCCGCTGATGACGTTCTTCTCCTGGATGTAGTTGAAGTCCTCGTCGAGCTCGCAAATCTGGATGTTGCCGATGCCGCATGCCACATACACCTTGCCGTTGTCGAACAGCATGCCGGGGTCGTAGTAGATGCGCGAGAGGGGTTTCTGCTCCCAAGTTCCCTCCGGGTCGGTGGCAGTGAGCAGCCATCCTCCTGTGTCGTTGCCGTTGATGAGCAGGTAGAATTTCCCGTTATGGTATTTCATGGAGCATGCCCACATGCCGGCGGCATAGGCATTCTGCCCGTTCTGCAGGTTGTAGCGGTCGGTGGCGGCAAGCTGGGCCAGTGGTTTGGCGCAGTATTCCCAGTTCACAAGGTCTTTCGACTTCACGATGGTGGCGCCGGGGAAGTGATGCATGGTGGTCGTCACCATATAATAAGTGTCACCCACCCGGATGACGTCAGGGTCGGGGAAGTCTGCGGCGATGATGGGATTCTTGTACCGTCCGTTGCCCAAGTCGCTCACCGACTTCACCTTGAAATCGGCATGAGGCCAGTCCACGTCGTAGTATTCGGCATACCAGTCCATGCAGGCCTTGCCGCATGCCTCCTCATACCCTTCGAAGGCGGGTACGACCGACCCGTCTTTGAGCAGTTGGTCGATGTCGATGAGGCAGGAGGTGCCGGAGAGCGTCATCGAGATGTTGCCGAAATGGTCGAGCATGGCCTTGTAGGCCTTTCCCCATTTGGAGGTGGAACCAGTGGCCCAGGTACCCCAGTTGCTCTCCACCCAGTCGCCATGCTCGTTGTAATGCCCGGTGCCGGGTTTCTTCGGACTCCAGTCCACCTCGGTGATGATGACGGGGTTGGTGTCCACCACCGGCACCTGCTTGTGAAACTGCGCGATTTTATTGGAGGGGCTTGGCGTGTCGTCGCTGCAGCCATACCAGCCGCAATAGTCGTGCACGGCATATCCGATGTTGTATCCCTCGATGGGGTAGGTGGCGTAACTGGTATAGTTGGCCTGCCATCCCGTCCCCGGGGCCCAGATGATTCCCGTGAAGCCGTTGGCGCGTATTTTGTCCACGATGGGTTGGAAGAAGTCGTGCAGGGCGGCAGGGTCGTCCTGTCCGTTACGGTTTTTCAGCGACACCGGCTCGTTGGCGAGTTCGATGCTGATTTGTCCGGCATACTTGCGTATGGAGTCGTTCTTGGAGAAAATGTCCCACACGGTCATCAGGTAGTCGTTGTAGTAGTCGCCCACCTGCAGGTTGCCGGGGCAGACACCCGGCGGCCTCACCACCACATACATGCCATGGTTCATGGCTCGCTTGGCGAGGGGGAAATAAAGGGTCCGCAGGTAAGTGGTGAGGCGCGAGGAACTGAAGCGTGAGATGTCGGCCTCTCCACTCTCCTTGCCATCGCTTTGCTTGTTGGGGTCGTTGGTCCACGCGGGGTCCATGTGCAGGCGGAACACGTCGCATTTGGCTTTCTCCAGGCCGGTGAACAGTTTCTCGAAATAGTTGATGCAGGGTGACACACTGCTATAACTCCACCCCCATCGTCCGCCATTGAACCAGGCGTTGGGCGTGTCCATCACTCCGTGCAACACCACGTGGTTGCCGTGCTCGTCCATCAGCCATCTCCCTTCCTGGTGAAGGGTGGGGAGAGGCTTCACACCTTGAGCCCCTGCCGCCATGGCAAACATGGCGGCAAGGATAAAAATATGTAGTCTTTTCATTTTATTTCCCCAACCTTGCCTGCACGACGTTGACAACGTAGTCGCCGAGCTTTTCGCACTCGCTGACAATGTCGGTGAACATGGTGCCCATGGCATAGTCGTATTGGTGCTCGTTGACCGAGGAGATGTTCTCGCTCTTGAGCTTGTCGCGCATGGCATTGATATCCTTTTCGATGCGGATGGTGCCGTCGATGGTCACATCCTCGCGCCTCGACTGCAGCACGTGGTCCATCTGGGCAAGGGAGGTGTCGGTGAGGGCCAGCATTCCGTGCAGCTTCACGTTGAGCTCTTCAGGCAGCGGCTTTCCCGAACCATGGAGGCGGTTGATGGCCCGTCCCAAGTTGTAGCAAGCATCGCCGATACTCTCTATCTCGCTGATCTGCCTCATCATGGAGCGTATCTTCTGCTTCGTCTCGTCGCTCAAGTGGGCGTTGCTCACCTCTTCCAAGTACCGGGCAATCTCTATCTCCATGTTGTCGGAGATGTTCTCGTATTTCCTGATGCGCTCGAAAGTCTTCTCAAAGCGCTCCTTGTCCTTCTCGTCGAAGAGTTCCTGCACCATGCCATACATGCGGTGCATGCGGGTGGCGAAGAGCGTGATTTCCTTCTGTGCCTGCAGCACGGCGATTTCCGGCGTCTTCATCAGGCCGGCGCCGATGTACTTGAGGCGTACCGGTCCGTCTTCGTCTTCCTCTTCCTCGCTCTTCTTCTTGCCCTTGATGACGTAGCAGACGATTTTCTCCAACTGCGGTATGAACCAGATGAGGATGGAGGTGTTGGCCACGTTGAAGCAGGTGTGGAAGGTGGCAAGGACGACGCTAAGCTTGGCAGCGTTGGCCAGGAAAGCGGCCTGACCGGCCTCCTGCGTGATGGTGGGGTCGTAGCCCACCAAGGAGCACACCCAGTCGATGAAGGGGTGGAAGATGAGCAAAATCCAGCAGACGCCGAAGACGTTGAAGAACATGTGAGCGAAGGCCGTGCGCCGTGCCTGCGTGGAAGCCGTCAAGGCTGCCAGGTTGGAGGTGACGGTGGTACCGATGTTCTCACCCATGACGAGTGCGATACCCTGGTAGATGGGCAGTGCGCCGCTGGAGCAGAGGATCATGGTGATGGCCATGACAGCGGCCGACGACTGCACGCACATGGTGAGCACACTTCCTATGAGCAGGAAGATGAGGGTCGTGGAGAAGCTGGCCGGGTCGAAGGAGGAGAAGAAATTGAGCAGCACGGGCTGTTCGCCGAGGTGCATGGCCTCGCCGGTGTCGCGCAGCGTACCCAGTCCGAGCAGGAGGAAGGCCAGACCGAAGAGGAAGCCTCCCACGTTCTCATGTCGCTTGCGGTAGATGAGTATCAACGCAATGACGAAAACAGGCCATACGAAGTCGGAAATCTTGAACGCCACGCCCACCGTCATGATCCATGCAGTGAGCGTCGTGCCGATGTTGGCACCCATGATGACACTGATGGCCTGTGCGAGGGTGAGCAGTCCGGCGTTGACAAACGAGACAGTCATCACCGTGGTGGCCGTGGAACTTTGCACGGCGGCCGTCACCATGATGCCGGTGAGCATGCCGGTGAAGCGGTTGGTGGTCATGCGTCCGAGGATGTGTCGCAGCTGCGGGCCGGCCATTTTCTGAAGAGTGTCGCTCATTGTCTTCATTCCAAACACCAGCAGGGCGAGCGAACCCAACAGGCGGAGTACCATGATGATGATGTCGTTGTTCATGATTTATTAGTTTTTGTTTGCAAAGATATGTTTTTTTTCACAATTCAACGACATATAAGCAGAATATTTTGTAATTTTGTCGCCTAAAGGCTTTTTTCATGGAAAATATCATCCCACAAGAGTGGACGAAGTTTTATCTGAAGGACGTGTCGTTTGTCAATTTGATGACACACCGCATCTTCAACGTGCTGATAGTGGCCAACCCCTACGACGCCTTCATGCTGGAGGACGACGGGCGTGTGGACGAGAAAATCTTCGACGAGTACATGCAGCTTGGCATGCGCTACCCGCCTTCATTCACACGCGTGTGTACGACGGAAGAGGCAAGGAAGGTGCTGTCGGCAACGGCCATCGACTTGGTAATCTGCATGCCCGGCAACGCCGACAACGACGCCTTCACCGTGGCAAGGGACATCAAGGCGGAATTCCCGCAACTCCCCTGCGTGGTGCTGACACCCTTCTCCCACGGCATCACACGACGCATCCAGGACGAGGACATGTCCATCTTCGACTACGTCTTCTGCTGGCTGGGCGACACCAACCTCATCCTGTCCATCATCAAACTCCTGGAGGACAAGATGAACATAGAGCACGACGTGCAGGAGGCCGGCGTGCAAATGATTCTCCTCGTCGAGGACAACATACGCTTCTACTCCTCCGTCCTGCCCAACCTTTACAGCTACATCCTCCTGCAGAGCCAGCGCTTCTCCACCGAGGCCCTCAACCCGCACACGGCGGCGCAGCGCAAACGTGGCAGGCCAAAGGTGCTGCTGGCCCGCACCTACGAGGAGGCCATGGCATACTATGAGCGATACCACGACAACACGCAGGGCATCATCAGCGACGTGCGCTTCCCACGCGAGGGGGTCAAAGACCCCGACGCCGGCTTCCGCCTGCTACGCGAGATACGCAGCCGCGACGAGTTCGTGCCGCTCATCCTCCAGAGCGCGGAGGCGGTGAACGAGGAGCGCGCCCTCAAGGAAGGCTTCCACTACGTGGACAAGAACTCCAAGAAGATGAACATCGACTTGCGCAAGCTGCTCGCCGAGCACATGGGCTTCGGCGACTTCATCTTCCGCGACCCGGCGACGAAGCATGAGGTGATGCGCGTGAGAAGCCTCAAGGAACTGCAAGACAACGTCTTCAACATTCCACGCGAGTCGATGCTCTACCACATCTCCCGCAACCACATGAGCCGGTGGCTCTGCGCACGTGCCATCTTCCCCGTATCGCAGTTCCTCAAACATGTCACCTGGCACAAACTAAAGGACGTGGACGCCCACCGGCAAATCATCTTCGATGCCATCGTGAAATACCGCAGGATGAAGAACGTGGGCGTGGTGGCCGTCTTCGACCGAGGCAAATACGACCAGTATGCGCATTTCGCCCGCATCGGAGAGGGCTCCTTGGGTGGCAAGGGCCGCGGCCTGGCCTTCCTCGACAACATCGTCAAAGTACACCCGGAGTTCAACGCCTTCGACAACGCCAGCGTCTCCATCCCCAAGACCGTCGTGCTGTGTACGGACGTCTTCGACAAGTTCATGGACTCCAACAACCTCTACCAGGTGGCGCTGAGCGACGCCTCCGACGAGGAGATTCTCAAGCATTTCCTTCGCGCACAACTGCCCGACGCCCTCATCGCCGACTTCTTCACCTTCTTCGAGGCCACCAAGCGACCCATCGCCGTGAGGTCGTCGTCGCTGCTCGAGGATGCCCACTACCAACCCTTCGCCGGCATCTACTCCACCTATATGATACCTTGCCTCGACGACAAGTATGAGATGCTGCGCATGCTTGCCTGCGCCATCAAGGGTGTATATGCCTCCGTCTTCTACCGCGACTCCAAGGCTTACATGACGGCCACCAGCAATGTCATCGACTCGGAGAAGATGGCCGTCATCCTCCAAGAGGTGGTGGGAAGGCAGTATGGAAAGCATTTCTACCCCAACGTCAGCGGCGTGCTGCGCTCGCTCAACTACTACCCCATCGGCGACGAGAAGGCGGAGGACGGCATAGCCAACCTGGCTTTGGGACTGGGGAAATACATCGTCGATGGCGGACAGACACTGCGCGTGAGCCCCTACCACCCCCACCAGGTGCTGCAGACGAGCGAGATGGAGACGGCCCTGAGGGAGACGCAGACACGCTTCTATGCCCTCGACATGGAGAATGCCGCCACCGACTTCAAGGTGGACGACGGCTTCAACATCCTCAAACTCCGCGTGAAGGAGGCCGACAAGGACCAGTCGCTCAACTTCATCGCTTCCACCTACGACCCCTACGACCAAATCATACGCGACGGCATCTACGAGGGAGGGCGCAAGGTCATCTCCTTCGCCGGACTGCTGCAACAGGGCGTCTTCCCCTTCCCGGAAATCATGCAGATGGCCATGCGATATGGCTCCGAGGCCATGCACCGACCGGTGGAGATAGAGTTCGCATGCAACATCCTCGACAACCGCCTGCTCGACTTCAACCTGCTACAAATCAGACCCATCGTGGACTCCAAGCAGATGCTCGACACCGACCTTTCCACCATCTCCGACGAGGAATGCCTCCTGCGCTCGCACATGTCATTAGGCCACGGCATCAACGAGGAACTCACCGACGTGGTGTATGTGAAGACCGACGACAACTTCACCGCCTCCAACAACCCCACCATCGCCATGGAGATAGAGCGCATCAACAGGCAGTTCCTCGACCGGGGGGGCAACTACATCCTCGTGGGGCCGGGACGGTGGGGCTCCAGCGACTACTGGTTGGGCATCCCGGTGAAATGGCCGCACATCAGCGCGGCGAAACTCATCGTGGAGGTAGGACTGAAGAACTACCGCATCGACCCCAGCCAAGGCACGCATTTCTTCCAAAACCTCACCAGCTTCGGAGTGGGATACTTCACCATCAACACCTTCACAGGCAACGGGGTGTGGCGCAAGGAGGTGCTCGACGCCATGGAGGCCGTGGAGGAGACGCAATTCGTCCGCCACGTGCGCTTCAACAAGCCCCTCCGCATCATGATGGACGGAAAGAAACAGGAGGGCATCGTCATGGAAACGTAAGCGGAAGATGCGACAGACCGCCTGTCCATTTCATATTACGTTCTGCATTTAATATCTTTTCAAGATAAGTAGCCATGGGCAAATACATCAACACGGGAAACGAGGGGTTTCGCCTCAGCCGCAATTCCGAATATGTGGACAAGTCGGGACTGATTTCGGTAATAAACAATGTTTTGTTCACCCGTTCACGCTTCATCTGCGTGAGTCGCTGCCGCCGTTTCGGAAAGTCGATGGCAGCCGAGATGCTTTGCGCCTATTACGACCATTCATGCGACTCTCGGGAACTCTTTGCCGACTTGGAGATAGCCCATGACCCATCGTTCGAGAAACACCTCAAAAAATACCCGGTCATTTACCTCGACCTAACTTCCTTCGTGGAACTTTACAAGGATGAAAGCATTGTCAAACATATCGACAAGGCCTTGAGGGAGGAGGTCGTGGAGGCCTATCCCAATGTGGAGGTGAAAAAGAGCGACAACTTGATGGACTGCCTTTTCAGCATCGCACAGGCCACGGGCGAACGCTTCATCTTCATTATCGACGAGTGGGACGCCATCTGCCGAGAGTTTCCAGCCAGCTCCATAGCCATGGACAGCTACATAGGATGGCTGCGCCGCATGTTCAAGGATGTCATCGCCAACAGAGTCTTCGCCGGCGTCTATATGACCGGCATCCTGCCCATCAAGAAATACCGCACGGAGTCTGCCCTGAACAACTTCCAAGAATACTCCATGGTGAAGCCTGGCAGAATGGCTCGCTTTTTTGGCTTCACCAAGGACGAGGTGAAAACTTTGGCCAACAAATATGGCATGGACTTCGATGGGTTGGAGAAATGGTATGACGGCTACCAAATAGGCGACGAATTGTCTATTTTCAATCCCAATTCTGTGATGACGGCCATCAACGAAAGGAGATGCAAGAGTTACTGGGCTGCCACCGGGACTTTCGGAAAGGTGTCTGATTACATCCAAATGAACTACGAGGGATTGAAGGATGACATCATAGCCATGCTCGCCGGTGAGCGATGCTCCGTTGACCCCACCAGCTTCCAAAACGACATGTCGGAAATACATGGGCGCGACGATGTGCTCACCGTGCTCATACACTTGGGATACCTCTCCTTCGACTGGAACAAGGAGGAATGCTACATACCCAACCGAGAAGTGGCGGGAGAAATGGTCAATGCCGTAAAGTCCACAAGATGGAATAAAGTCGCTGATGCCTTGGAGAAGTCGAAGCAACTCCTCCAAGCCACCCTCGACGGCGACGCGGAGGCCGTGGCAAGAGGCATCGACCTGGCTCACGACGAGGAGACGAGCATCCTCTCCTACAACAACGAGAACTCCATGGCTTGCGTGTTGAGCATCGCATACTACTATGCGCGAAACGACTACGTCATCCATAGGGAATTGGCGAGTGGCAAAGCTGCGATTGAGCGAGAGCAGAGTCAAGCTTGCTTGAACTCTGCCGAGCGTGAGCAGGTTAGAACGAAGTTCAAGGGGTTTGCAGACTTGGTGTTGCTGCCCCGTAAGAATGTCAGTTCTCCTGCCATCGTGATAGAACTGAAATACGACAAGGATGCCGACACGGCCATCGCGCAAATCAAGAGGAAGAAATACCCAGCCAAAGTGGCCCAGTACACCGACGACTTGCTCCTCGTGGGCATCAATTATGACAAAGAGACAAAGACCCACTCGTGCGTTATTGAGCGGTGGAACAGCGGTGAGT
>CADBBP010000038.1 GCA_902792855.1 uncultured Prevotellaceae bacterium
ATCGTGTGCGTACCCGGCTTGTACTCACGGCAAATGGCATCCCATTCATCGATGATGAAGAAGAATCGCTCTCCAGTCTTCTCGGCGATGCGTATGAGGGTGTCCATCAGGTCGTCGCCATCCTTGGTCTTCTGGTCGGGATATGCTTCCAATACGTCTTCCTGCAATCCCTTGTCGAGAATTTCAACCACGTCATTTTCATAGAACCTCCTCACAAACTCCGAAAAGTCGAGATAGATGACCGGGTACTTGTTCAAATGCTCCTCAAACGACGGGTCATTTGCAATCTCCAAGTCGGCGAATAGTGCACGTGAGTCGCATGACTTGTCATAGTAGGCGCAAAGCATCTTCGCTGCCATCGACTTTCCGAAGCGGCGGCAGCGGCTCACACAGGTGAAGGACCGCTCCGAAAAAAGCGTGTCATTGACAACGGCGATAAGCCCCGACTTATCGACATATTCACTGTTTCGGGCTCTGCGGAAGCCCTCGTTCCCGGTGTTGATGTAAATACCCATGGTGGTGATGGTTTAAATCACTCTTAAATTTATAGTGAGTTTTTTATCTAATTGGTTATAAGATAAATATCAGCGGAAAAATAAAGTATTCATTTAACCTTCACGCAAGCCTCAGCCACTATCGTGTCATGTCTTTTTGCCACGAAGCCATACGCATCGGTTTCACCGCCACCTTGCATTACTTTCTGCCTTAATGACACCAATCCTGCCGGAAGCTTTGCGAATGGCACGCCTTCTGAAACGAGGACAATTTCTTCGCCGTTCACTTTGGCCACGGCTCGGAAGAGGCCGAGGTGTTTTTCTGGTGAGATGCCCGGCAAGAGTGTGACATCATAGTGAGCATACCCTTTTTTCACCATGAGTTGCAATTCTCCCTCATAGTCATTGATCACACTTGGGTCATTCACGGGATGGTCAATGTCGAGTATTCCGTTGAACACCCATTTCTTACCACTGTGTTTGAAAGGCTGTTCCTTGTAGTCAGACTTACTGTCATCGTGCCGCCGCAAGAAGATCAAGGCAAGAACCACGATGATGACTGCAATAATTGCAATGAAGAGCGTTGTATTCATAGATTAATAAGATTTTCCGTTAATGGTGACGTTCTTGAACTTCACATTGTCCGCCCCCTTTAGGATGTTGACCTCCGGTTCGGAAACGCCCTCGAAGCGGCAGTTGGTGAAGAAGATGTCTTTCGCGAGCGCCCTGTCTTCAAACCCATCGACATGTATCATGTACCTGCTTTTCTTGCTGTTGACATTTTCAAAGCGAATGTTGTGAAAAGAGGGGTCATATTTCCCTTCAGTGACGTTCCAGTATTTGAGTTCGATGCCGAGGATGGCAAGGTCGCACGCCCCCACCTCCACGTTTCTGACGAAGACATTGCACACCTCCCCACCTCTGTTTGGATTGGACTTGATGCGTATGATCCGAGCAAGGTTTGGACTGTCCATTTGGCAGTTTTCCACCCACACGTTCCTGCATCCTCCGGTGATTTCACTTCCGATGGCCACACCGGCGTGCCCGTCGCGCATGGTACACCCCCTGACGATGATGTTCTCACTGGGTATCATCCATTTTCGTCCGTCGTCGTCTTTTCCACTCTTGATGGCGATGCAGTCATCGCCCGTGTCGAAGAAGCAGTCTTCGATGAGTACGTTTTTGCACGATTCCGGGTCGCATCCGTCATTGTTCCATCCATGGCTTCTAAGGGTAAGCCTCCTGAGGATGACATTTTCCGACATGAGCGGATGGATGAGCCAGAAAGGCGAGCGGTTGACCTCGAAATCCTCGAGGAGGACGTTTTTGCATTTATAAAGATGTATGAACTGCGGCCTCATGCCATACCCCTTCTCAAAGACGCGGCGTTCCAAAGGCCATTGCTCCTCAAGGGCACGGTTGAGCATGTCCTTCTCCTTCCCCGTTGTCCCATCTGGAAACTGCACATGGAGTATTTTGTCGGGAAGGAGCCAGTTGGTGAAGTCAGCTTGTCCGTCGAGCAGTCCCTTCCCTGTAACAGCCACGTTTTCCTCGTTGTAGGCATAGATGAGCGGTGAAAGGTTGTAGCAGTCGATGCCCTCTATGCGCGTGAGAACGGGCGGGTAGAGGGCAGGATCGATGGAGAAGAGCAGCACGGCCCCCT
Source organism: uncultured Prevotellaceae bacterium (assembly GCA_902792855.1). Lineage (GTDB taxonomy): Bacteria > Bacteroidota > Bacteroidia > Bacteroidales > Bacteroidaceae > Prevotella. Next base: position 2,158 of record CADBBP010000038.1, read on the forward strand.
CTTCGAGGTGCAGGTTGACGTTGGAGCGCAGGTGTATGGCCCCAGTCTTGTAAGTACCTTTTGGCACGAGCACCACTCCCCCGCCCTCTGCCGTGCACATGGTGATGGCCTTGTCGATGGCCATGGTGTAGAGCGAGTCAGACGGGTTGTAGTAATCGGTGATGCGAAAAATGCGCTCAGGGAAGGAAGGTTGCTTGATGGCTTTCTCCACTTTCCTCATCTGTCGCCAAGGGTTGACTGCTACGACTTGACCCGCGTAAAAGACGAGGAATAGAAGTATCAGGCTTAGGGTGATTTTTTTCATTTCAAGGCAAATGAGAGGTTGATTAATTGGTTTCTTTCGGGACAGGCTTCAAGACGCTCAGTTGGTTGACGAGTTCCCTGCGATAGTGCCTGCTACTCCTTGGCAGACGGTTGCTGTCAAAGATGCCTATTCGCAACGTGTCCATGCTTTCAAGGATACTGCCGTCCAACTCGTCGGAAAGACCTTCTTGTGTGATGAGGATGCATGGCAAGGCTTTCAACACCGCCTGCCTGTCGGTGAGGTCGAGAGGCAAGATGGGCCGCTTGGCCTGATAGACAAGTTCCATACGAACATCCTCCTTGCTGCTGTGATAGATGGGCATTCGCGCCAAGTCCGGATAAGAGTTGATTACCCCTATGTTTCGTTGGTGGGAGTTGGTGACCAGCTCTCCAATGGAAGGCAGCAAGAGGCATTCAGCGACGATGAAAAGAGCAACGATGCCCCTCACCACGCCCAGCATCTCCTTTCTCGAGGTGGAAACGGCGATATACACACCCACAGCGACCAAGAGGACATTGGTGCAAACAGCTGTTCCAAAGTCGATAATTTTCCAGTCGGTCATTCGCACATGAATGAAGAGCGGCAAAATCAGTATGAGAAGAGCGATGAAATATCCATTGAAGGAGAAAAGAACCTTGGCCCATCCGTCAGCCTTCCTCTTCTCAATAAAATAATAGATGACACATGCCACGGCGATGGCGTAAGGCGGAGTCATCACCACCAGTTCGTCCATGCTCTTCTCAGGCATGAGCGAGAGCAGCAAGAGTGCACAAGCAAGCCAGAGGACGGCCATGAGGTATGGCCTCTTGGTGCTCACCCTCTTGCTCCAGTAAGGCACGGCGAGGGCTGCGAGCGCCAGAATGCCCCACACCCCCATCTCGGAGAAGAAGCGCCAATAATAGTACCACGGCCTTGCCTTCCCCGACACCCAAGGCGCCAATTCGGCCCTCAGCACCTCCGTAATGGCTTCGGGATGGTTGGCAAACAGGTGAACATACCACCACCCGAACGTGACAAGCGCCACGACACCAGAGAGGATGAGCGGCCGCCACTTGCCCTCCATGTCTGGGCGTTTGAGCGCAATGGTGGTGATGGCGAAGGGTAGCAGCATGGAGTAGAACGCCACCAGTCCGTTGGCGAGGAATGCCAGTCCCATCATGATGCCAGCCAACCACGCCCATCTCCACCTGTGCGGCCTCGCGTAATAGCGTTCGTCAAAGCAGAGGCGCATGAGGAAATAGATGCCCCCCATCATGAAAGCGAAACAATAGATGTCTCTGCTCACCATCCTCCCCACGTAGATGACATTGTAACATGTGAGGAAGACGAATGTCGCCAGTTCCGCAAAGCCCCTTCGCCGCTCCATATATCTCGCCACTCCGAAAAAGAACAACGTCCACAAAGTGGCGAGCAGGGCAGGCACGGCTCTCTGCACACTGATGTTGTCGGGGTATGCCCTATCGACGAGCGCAGCCACCCACGCAGCAAGTGGCGGTGTCGCCAGGCGACTTTCCCCGTTCATGGTAGGAGCCATCCAATTACCCTTTGCAAGAATGTCTCTTGCAGTGACGATTGTTTTGGCCTCTTCGGCATCCGTAGTGAGTGCGCTGTTGTTGACGAAGAACGCTGCCAGGCAAAGCACAATGATGAGGAGGGTTTCGCTTCTTATTTTCCTTACTACTTCCATGTGGTGCTTGTTTTGGATGACAAAGGTAAGAATATTTTTTAAGTAATTTGCAAGAAAATGGAAAAAATGTTGTTTTGCCTTGGCTATCGCAGCTATCGCAACTTGCGTTTCAGGAAAAAGTTGCGTGTGAAGAAAAGGAAGAGCAGTGTTCCGGCCACCTGTGCAGCCGCCACGGTGCGGAAAGCGAAGACATATCCGGCATACTCGGTGAGGAAGCCGCCCAGCAACACCCCCAGTCCCATGCCCACGTCCCAAGAGACGAGGAGGGTGGAGTTGGCTGTCCCCCGCTGGTTGTTGTGCGCCACGTTGATGGTCATGTTCATAAAAGCCGGCCACACATGGCCGTTGCCCAGGCCTATGAGCAATGGCGAGAGGTAATAGCCCACATTGTTGTGGCACACAACGAACAAGGTGTATCCGACGGTGGAGAGCAGCACGCCCTCCGCCGCACTTCGCGTGAGCCTTCCCTCCCGAAGCGTCTTTGCCCCAAGGAGTCGCGACACCATCAACCCTATGGAAAGGAGCATGAAAAAAGTTCCCGTTCCGCCAGTCCCTCCCATCACCTCCTTGCTGTAGATGGCCAGGTAGTTTTGCAGCACTCCGAAGCAGAAGCCGAAGAACACCATGTTGACGGCCAGCAGCCATCCCTTGGTGAGGAAGAAGCGGTCGAGAGATAGCGGAGCCTTGTTCCTCACCACCTCGCGCTTGGTTAGTTTCACTGTTCTATCCACTGCCATGCCCGCCCCGGCCACCACGAGCGCCATCCAGAAGAGCGGCTCGAAACCTCCCACAAAGTGATAGATAGCCAGGCCGATGGTGGGAGCCAATGCCATGGCGAGGTTGTTGCTCAGTCCATAATACCCTATCCCCTCACTCCTCCTGCTCGACGGCAGCACGTCCACCGCCACGGTGCTATTGGCCACGGTGAGTCCTCCGAAAGGTCCTCCGTGGAGCGTCCTGACGATGGCGAAGAGCAATAGCGTGCCAGCCGCCAGGTATCCGGCGAAACACACGACAAACAAGGCGAAAAACAGCATCAGCATCCTCTTACGGTCGAAACTGTCCACAAGGAAACCGCTGAATGGCCTGCACAACAGCGCCGTGATGGTGTACCCCGACAAGACAAGGCCGATGACATCCTTTCCCGCGCCAAAGCGCTCGCTGAGATAGAGCGGCAACAACGGCGTGAGGAGATAGAAAGCAAAAAACAGCGAGAAATTCGCTGTCATCACCTTGAGATAGTTATGATTCCAAAGCTTTTCCATAGGAGGACTAGATAGTCTAGATAATCTAGATAATCTAGATAATCTAGATAATCTAGATAGTCTAGATGGTCTAGATAATCTAGATACCCTAGAAAATCTAGTATTATTTAAAAGGTGGGCGCCCCTTTTAAAAACGCCCACCCTCATTTTCTACTGGTGTTGCTCCCTGAGGAGGTCGTTGACGGTCTTCACGGGATTGAATGTGCTCAGTGGCACTTCCACGAAGACGGTGCTCCAGTCGCTCATGGCACCATTCCACAGTCCCGGCAATTCAAGAGCCTTGAGTTCCTTGCCGTCCTTGCTCTTGCTGCTGATGAAGCCAGTGGTCTTGTCCACGAAGTCAGGCAAGTTGAAACGGTTGCCCTTGTAGTCCTTCACGGCGCAAACGAGATCCACGGGGTTGAAGTGGGTGCCCTCCGTGAACATCTTCTGGTACTCCGCGTTGGACTTGTCAATCTGGCTGCTTTCAAGGATTTGGAGGCTGACAGTGCCGTCCTGGTTGTAGGTAAGGAACGGTCCACCACCCGGCTCGCCAACATTCTTGACCACACCGCAGACGCGCATGGGGCGGTTGAGCTTGCCACGCAGGTAAATGACCAGTTCGGCATCCTCGAGCAGTTTGATGTCGCTCTTGCGGCAGCAGAGGTCGCGCTGTACGAAATGGATGATCTCCTCCAACTTCTCATGGTCATACTTGCCGCTGTCGAGCACCTCGAGATACTCAAACGCCTTCTTCTGCAAGGAGACAAGCACGCCGGCAATGAGGTTCTTGTAGGTGACGGTGTCACCCTTGAGCTTGTCGGGCACCACGTTGTCGATGTTCTTGATGAACACCACGTCGGCTGCTATCTCGTTGAGGTTCTCAATGAGTGCGCCATGGCCACCCGGACGGAAGAGGAGTTTGCCGTCGGCCGTGCGGAACGGTGTGTTGTCGGGGTTGGCAGCCACCGTGTCGGTGCTTGGCTTCTGCACGGAGAAGGATACGTCATAAGTGATGCCAAATTTTTCCTGGCATTTCTCCACATCCTTCGCCACCTCTTCCTTGAAGAAGTCGAGGTGCTCCTGACTGACAGTGAAGTGCACATAGGCCTTTCCCTTGCTGGAAGCATAGAGTGCGGCCTCCACCAAGTGCTCATAGACAGGTGTGCGTGCCCCATCCTCATAGTTGTGGAACAGCAGCAGTCCCTTGGGAAGCCTGCCATACTTCAAGCCCTTCTCACCCAGCATACAGTCCACCACGGCCTTGTATTCGCCAGCCTCGATGAGTTGGTCAACACCCTTTCCGCAAGCAAGTTTGCAAGCCTTGTCAAGCTCGCCGAAGAATGCGAATTTGTGGATGTTGTCGAAATAGGTTTTCTCAAACGCCGTCGTTGGCACGTCGTAGTCGGCAGAAAGGAAGGCGAACATATCCTTGAACATGCGGCTTGCCGCACCGGAAGCCGGTACGAACTTCACGATGTCGCTTCCTGCAGCCTTGTATTCCTCCCAAGCCTTCACATACTGTTCACGCTCCTGCTCGTCGGGAGCAATAATGCCCTTGCCAATGGCAGCAGCGGCCTCCAGTTTGAGGAATGGGAAACCAGTTTTGAACTCTTCCAACTGAGTGGCTATTTGCTGCTCAGTGATTCCTTTTGATGCGATTTGTCTCAGGTCTTCTTGTGATAACATCATATTTTTAGATTTAATGACACGAAAAAAAACATTCACACGGTATTTTGTCACAAATTTACACACTTTTTCCAAAAAAAAAGAATATTTGGGAGAAAATTTGTAACTTTGCCTAAAAATATGCGAAGATAAGCTGCATCCTGGCACCTTTCTTCGTATGAAATGTCATAAACGAACAGACTGGAAATTGTATAATGGAATTTACAAAAGAGGAACGGGCGGAGATTTCCACCCAAATTGCACTGCTTCGTGAGCAGTTGTCCCCCCTACTCCACCCCGATGACGAGCGGAAACTGCGGGAACTGCTCGACAACGACCAGGAACGCCATTACATGCAAGGTGGCGTCTTTGGTCTCAACCCCCTTCTTTTCGGCCTTCAGACAGCACTCATCGCATTGGAGGAAACCGGATTGAAGCGCGAAGGCGTACTCTCCATCATCATCTATTCCTGCCGAATGACAGACCAACACTCCTTGGAGGAATTGGGAAACATGTTCGGCGACGGCGTTGCCCGCATCCTCCATGGACTGATTCGCGTCCAATCGCTCTACAAGAAAAGTCCTACCGTGGAGAGCGAGAATTTCCGCAACCTGCTCATCTCCTTCGCCGAAGACTTGCGGGTAATCCTTATCATGATAGCCGACCGTGTGAACCTCATGCGGCAAATCCGCGACACCGACAAGGAAGAGGAGAGACGCCGCGTGTCGGAGGAGGCTGCCTATTTGTATGCCCCCTTAGCTCACAAACTTGGCCTTTACAAGTTGAAGAGCGAATTGGAAGACCTCAGCCTGAAATACTTGGAGCACGATGCTTACTATATGATCAGGGAGAAACTGAGTGCCACGAAACGAGCGCGCGACGCCTACATCGAGCGCTTTATTGGCCCTGTGGAGCAGAAGCTGCGCGAGGCGGGGCTTGTCTTCCACATCAAGGGCCGCACGAAGAGCATCCACAGCATCTGGCAGAAGATGAAAAAGCAGAAATGCGGTTTTGAGGGCATCTACGACCTGTTTGCCATACGCATCATCCTCGACGCCCCGGAATCGAAAGAAAAGATGCAATGCTGGCAGACCTACTCGCTCATCACCGACATGTATCAACCCAACCCGAAGCGCATGCGCGACTGGCTCTCCGTGCCCAAGTCCAACGGCTACGAGAGCCTCCACATCACCGTTCTCGGGCCCGAAAACAAATGGGTGGAGGTGCAGATACGCACGGAGCGCATGGACGAGGTGGCCGAGCGGGGCCTTGCCGCTCACTGGCGCTACAAAGGAGTAAAGGGCGAGGCTGGGATGGACGAGTGGCTCGCCAACATCCGCGCCGCCTTGGAGAGCAACGACGACCTGCAGATGATGGACCAGTTCAAGATGGACCTTTACGAAGACGAGGTGTTCGTCTTCACCCCCAAAGGAGACTTGCTGAAATTCCCCAAGGGTGCCACCGTGCTCGACTTCGCCTACCATATCCACTCCAACGTGGGCAACCGCTGTGTGGGTGGTCTTGTGAACGGCCGGATGGTACCTGTGAGAGAGCCTCTCCGCAGCGGCGACACCGTGGAAATCCTCACCTCCAACAACCAAAAACCCAAGGTGGACTGGCTGTCAATCGTCAAGACCTCAAGGGCCAAGTCGAAGATTCGCCTGGCCTTGAAAGAGACACAAGTGAAGGACGGCTTGTATGCCAAGGAGATGCTGGAGCGCCGTTTCAAGAACCGCAAGGTGGAGATGGAAGAGGCCATCATGTCGCACCTCATCAAGAAATTGGGCTTCAAGGAGACGAGCGACTTCTACAAGCAGCTGGCCGAAGAAAAATTGGACCCGAACTATGTGATAGAGAAATATGTGGAACTTCGCGCCTTCGAGCAAGGCAACGCCCCTCAAGCCCCTGTGCGCAGTGCGGAGGAGTTCAACTATGAAAATCCAGAGGCCGCCTACACCCGCCAGGCTGACGACGTGCTGGTCATCGACCGCAACCTCAAGGGCATCGATTACCAGTTGGCAAAATGCTGCAACCCCATCTACGGCGACAGCATCTTCGGATTCGTCACCGTCAATGGCGGCATCAAGGTACACCGTTCCGACTGTCCCAACGCCCCGGAACTTCGCCGCCGTTTCGGCTACCGCGTGGTACGTGCGAAATGGAGCGGCAAGGGGTCTTCGCAATACTCCATCACGCTCAGGGTGGTGGGCAACGACGACATCGGCATCGTGAACAACATCACGAGCATCATCTCCAAGGACGAGAAACTCGTGATGCGCTCCATCAACATCGACAGCCATGACGGCCTTTTCAGCGGCATTCTCGTGGTGCAGCTCGACGACACCTCGCGATTAGAGGCCCTGGTCAAGAAACTCCGCACCGTGAAAGGAGTGAAGCAAGTGGAGAGAATTTGAGAGTTATCCTCGTGGACACATCCCAAATGGTTTTTACATACATAAATCGAGGATGAGAATATGGTTGCCATGATATAGCAACAAGCAGAACAGCCTCTTGGCGTTAGGAATTACATGAAGTAATTCCCTACGTGCGCACCAGCCTCTTGGCGTTAGGAATTACATGAAGTAATTCCCTACGTGCGCACCAACCTCTTGGCTCATGCTTTTGAGGTGCATACAAAACGGAAAAAGGGTTTCCCACAGCTTCAGGTTGAAGCATCCGGGAAACCCTTTACTTTGTGCCGCCCCATGGGATGACGGCATGGCTTTCTTGCTACTTGTCGAGCAGGATGTTCATCATTTCAACAGCAGCTTTGGCCACGGAGGTGCCGGGGCCGAAAATGGCCGCCACACCAGCCTTGTAGAGGAAATCGTAGTCCTGAGCGGGGATGACACCACCGGCGATAACCATGATGTCCTCGCGACCCAGTTTCTTCAGTTCCTCGATAAGCTGAGGTATCAACGTCTTGTGTCCTGCGGCGAGCGACGAAGCTCCCACAATGTGCACATCGTTTTCCACCGCCTCGCGAGCGGCCTCCGCCGGAGTCTGGAAGAGCGGACCCATGTCCACGTCGAAGCCGCAGTCGGCATATCCCGTGGCCACCACCTTGGCACCGCGGTCGTGTCCGTCCTGACCCATCTTCGCCACGAAAATACGTGGGCGACGACCTTCCTTCTTGGCAAATTCCTCTGTCAACTCACAAGCTTTCTCAAAGTCGGAGTCGTTTTTGCTTTCTGCTGAATACACGCCTGAAATAGTTCTGATGATTGCCTTGTAACGGCCCACGATTTCCTCGCAGGCATCACTAATTTCTCCAAGAGTACACCTCAGCTGAGCAGCCTTCACTGCCAAGTCGAGGAGGTTGTCCTTGCTCTTGCGACCCTCGTTGAAGTCGCGCACGCATTCGGTGATGGCCTTGAGGGCCTCCTGGCATGCCTTTTCGTCGCGGGAACCTCTGACGGCGGCGAGCGACTCCTCCTGCTGCTTTCTCACAGCGGTGTTGTCCACTTCGAGGATGTCGATGGGGTCCTCGTGGTCGAGGCGGTACTTGTTGGTACCCACAATGGTTTGCACGCCGGAGTCGATGCGAGCCTGGGTGCGGGCAGCGGCCTCCTCGATGCGCATCTTGGGCAGACCTGTCTCGATGGCCTTCGCCATACCGCCGAGCTTCTCAATCTCCTGGATGTGCTCCCAAGCCTTGTGCACCAACTCATTGGTGAGAGTTTCCACATAGTAAGAACCAGCCCAGGGGTCAATCTGCTTGCACACCTTGGTCTCGTTCTGGATGTAAATCTGCGTGTTGCGCGCAATACGGGCAGAGAAGTCAGTGGGCAGAGCGATGGCCTCGTCGAGGGCGTTGGTGTGCAACGACTGCGTGTGACCCAGAACGGCGGCCATGGCCTCGATGCAAGTGCGCCCCACATTGTTGAACGGATCCTGCTCGGTGAGCGACCAACCGGAAGTCTGCGAGTGTGTGCGCAGTGCGAGCGACTTGGGGTTCTTTGCTCCAAAGCTCTTGACAATCTTCGCCCACAGCAGTCGGCCTGCACGCATCTTGGCAATCTCCATGAAGTGGTTCATGCCGATGGCCCAGAAGAAGGAGAGGCGCGGTGCGAAAGCATCAACGTCGATACCAGCATTGACACCTGTACGGATGTAGTCCATACCGTCGGCCAGGGTGTAGGCCAACTCGATGTCGGCAGTGGCACCAGCCTCCTGCATGTGGTATCCGGAGATGGAGATGGAATTGAACTTGGGCATCTTCTGCGAAGTAAACTCGAAGATGTCGGCGATGATTTTCATCGAGAATGCTGGCGGATAAATATAGGTGTTGCGCACCATGAACTCCTTGAGGATGTCGTTCTGGATGGTTCCGGCCATTTCTTCGAGCTGTGCGCCTTGCTCCAGTCCTGCCACGATGTAGAAGGCGAGAATGGGCAGCACGGCACCGTTCATGGTCATCGACACCGACATCTTGTTGAGTGGAATGCCGGAGAACAGCACCTTCATATTCTCTTCGTTGCAGATGGACACACCAGCCTTGCCCACATCGCCCACGACACGAGCGTTGTCAGGGTCGTAGCCACGGTGTGTGGGAAGGTCGAAGGCCACGGAGAGGCCCTTCTGTCCAGAAGCAAGGTTCCTGCGGTAGAAAGCATTGGACTCCTCTGCCGTGGAGAAGCCGGCGTATTGGCGGATGGTCCACGGGCGGAAGGGATACATCATGGAATACGGACCGCGCAGGTATGGCGGGATGCCGGCTGTGAAGTCGAGATGCTCCATGCCCTCGAGGTCCTCCTTGGTGTAAACCGGTTTCACCTCGATGTGCTCCGGTGTCTTCCAATTGTAGTCAATGCCGTTGGCTGCTTGCCACTCAGCACCATTTTGCGGCTGAATGCCAGCATATATGTCAATGTCTTTAAAATTCTTTCTCATGACTGTGGATGTTTGATTAAATTCCCAACTTGGCATTGTATTCCTTGAGTGTCTCAAGCACGTTGCATCTTACGTGAATGAAGTTTTCGATGCCGGCGGCCTTGAGGTCTTCCATGCATGCCGGGGCGCCTGCCACGACGAACATGGCACGGCCGTCCAGATATTTGAAAGCAGGAATGGCGTATTCAGCATACTCGTCGTCGCTGGAGCAGATGACAATGATGTCGGCACCAGCCTCCAGGGCGGCGTCCACACCTTCTTCCACGGTCTTGAAACCGAGGTTGTCCATCACCTTGTAACCAGCACAAGCGAGGAAATTGCATGAGAACTGGGCACGTGCCTGACGCATGGCAAGGTTGCCAATGGTGAGCATGAATGCCACGGGCACACGTGTGTTCTCCGTATGGATGCGCAAGTCCTCGAAGTCGGCAGCCAGACGTGTGGCATTCACCGCCTTGAACTCGCTCTCCTCCTCGCCGCAACAGCAGCAGGCCTGGCGGGCTGTCTTTCCCTCCGACTTCTCGGTGAAGTTGGGGAACTGGTTGGTGCCGAGCAGGAATTCCTTCCTCTTTGCAGCGTCGGCGTGGCGTTTGGCGTTGGTCTCGTTGATCACGTCCTGCACCTTTCCTGCCTTTGCGGACTCGAGGAAGCCTCCCTCCTCCTCCACTTGCAGGAAGATTTTCCATGCCTGTTGTGCCAGACTGTCGGTCAGGTGTTCGATGTAGTAGGAGCCAGCTCCCGGATCCACCACCTGTGCGAAGTGGCACTCCTCCTTGAGCAACAGCTGCTGGTTGCGTGCGATGCGCTCGGAGAAGTCGTTGGGCTCCTCATAGGGAGTGTCAAATGGAGTGACGACAAGCGAGTGGACACCTCCGAGGGTGGCACTCATGGCCTCTGTCTGCGAGCGCAGGAGGTTGACATAGCTGTCAAAGAGAGTCTGGTTGTATTCCGATGTGATGGCATTGACCACCATCTTGCAAGCGCAGTCGCATTTGGGCTCATACTGCTTGACAATCTGTGCCCAAAGCATGCGGGCGGCACGGAACTTGGCGAGCTCCATGAAATAGTTCTCGCTCACACCCATGTTGAACTTCACCTTCTTGGCAGCCAAGTCGGCATCCACGCCCGCCTCTGTGAGTTGCTGCATGTACTCGTTGCCCCAAGCCAGCGCATATCCCAATTCCTGGACGATGTAAGCACCAGCGTTGTTGAGGGAGACAGAGTTGACCGAGATGCAACGGAAAGAGGGGTAGTCTTTCAGAGCCTCGACAAGCTTGGGAGCCTCGTCAAGCAGTGGCAGCACATTCTTTCCCTTGATGATGAGTTTCTCAATGGGGTCGAAGTCGATGCTTCCCACAATCTTCTCCTTATCATATCCCTTCTCTTCGAAATAAGCCTTGAGAAGTTCAGCCAGTTGCAACGTTTTGCTCTTGCAAGTAGAGAAATTGACCTCCACGCATTCACAGTAGATGTCGTTGAGCAAAGTCTCCACGAACTCCTTGCTCACCATTTTTCCGGGGATGTGGAAACCCAGCGAATCAATACCCTTGTTGAGGATGTCGAGTGCTTTGGCATTGGCGGCCTTGGCATCTTCAGCGAAGATGTCCTGCCTCACATACCAGGCGTTGTTGTCTTTGTGGTTTCCCCTTACGAAAGGAAACTCTCCCGGAAGTGCCTCGGGCGTCTTGAGTTTCAGCACATCCTCCCTGCGATAGAAGGGCTGCACGTTGAAACCCTCATTGGTTCTCCACACGAGCCTCTTGTTGAAGTCAGCCCCTTTCAAGTCCACTTGGATCTTGTCGAGCCACTCTTGCGTAGTAGGCGCTTGAAACTCGGTGAAGAGTTTTTCCTTGTTGTTTGACATAGCGAAATGTTTATAAAATATAAGTTTTATGAATAATGCGAGGTTGGTACATCATTATTGCTTTGCAAAGATAGGCTTTTTCCTTGATTTAATGAAAAGAAAATAAAAGAAAATGATGTTTTCATGCAAAAATTTGCATTTGTGCGGTAAAATTTTTACTTTTGCACCCGTTTTTTACGCTAATGTTCAAACGATAGCTTTTGCCATCACATCACAACAATATGAAGATGTTTCGCTCATTGAAGAAAGTTATGTCGGTCATCACGGCCCCTGTTCGCAAGGAGTTTTTTTTCTTTGCCTTTTTCCTCGTATTGATTTCAGCCACCCTTCTCACCAACCTTTTCCGCTCCATTATTGGCGGTGATTTCATCGAGGACTTGCCCGCGCTGGCAAAGGGCTTGTCATGGTCGGTGTTTGTAAGCTACGTGTTCACATGCCTTGTCTGCATTCCTGGATTCAAGTGGTTGAAATACGTGTTCTACGCCCTCTTGACTGCCCTCTTCGCACTCAACCTTTTCTTGCGTTTCACTTTCGGCCTGACGCTCTCACCGCTGATTGTGCTGATGATAGGCGAGACCAACCCATCCGAATCGAGCGAGTTCGCACACACCTTCCTGCTCACCGGCAAGGCTTTCGCCGTATATGCCATCACTGCCCTGCTGATAGTTATTTTGCTGTTTGAGAAGAAGATCCGTGCTCTTTGCTCACGGCTCTTCTCCGGCCGTCGCATCCGCGCCATTGGGACAGCCTTGCTGGCAATCCTTTTAGTTGGCGGTGCCATACAAATTGGGAAGGTGGTTGACTTGCTTCGTTGCGACTCCATCGACTCTTTGGAAAAATGGAGTCACGACAACGACCCTACACACATCGACTACATCACCGGCGGCCTATATGCGCTGAAAGGCCCCTTTGCTGCAAGCAATGAAAACAAGAGAGCCATCGCTGCCAGTGAAGCCATCATCGGCAAGCAACACACTGCCACCGACAGCATCCCGCTCACCATCGTCTATGTTCTTGGCGAGTCGTACATCAAGCACCACTCAAACCTTTACGGGTACCCACACATCACCACCCCTGTCTTCACGGCAGAGCAGGCCCGGGGCAATCTCTTGGTTTTCAACGACGTGGTGTCACCTTCCAACGCCACCACCGACGTGGCCAAGAACACCTTCAGCTGCAACAGCCTCGCCGACGGCGAGCGATGGTATGAAAAGCCATTCTTCCCCGTCGTCTTCCGGCAGGCAGGCTTCGAGGTGTCGATGTACGACAATCAAATGGACTATGAGATGAATGCCAATTTCACATTCTCGCTCAACTCCTTTCTCTACAACAAGCGTGTAGAGGAGTTGGCATACACCTACGTATGTCCAGAGACTTGCCAATATGACGAACAGATGACCGACCGACTTTTGGCCGACTGGCGCGACGATGGCAAGAACAAGCTCGCCATCCTGCACCTCTTAGGGCAACACATCGAAACGAAAGAGCGCTATCCCCTTACCAAGGAAAACATCGTTTTCACCCGTGACAGCATCCACCGCACGGAGCCATGGATGACCGACTACAAGCGTTTTCTCATCGCCAGTTATGACAACGCCACCCACTATAACGACCGCGTGGTGGGCAAGCTTTTCGACCGACTGCGTCAGACCAACGCCGTCGTTGTCTATTTCGCCGACCATGGCGACGAAGTGTACGACTACCGCGACTCACAGGCTCGTCTCGACGGCGAAGACTATGCCAATTTACTTCATTACCAATTTGAAGTACCCTTCCTCATCTGGTGTTCCGACACCTACCGCAAGTTGCATCCCAGCATCATGGACGACTTGCTCGCCGCCACCAATCGTCCTTTCATGATCGACAACGTGGCCCATGTCTTGTTCCGCCTGGCTGGCATCAACACCCCATGCTACATCGCCGACCGCGACCTCACCAGTCCCTCATTCAAGGCGAGGAAGAGAGTGGTGGAATCACCCGAGAGAAAGTATGACTATGACGAGACAATGAAAAAAAAGTGAAAAAAGAGGGACAAAAATAATATTTTTGGCAAGAATAAAGTTTTATTCACTTTTTTTTCATACCTTTGCACTTTGAATGATATGACAAGAACGTAACGCCACCTCCCAAGGTGGCAAAGGGATCAATTCCAAGACAAGAAAACAGCAAAAACTAGCATTATGGATAAAGTATATCTTTGTCTCGCACACATGAGTGGCAACGAGATGAAATACATCAAGGAAGCGTTCGACACCAACTGGGTAGTACCCTTGGGGCCGAATGTTAACGCTTTTGAGGAAGAGTTGGAGCGATTTGCCGGTCAGGGAAAGAAAGTGGTTGCCTTAGCTTCAGGCACCGCTGCCGTTCATTTGGCAATGACGTGTCTCGGTGTGGGCAAGGGTGATGAAGTGATTTGCCAAAGCTTCACTTTCGCCGCTTCATGCAATCCTGCGGTATATTTAGGTGCCACACCTGTCTTCGTGGGCTCTGAGTCCAAGACATGGAACATGGACCCCAACAAGTTGGAGGACGCCATCAAAGACCGCATCCAGAAAACCGGGAAAAAGCCAAAGGCCATCGTCCCCGTCTACATGTATGGCATCCCTGCCTACATTGACGACATCATGGAGCTGGCCAACCGCTATGAAATTCCTGTGATAGAAGACTCCGCCGAAGCCTTCGGCTCCCTTTACAAGGGCCGCATGACAGGCACTTTCGGCCGTTTTGGCATCATGAGTTTCAATGGCAACAAAATGATTACAACTTCGGGCGGCGGCGCCCTCATCTGCCCAGACGAGGAAACCAAGCGCAAGGTGATGTTCTATGCCACGCAAGCCCGTGAAAACAAGCCCTATTACTTGCACGAAGAGATAGGTTACAATTACCGTATGAGCAACGTTTGCGCCGGTATCGGCCGTGGGCAGATGACCATCATCCAAGACCACCTGCGCCACCACCGCCGCATCGCCAAGATGTATGCCGAGGCCTTTGCCGATAACGAAATTATCAGGTACCATGCCCAGCCTGAGGAATACATGGACTCCAACTACTGGTTGAGCACCATCACCTTCGAGACCCCGGAGAGCAACACCCCCTACTCCGCCGGAGAGGAAATTGAACCTTGCGGCATTGTAAACGAGGCCATGGCCGCCTTGTCGGACCAAGGCATAGAGAGCCGCCCACTGTGGCGCCCCATGCACACCCAACCGGTTTACCGCGACGCCCCAGCCTATGTTGACGGCACCTGCGAGCGCTTCTTCAAGAAAGGTCTCTGCCTCCCTTCCGGGCCATGTGTGACCGACAGCGACGTGGAGCGGGTGATCACCATCTTGAAAGACTGCGTAAAAAAATGAACAAAAACATCTCTGCCATCGTTTCCGACTTCAAGTCGGTGTATGACAGCATCCTCAACTGGTATTTCACCAAGAAGGCCCTCCCTTATTGGGCTGTGCTGCTGCTCGACTGCCTGATATGCTATGCATCAGGCATCTTTGTCTTGTTGCTTTTCACCAGCGCCTCCTCCATCATCACGCATTTTGGAGCCGCCAGCCGCACCATACTTGTTTATATGGTGTTCAACCTGATTGGCTTCAGGGTTTTCCATACCTATTCCGGGGTGGTGAGATACTCCTCTTTCGTTGACTTGAGACGCGTCTTCTACGCCATGCTGCTCTCATGTATCATCGCCGAAATCATGCATTACCCCATCTCATGGCTGCACGTGGGCTTCAAAGACATCTTCAACAAAGGGTTGTTTGTGCCGCTGAAAGGCCGTCAAATCCTGGCGATGTATGTCCTTGCCATGATTTTGATGTGGATTTGGCGCGTGCTGGTGAAAACCATTTTCGACGTTTCATACAAGCGTGAGCAGGCCCTGCGCACACTCATCTACGGTGTGGGCGACGGAGGAGTTGGCCTGGCCAAGAACATCCGCAACCAGAAAGACGCCAACTTCAATTTTCAAGGCTTTCTCACCAGCGACAAAGACTACAAGGGCAAGTTTTTGATGGGTGAGAAGGTGTATATCATCAACAAGGACATTGAGAATGTGCTGGAGGACAACCGCATCCAGGTGGTACTTGTCTCTCCCTTGCAGACAGTGAGGTTCCGCAAAGACCAGCAACTGCAAGACACCCTGCTCAATCTCGGTATCAAGATTTACATGGTGGAGGGCACGAAGGAATGGACGAAGGACTCCGATTACTCCAACGTACAGTTGAAGGCCATCAGCGTGGAGGACCTCCTTCCTCGCGACGAAATCCAGGTGGACATGGTGAAAGTGGGCGAAATGCTCACCGGCCGCAAAATATTGGTGACGGGCTCCGCCGGTTCCATCGGTTCTGAGATTGTCCGTCAAATCAGCGCTTATTCACCCGCCGCCATGGTGCTTATCGACTCCGCTGAAACACCCCAGCACGACATCCGCCTGATGATGGCTCACGATTGGCCGTCCATCAAGACCAGCACCATTGTCAGCTCCATCAGCAACGCCACCCGCATGGAGCACATCTTCCAGCAGTTCCAACCCGACTATGTCTTCCATGCCGCCGCCTACAAGCACGTGCCCATGATGGAAGACAACCCCAGCGAGAGCATCCAGAACAATGTCTATGGAACCAAGGTCATCGCCGACCTCAGTGTGAAATACAACGTGAAGAAATTCGTCATGCTCTCTACCGACAAGGCTGTCAACCCCACCAACGTGATGGGGTGCTCCAAGCGTATCTGCGAGATTTACGTGCAGAGCCTTGACAAAGCCATCAAGGAAGGCAAGGTGAAAGGCATCACGCAGTTTGTCACAACACGATTCGGCAACGTCCTGGGCTCCAACGGTTCCGTCATCCCCCTCTTTGAGAAGCAAATCAAAGCCGGTGGCCCTGTCACCGTCACCGACGAGCGCATCATCCGCTTCTTCATGCTCATTCCTGAAGCCTGCAAGCTCGTCCTCGAAGCCGGCACACACGGCAAGGGCGGCGAGATTTTCGTCTTCGACATGGGCGAACCGGTGAAGATTGCCGACCTTGCCAAGCGAATGATCAAGGTGAGCGGTGCCAAAAACGTGGAAATAAAATACACCGGCCTGCGTCCTGGCGAGAAGCTCTACGAAGAGCTCCTTTCCACCGAGGAGAACACCAAGCCCAGCTTCCATGAGAAAATACGCATTGCCGAGGTGCGCGAATACGACTACTCCAGTGTGAAGGAAGAGATTGACGAACTGGTATCCATCTCCAATGCCTACGACGACATGCGCATCGTGGCGAAGATGAAAGAGATTGTGCCGGAATACAAGTCCAACAACTCCGTCTTCCAGCAACTCGACAAATGACACATCACTTGAAATTCATCCCCCTTTTGGCCATGGCGTTACTCGCCATGGCTTCTTGTCATAACGGCAGAGAGCCTTTGGCAGAAGACGATGGCGACACCATCCAAATGAAATATGCCACCCTGCTGCACATTGTGCGCCATGACGGCTACATCACTGTCACCATCGACCATCCATGGAAGCAAGGAGCCACCCTTCACAAGTACATCCTGGTGGACAAGGACAGCACTTTGCCAAGTCGTATGCCAGCAGGCACGGTAGTGCGCACACCCTCCGAGCGCAACATCGTTTTCAACACCGCCCATTGCCAATTGATGGAATGGCTCGGGGCAGAGAAGCAACTCATCGGCGTGGCCGACTTGAAATACATCCTCGTGCCGTTCGTCCAAAAAGGCGTCGCCTCCGGCAACATCGCCGATTGTGGCGACGGGCTGAACCCTGTGGTGGAGAAAGTGGTGGAATTGAAGCCCACCTTGCTGATGCTCTCCCCCTTTGAAAACTCCGGTGGTTATGGCCGTCTGGAAAGCATTGGCATTCCCCTGATAGAATGTGCCGACTACATGGAGACCTCAGCCTTGGCTCGTGCCGAATGGATGCGCTTCTACGGCCTTCTCCTTGGCAAGGAGCAAGAGGCCGACTCACTCTTTGCCGTTGTGGACTCTTGCTACCACCAACTGACCACCCTTGCCAAGACAGCGAAGTCGCAGCGGTCCATCATCAACGAGAAACTAACGGGCTCCACCTGGTATGTCCCTGGCGGCAAAAGCACGGTGGGAGGGCTCATCGCCGATGCCAACGGCCGATATGCCTGGAGCGGCGACAGTCATAGTGGCAGTCTGGCCATGACTTTTGAGACAGTGCTCGACAAAGCCGGTGACTCCGACGTGTGGATATTCAATCATTTCGGCTCCGGGCTCCTCACCTACGACCGTCTGGCCTCCGAATATGCCGGCTACAAAGAGATGAAAGCCTTCAAGCAACACAACACTTGGTACGTGGACACCCAACGCGTACCTTATTTTGAAGAAGTGTCGTTCCACCCCGACTACTTGCTACACGACTACATCACGTTGCTGCATCCCGAACTGGGTCTTGGCCTTCCCAAGTACTACGTTCCCGTGAAACAATAACCCAACACAGATGAGAGGCGTGAGATTTTGCATCATGGCAGCGGCGGTGACCGCCCTCCTGTTTCTGCTCAACCTTCTGTGCGGTTCCATCAGCATCCCCGCTACAGAGGTTTTGCACATCCTCATGGGTCGCCCCACCACCCACGACAGTTGGCGCTTCATCATCCTCGAGACACGTCTGCCACAAGCCATCACCGCCACCCTCTGCGGCGGTGCCCTGGCGGTGAGCGGCCTCATGCTGCAGACAGCCTTCAAGAACCCTCTCGCAGGGCCATCCATTTTCGGCATCAGCGGCGGTGCGGGCCTCGGTGTGGCCTTGGTGATGCTGCTGTTGGGCGGTTCTGTTACCGCCGGCACATTTGAGGCCACAGGTTTCGCCGCCATCCTCCTTGGTGCATTCCTCGGCGCGATGTCTGTCACTACCATCATTTTCCTTTTCTCGTCCATGGTGCGCAACAGCGTCATGCTGCTCATCATCGGAGTGATGATCGGCTTCATGTCTTCATCGGTCATCTCCCTGCTTAATTTCTTCGCCACCGAAGAGGGTGTGAAATCATACGCCGTTTGGGGAATGGGCAACTTCGGTGGGGTGACGATGGAACACATACCACTATTCAGCTTTGTAACCTGTTGCGGACTGATTGCTTCGCTGCTGCTCATCAAACCCCTCAACGCCCTGCTTTTAGGCGAACAATATGCCGAGAACTTAGGCATCAACACCATTCGTGTACGCAACAGCCTACTTGTCGTCACAGGCTTGCTCACCGCCATCACCACCGCCTACTGCGGCCCGGTGTCGTTTATAGGTCTTGCCGTGCCACACATCGCCCGGCTGCTGCTCATGACAGAAAACCACAGACAACTGCTCCCGGCAACCATTCTCACGGGCAGCGTGGTGGCCTTGGCGTGCAACCTCATCTGCTACCTTCCAGGCGAGAGCGGTGTCATACCGCTCAACGCTGTGACTCCGCTTCTGGGCGCACCTGTCATCATCTATGTGATTGTGAAACATATCGCCTGAGTCCTCCTAACGCCTGACGTTTGTGGGCATAGTCGAAGTGGTTGATCCACAAGTCGAGAGCTTTGGCAAATTTTCTTTTCAGTCTCGAATAGCGGTTGTCCACCCAACTGCGGCGACGCCCCAGACGCTCAGCGAGCGACTTTGGCGAGATGCCTTTGCTACGCTCCGTAAGGACGAAGATGTCAGTCTCCTTCCACTTGAGCATGTGGGCGAAATCACTGATGAACGAACCGGCAAGTTGTTGCACCTCAGCATGGGTGAGATGCACCCCCACCACATCACTAAATGGGTTGTTCCATGAAGCGTCTTCCCAGTTGTCGTCCATGCAGTTATCCAATTGGCTGAACCTCACTATGCGCCTTGGTGACTTCTCTGCGAGGAGAACGCCCTCGAAATTCTCAGGAGATTGGAGAATGATATCCTTGAAACGATTCTCTGCCGTACAGCGAAGTTTCTTGAAAGCTTGCTCGTCGATGCTGAGTTTCTTCATGATTTCGGCATCACTCATGCGGTTGACAAAGATGTCGATGAGCAACGAGCGGTGCTTGCTCTCAGGCATGAGCAAATTAATGAAGAGGTCGCACCCTTCCGGAGTGTACCTGTTGAGGAGCAGGCGGGTATTACCCGGAGTGAGGTTGCGTTTCACCTTGATGAAGCCGTTGTCTTCCAAGAATTTCTTCATGGTGTTGAACGTCACTTGGTAGAGCCAGGTGAAGATGGAGTACTCCTCACCGTATGTTCTGAGAGCATGCCAATCGTCCTCCCACAACTTCTCATACATGATGGTTTGCACGTCTTCGATGCTGATGGCATCAATGTCGTAAGAGCGGCTAAGTTGCTTGAGCACGAACTCGCAGATGGGTCTGATGTTGTAGCAGTTTTCGCTGTTGTCAAAGAAGAAGAGGCTGCAGAATTTATCGTTATTCATAAGGTTTCCCTTGATGTATCGTGCCTCATCTACGTAACATGCGAATTTCTTCTTCTTGTTAATTTTTGACATAAGTGTAAGATTGGGCGGTTGTACTTGTAGCAAAAAAAATCCGGACTTCACTTTTTGTGTTTAGTGGTCCGGAACTTCTCTAAGAGTTTAGGCTTTGTCTTGCCGTGCATCCATTGGATTCAAGCACAGTCTGACAAATAGTTCCGGTGGCCTCGATGGCCTTTGTCTGTTGTTGTCGATGTTTTCCTGTTTGATGATTTCTTCGTTTTTTCTTTTGATGTTTTGTTTGACAATAAGATGTTTACATTTCCAATGTTTTGAATGACTGATAACAATGAACATACATGAGACCTCTCGCCAAGGGCAAAGACAGTCAACAGGCAATTTTTGTCATTGCCTGGAGCCAGGGAAGCTTTCCGTACCTGATTTGATGAGTAAAGTCTGACACACATATTCTATTTTTACCTTAACTTATATATAATATAGTAGAACTGATGATGGTTTCCATCAACCATTAACATTTATTAAGTATTATTGGAGCAGGCATACCCTATTACGGGAAGCACGAATTACCAACATATTTTCACACATATTTATGATTGCAAAGATAAAAGGTTTCTTTTGAAAAAACAAAGAAAACGGATGTAAATTAAAGGTTTTTAACAGTAAACAACCGTTGTAGTCTCAACTCAGAGTTGGCTGTAACTCCCGATGAAAACTAACGCCTCGGCTTGTTAAATTCTCTTAAAAAGCAGCTTTTTCTTGGCAAATGAAACGACATTTCAAGCAAAATAGTTACCTTTGCAGCGGTTTTTTCAAAACAACCCGGATTTTCACCTCTCGAAAGTCCAGTTTATCCAAATCAACATCACATTCTTATGTATAGCAAAGACGATTTATTATCGAAAGGCATTCCCGAATTGGTGGGCATCGCCGACAAGTTAGGTGCAGACTACCAATCCAACGACAGCCAAGAGGACTTGATATACGCCATCCTTGACAAGCAAGCAGTAGTAGAAGCAGCGAAAACTAATTCCGCCGCAACGAAGCGCAAGCGCACTCGCATTGTCAAAAAGGAAACCGACCGCGTTTACACCGTAAGCGGCAAGGAAGGAGAAAATTTCGACTTGAAGAAGAACAAGGCCTCCACAGAGCCTCAGCCCCTTCCACTCTTCTCCGACGAAGTGCTTTCCCCGGAGCCAGAACCCGCACCGGCTCCCGCTCCCAAGAAGCGCGGGCGCAAATCGAAAGCGGAGAAGAGAAAGGAACGGGAGGAGAAAGGACGCCAAATGCACCAAGGCAAACAAAATGGTAAGAATGGCGCCCAAGAGAGCGAAGAAGCCGGCAAGAAGAAGAAACGCCAGCGCATAGGCAGCAACGGCAAGGAACGAGTTGACATCAACGCCGCCGCCAATCAGCAAAGTGGAGGCAAGCAAAGCGGCAAAAGCCAGCAGCCACAGCAAAAGCAAGGCGGAGCCAAACAGGCTAACAACATGCCATCGCCTAAGCAAAGCAACGCCAAGAAAAGCAAGAAGAAAGACTTCTCAAAACAGGATGTCACTGACGAGGAGGTAGCAAAACAGGTGAAAGAGACACTCATCCGCCTCACACAAAAGCAACAGAAGAATGCGGTGAAGTACCGCCGCGAGAAGCGCGACGCTGAGCACCGCAAGATGCAGGAACTGGAGGAAGAGGAAAATGCAGAGAGCAAGGTTCTGAAACTCACCGAGTTTGTAACCGCCAACGAATTGGCAACCATGATGAACATTCCTGTCACAGATGTCATCAGCACCTGTATGTCGATTGGCATCATGGTGAGCATCAACCAACGCCTCGACGCTGAAACCATCAATCTTGTGGCTGAGGAGTTCGGCTTCTCCACCAACTACGTCAGCTCGGAAGTGACCAACGCCGTGGAAGAGGAGGAGGACAAAGAGGAAGATCTCGTGCCACGTCCACCTATCATTACAGTCATGGGCCATGTCGATCACGGTAAGACTTCATTGCTCGACTATATCCGCAACACCAACGTCATAGCCGGCGAGGCTGGTGGTATCACACAGCACATCGGCGCCTACAGCGTGAAAATGAAGAACGGAAAGAAAATCACCTTCCTCGACACGCCTGGACACGAAGCTTTCACCGCCATGCGAGCCCGTGGCGCACAAGTGACGGATATCGCCATTATCATCATCGCCGCCGACGACGATGTGATGCCTCAGACCAAGGAGGCCATCAACCATGCCGTGGCAGCCAACGTGCCAATGGTGTTCGCAATCAACAAAATAGATAAGCCCGGCGCCAACCCTGAGAAAATCAAGGAACAGCTCGCCAACATGAACTACCTTGTGGAAGACTGGGGCGGCAAGTACCAAAGCCAGGAAATCTCGGCAAAGAAGGGTATCGGCGTGGACGACCTGATGGAAAAGGTGCTTCTCGAGGCTGAGATGCTGGAATTGAAGGCCAACCCCAACAGGAAAGCCACAGGTTCGGTCATCGAGTCATCCCTCGACAAGGGACGTGGCTACGTAGCTACCATACTCGTGCAGAACGGCACGCTGAAACAGGGCGACGTGGTGCTTGCGGGAACTCACTATGGTAAAGTCAAGGCCATGTTCAACGAACGTGGGCAACGCATCCAGAAAGCAGGTCCTGCTGAACCAGCGCTCATACTCGGACTGAACGGCGCACCTACCGCCGGCGATACATTCCACGTTATGGAAACGGAGCAGGAAGCCAGGGAAATTACCAGCAAGCGTGAGCAACTGCAGCGCGAGCAAGGCATACGCACCCAAGTGATGCTCACACTCGACGAGGTGGGACGACGAATCGCTCTGGGCAGCTTCCAGGAACTCAACATCATCGTCAAGGGTGATGTGGATGGTTCCATCGAGGCACTTAGCGACTCTCTTATCAAACTCTCAACTGAGCATATCCAGGTGAACGTCATCCACAAGGCTGTGGGACAGATCAGCGAAAGCGATGTGTCGTTGGCAGAGGCATCCAATGCCATCATCATAGGCTTCCAAGTACGCCCGTCGGCTTCCGCACGACACCTGGCCGAGCAAGAGGGTGTTGATATCCGCCTCTACTCCATCATCTACGATGCCATCGAACAGGTGAAAGCCGCCATGGAGGGCATGCTCGCACCAATCATCAAGGAGGAGGACACAGGTACAGCCGAAGTACGTCAGGTGTACAAGATCTCCAAGGTGGGTACCGTGGCCGGAGCCTTCGTGCTCAACGGCAAGATACACCGCTCCGACAAGATCCGTGTCATCCGCGACGGCATTGTGGTGCATACCGGCGAGATCAACGCGCTCAAGCGTTTCAAGGACGACGTCAAGGAGGTTTCAACTAACTTCGACTGCGGTATATCCATCGTCAACTACAATGACATCCGAGAGGGCGACATCCTTGAGGCCTACACCGAAATCGAGGTGAAACAGAAACTGTAAGTGTAATATACATCAACATGCTGAACGTTATATATGTTGTTTGGGGCTTGGCCGTCGTACTGGGATTCTATCAGGGATTCTTCAAACAAGTAGCCAACCTCTTGGGAATTGTTGCCGGTATCATTCTGGCAACAATTTTCTATAGCGAGTTCGGACAGAAGGTGGCCGAACTCACAGGCAGCACAGAAGAAGTGGGAGGATGGATAGCCTTCATACTCATCTCGGTCATTGTGCCCGTGGCGCTTGGACTGCTGGCCAGCTTGCTGACCAAACTGTTCAAGAAGATGCACCTCGGGTTCGTCAACCGCATTGCCGGAGCTGTCCTCGCACTGGTCATCTACACCGTCCTCATGGGATTCGCCTTCAACGTGATGGACTTCATCAACAGCAGCGCTGGATTCCATAGGGAAAAACTGAAGGAACGACCTGAACTCTATTACCAAATCAAACAGGGCACTCAGCGGTTCATTCCCGATGCCATCATCGTGAGCGACTCGTTGGAGGAGGCAAGGGCTATCGCCGACGGTGACACGACCAACGTTCACCACGGTCTGGCAGACAAGTTCAGGAACATACTGGGAGGAGAAAACGACTGATGG
>CADBBP010000039.1 GCA_902792855.1 uncultured Prevotellaceae bacterium
AAGAAGCAATGGAAGCTGCCGCACGAGCAGCTGAAGAAGCCGCACGTGCGGCCGAAGAAGAAGCTGCACGCATGGAAGAAGCTCCGATTGTCGAAGAGGAAGCAGAAGCCCCAATAGTAGAAACTCCCATGGCCGAAGACACGGTACCCATGGAAGCCGACGAGGTTCCGTTCAGTGTTCCAGAAGCCTCCTTCGAAAAAGAAGAGCCTGTCTCTGAAGCTTCCGACCTCTTGGCACAATTGCAAGCCAAAGTGAAGGCACACAACGAAGCCCAGGAAGAGAAAGCACAAGCCATGCTCGATGGCTTGTGGGAGGGCGACCCCGGCGACGGCACAGATTTCATTCCCGTGGTGGACCTCCCCATTGAGGACCAGGGTGCTTTACCCAACTACGACATCTTCGACAACCCCACCACCCCCAGTCCCGTCCCCATGGCTCCGCCAACCCGTGGTTATGCGCCTGTCAAGGAGAGCATCAATGCCAACTCCTACAACTTCGACAACATTGTCAAAGCCAATGGCGTATTGGAAATCATGCCCGACGGTTATGGCTTCCTTCGTTCCAGTGACTACAACTACCTCTCTTCACCCGACGATGTTTATGTCTCCAGCCAGCAAATCAAGCACTATGGCCTGAAGACGGGCGACGTGGTGGAATGCAACGTGCGTCCCCCACACGATGGAGAGAAATATTTCCCACTCACCGGCATCAATAAGATCAATGGCCGTGAACCGGAGGAGATACGCGACCGCATCCCCTTCGAGCACCTCACCCCGCTCTTCCCCGACGAGAAATACAACCTGTGCGGCACACCAAGTACCACCAACCTCTCCACACGCGTGGTGGACCTCTTTTCGCCCATAGGCAAAGGACAGCGTGCTCTCATCGTGGCACAACCCAAGACCGGCAAGACCATCTTGCTGAAAGACATCGCCAATGCCATCGCCTCCAACCATCCGGAAGCCTACCTGATGATTCTTCTTATCGACGAACGCCCTGAAGAGGTGACCGACATGGCCCGCACAGTGAACGCCGAGGTCATTGCCTCCACCTTCGACGAGCCAGCCGAGCGCCATGTGAAAATCGCTGGCATCGTCTTGGAGAAAGCCAAGCGCATGGTGGAATGCGGCCACGACGTGGTGATTTTCCTCGACAGCATCACACGCCTCGCCCGTGCCTACAACACCGTCTCACCGGCCAGTGGCAAGGTGCTCACCGGCGGCGTTGACGCCAACGCCCTTCAAAAGCCCAAGCGTTTCTTCGGAGCAGCGCGAAACATAGAGAATGGCGGCTCGCTCACCATCGTGGCCACCGCACTTATCGACACCGGCTCCAAGATGGACGAGGTGATTTTCGAGGAGTTCAAGGGCACTGGCAACATGGAGCTTCAGCTCGACCGCACACTCTCCAACAAGCGCATCTTCCCTTCTGTCAACTTGGTGGCCTCCAGTACACGCCGCGACGACCTGCTGCATGACAAGACCACGCTCGACCGCATGTGGATTTTGCGCAAGCACATTGCCGACATGAACCCCGTAGAGGCCATGAACACCATCCACGACCGGATGTTGCGCACACTCTCCAACGAGGAATTCCTCCTCACGATGAACTCCTGATGACCCTCACGTCTTCTGTTTTCCGCCTTGCCCTGCTCCGTTGCCTGCCCTGCCTCTTGCCGGCCCTCCTTCTCTGCGGTTGCGGTCCCTCGACAACCAAGGAGAAAGTAGAAAGGCAGAAAAAGCTGTCGGAGGAGAGGCTTCGTGACTCCCTCGCCTTGAAAATTGCCGTCACCCCCACGCTCGACTGCCTACCTTTCTACGTGGCCAGCGAACGTGGCATTTTCGACACCTTGGGGGTGCAAGTGAGCCTGAAATGCAAGACGGCGCAGATGGACTGCGATGTAGCAATGCAAAAAGGAGAGGTGGAGTGCATGGTGAGCGACCTCATGCGCACGGAGCGCCTGCTACGCCTTGGCACTCCGCTCCATTACCTTGGCGCCACCAATGCCTACTGGCAGATGATAGGCAACCGCAAAGCCCGCATCAAGGACATCAAGAGCCTTGGCGACAAAATGGTGGCGATGGCTCGCTATTCCGCCACCGACTATTTGGCTACATTGGCCATCGACAGTGTAAAACCCTCCAATCCCGTTTTCCGCATTCAGGTGAACGATGTCTATGTGCGCCTGATGATGCTGCTCAACAATGAGATGGATGCCGTGATGCTTCCCGAGCCACAAGCCAGTGAAGCACGGCGTGTCAACCACCCCGTGCTGATGGACTCCCGCGAAAAAGACATTCATCTTGGAGTGATAGCCGTCCACCTCACCCGAGTGGCCGGCGAGCGGCGGCAACACCAATTGGCCCTTCTCACCCAGGGATACGACATGGCCTGCGACTCGCTCAATGAAAAAGGCGTGAAACACTATGCAGACATCATCAAGAAATACTGCCATACGAAAGATGCCACGGTGAAAACATTGCCGCCATTGTCTTTCCCACACCTATCACCCCCACGCCAAAAAGACATCAATCGCACCCGCAACGTGAAATGGCGTACCAGCTGAACCTCACAATCCTTCACCTATGGACAAAAAGGCCATTTACAACAGCAAAAAGCAGCTCATCAACAAAAATCTCGGTGGAGCCCTCGAAGCAATCGGCACTCTCTTGAGCCATCAGGCATACGCCAGTTTGCACGAGCGCATCACAGACATACAGGAAGACTATCACCGCATGCTCAACTACATGCGTCAAGGTTATCCCGACCCCAGTCGCAATCACCTTTACTTGTCGTTGCTTCGCAAACTCGACCGCATCACAAACGATGCCGCCCTCATACAACGGATGCAACGCCCATTGCAAAAATATGATGTTGCGGCAGCACAAAGCCTCTCCCGCTCCGCCATCACCCATAAGTTGGAAGACGATGTGAGCGAACTGGCCCTCATCGGTCTTGGCATGGGCACACGCGAGAGTGATGAGATACACGCCAGCCACCATCAGTTCATGGCCACTCTTTTCGAGCAACTCTCCCATGCGAGCCAATGGCATCACGATGACCAGGAATTCTATGAGAACTTGCTCTTGTCTCCCACCACCGACAATGCCGATTGCGCTCTCATGGTCAGTGCCATCAGCCTGTCGTCAATCACCTATTTCGACATACGCAAATACATCACCTTGGCGCACGTCTATCAACAAGCGACCGACGAACGCGTCAAGCAACGCGCACTGGTGGGTTGGGCCCTCACCACCACACGCACACACGACCTGTATCCAGAGGTGAGCGAAACCATGGAGCAGATGATGGGAAACGAAGACACAGCCAAGCAGCTTTTGGAATTGCAAATGCAGATGTTCTTCTGCATGAGCGCAGAGCGCGACACCGATGAGATCACCCGTGAAATCATGCCCAACCTGATGAAAAACAAAGGGTTTGACATCACACGCCATGGTATCGTGGAGAAAGAGGACGACCCTATGCAAGACATACTCGACCCCGACGCCGCCGAGCACTCCATGGAAGAGTTGGAGCGCAGTTTCCAACGGATGACCGAGATGCAGCGCAGTGGAAGCGACATATATTTCGGTGGTTTCCGCCAAATGAAGCGATTTCCTTTCTTCTACACGCTGTGCAACTGGTTTTGCCCCTTCTACCCAGAGCACCCCGGCATTGTGCAGACACGCAAGAAGTTGGCTGGCAACCGCTTCTTGGACACGCTGATGACCAACGGCCCCTTCTGTGACAGTGACAAATATTCATTCGCCATCGCCCTTAACAGCGTGATAGACAAACTGCCAGAAGGAATGAAAACAGCCCTCAACGATGGAGTGGCCTTCGGCCCCATGGCTTCCGACGAAGACATGTCCACCAGGGACAACATCCGCTTGATGTACCTGCAAGACCTCTACCGCTTCTTCCGCCTTTGCGACAGAAGGAATGAATTCTACAATCCCTTCGGCGGGGAAAACGGGCAGAACGCCCTCTTCTTCGGCTATGCCATTTACGACGGTGCTCTCAATGACCAAGATGTGATGACACTGGGGCATTTCCTCTTAAAACGCAACGAAATGGACTCTTTGGAGAGGCTTTTGGCCTGCTGTCCTTCCCCCTACCCTTCACCCAAGCGTGAATTTCTGCTTGGCTGCTGTGCCTTGGGGCATGAAGAATATGCCCGTGCCATCTCCCATTTCAAGACTGTCGTGGAGAACATGCCCGACAACAAGCGTGCCTTGGGTGCAGCCGCCCGCGCCGCCATGCTCGCGGAGGACTACGATTTGGCCGAGCAATGCTACCGCCGGTTGTCAGAACTGTCTCCTGAAAGCAAGAGCAGCCAACTAAGCCTCTCTATTGCCCTCATCAAGAACGGAAAAGCAGCAGAGGCAACCCCTCTGCTATACAAGCTCTCGTATGAGGCTCCTGAAGATGACAACGTGCGCCGTGCTTTGGCCTGGGACCTGTTGGCTTGTCAGAAAACGGAACAAGCCATCAAGGAATATGAGCGGTTGACAAATAGTGAGCACGCAAAGGCAGAGGACCACCTCAATATGGGCTATTGCCAATGGGTGAGCGGGCATCTCGATGCAGCCCTCACTTCATTCAAGAGTTTCCTTCAACAAAAGGAGGGTTCCACTCCCAGCCTGCTCAAGGAAGAATTTGAAAAAGACAGCGACATCCTGCAAGCCAATGGCATTACTCCTTTCGAGATGAACATGATGACCGACATGACAACTCTTCATTGAGGAATAAGGATAAGCAATCCTTAATCGGGAATGTCACACTCGGTGAGCAACTTCTCCATGGAGACATCCGGGTGCTTGGCCATATACCGCGCCACCTTTTCAACAAATACTGTCTTGAAAAATTTATATCCCATCACCCTGTTGACAATCCATTGCAATTTTCCCACATGGATGTCAACCTCCTTTTGGTTGCGTTCATAACTGCCAGGAGGAGGGAACTGGTCCAGGAGATATAAGCCAATGACATCAGGAACGATGAACGACCTCTGCATCGATTTCCGCTGTTCTTCATCGTAGTATTTGGCGTAGAGCGGATAGTCCTTTCCCAAGTATTTGTCCAGGCAGATGCCCACCGACTCATCGCCCACAACAATGCTTTGGTCGAGCGAACATATCTGGGTATATACCAATGGCACCTTTACCGTGGGCAGCCATACCTTTAGTTTGTGAAACGCATCGGTAAGCTGTCGATTGAGGTCTTCAACGTTGGCATACTGCAGTTCTGCGTCAGAAATGATGGTTTGCAAGGTGGAGTCCTGATAGAAAGCGAGCAATTTCTTGTTGATTTCAGGGTCGTCCACACTTCCAAGCTTGAGTATGCTCTCTATCAACGTCCTTGTCTCATTGGGATAATCAGTACTCATTTGCTGCAATGCAGCAAAGTCACCAGTGGTGAGATAGAGGCTTTCCATCCTGTCGAATCGATGTATTCTCACCTCCAAAGTGTCGGTTTCCACCTCGTCGAAAGGCTTGAGCTTGTATCCGCAACTACATAACATCAAAAACAAGCACATCACCCACAAACCCCGGCAAGAGGGCATGTGGACGCAGCCATGTATGATGTTTATCTTCTTCAAACCAAGTCACTTTATAATGATGGTGCAAAATTACTAAAAAACATTTCAAACTCCAAGACTTTTGCTAAAAAAGTTAAAAAAATGCCTTAAAAACGGTTTCAAATCGATAAATATGTTAACAAGAAACAACCATCATACTGACTTTTTGCAGATATTTAATCATTCAAGGCTGCAAATCAAGCCTTTCCATCATCCATTTCAAACATTTTTCCTGCGTCTCAGCAAATCTCCAATGTGCACTAATGGGAGTGATGTCGCAAGTCTTGGGTGCGCTGATTTCATTGTACATTGCCCAAATGGAAGTAGGAGAACAAGTGTCATCGCTATATCCCCAAGAACAGAAGACGGGAGTCTTGAGCAGTCGGGCGAAATTGACCACGTCGAAATAGCTCAACGTCTTGGTGGCTTTGTCGAATGGTATGTCCACCTCTCCATCGGCATAATATGAAGTGAAGAATTTGGGCCATCCCCCCGCCCTTTGGTGTAGGAACCCCTCCAGGTCGCACAAAGCAGGATAGAAAGGAGCGCACAGCGTCACCTTCTCATTGAGTGCAGCTGTTACAATGGTGAGCGCCCCACCTTGCGAGCCTCCGGTAACGATGACGTTTTTCCCATCCCATTCCGGTAGCGAGCAGAGGAAATCGACGGCTCGTGCACACCCTGCATACACGTCCTTGTAGTAATAGCTATCCGCAGACTCCATCCCCTTTCGCATATACCCATCGCATTTTTCATGCCTCATGGCGTTGTAGCTATCATCATCCATGGTGGGATTGTTTCCATGAATTTCTATTTTGAGATATACGAAGCCTTGCTTGGTGAAATAGTCAGATGGGAATATTTTCTGGCTTCCTGCTCCAGGAGGGACCAACACAACGGGATGCTTCCTCCCATCGGTGGGTCTTGTAAGGTATCCGTAAATCCACTTGTCCTTACCCACATGCAGTTTGACAAGTTGTGTTTTCATATTTTCATTGGTGGCCTCCTGAATGTCTTGGTATTCGGGTTGCAAGTCCACCTTACGCGCCTCCTTCAGCGTTTTTTGCCAGAACTTCTCAAAGTCTTGCGGCATCTTGGTGAACGGCCTTATTTGCTCGGGTGCAAAAGCCACCTTCACCAAGTCTGCATAGCGTTTGCCGTTGAGTTTGAACTCATATTGGCACGCCCTGAAACCAGGCTCAAGGCGAGTTCCCAAATTCACCTGTGCCTCCCCTTCGATGAAAGGAATGGAGTCATATTGTGCAGGCAAGAACATTTCGTCTCCCACCTTATAATATATATAGAGGCCTTGCACAGGCTTACCTCCCTCCCTGGCAACAATTCGCAATGTTGCTTGCTGCCCCGGTGCATATCTATGGTCAGGATGGTTGGGTACGGCTATTATTTCCACGAAAGGTTTTCTGGCATTTCCAAACTCTTGTTGGAATTTTTGGGCGTGAGCCATGGTCGCTGCGACCACCAAGAAGGTTGCTGTGAGTATTCTTCGCATGTGGGAGAGTATGATGTTAGTTCTACAAATTAATAAAAAGTTCAGAAGTCGAAAATTCCAGAGATGCAATACCACCATGCTGTGAAGACGTTTTTCGTAGTCCAATATGAAACGAGAATGGTGTTGAAGTTGAAAAGCAGTGCCGTATAGATGTAAGCGTATGAAAACGCCAGCGGATATTTGTTGATGTCAGTCTGGTGGTTTCCTGTCTGTGTGGTGAAGCATACGGCATGGAAAGCGATGGTCAGCCCAATGAGAATGTCGAAAATCCACAATCCGTCAGCCGCCACCAAAGGTCTTATGAACAAGAGCAAGTAAGTGAAGATAGGCAGACAATATGGTGCCAGCGACACGAGCACCTCGGAAAAACCTCCCCCGCTGGTGGTCACCGCTCCCGTCCGTTCTCCTGCTTGGAACAAGTGAACTTTTCTTAGCGTGAGCATCGATACGATGGTATGTGTCAGCTCATGAGAGAATGTCTCCATCCATTCCAAGTTTCTTCTCAGCAAGCCCTTGAGCAGCAAGTATGCCGCAATGCCCACCGCCGTCCACTCATACATCTCCAGGTTGCCCATCATGGTCATGGGTGGCCTTGGATGAAAGATGGCTTGGAAGATGTGGCAGCTCTCACGTGCGAGCAAAATGAACAATGCCAAGAGGAAAGGTGTGAGAATGTATTTCACGACCTTGGCTGGATTGGTTCTTTTCATCGTGAATTCAAATTTCCGCCAAGGTGGGGCGATGCAAATGCAGGCCCCACCTTGGCGGTAAACGTGTGACAGTTGGCTTATCCGAAGTTGTCGAACATGATGCTCTCCGGCTCCACTCCAAGAGAGTCGAGCATCCCCTGCACGGCCTTTGACATGGGGCCAGGACCGCACATGTAGTACTCGATATCCTCTGGTGCCTCGTGGTCCTTGAGATAGGTTTCATACATCACTTGGTGCACGAAGCCAGCAGTGTATTTCACCCCTGCCGCATCTGCAGCCGGGTCGGGCCTGTCGAGTGCAAGGTGGAAGTGGAAGTTGGGGAATTCCTTCTCCAACTCGAGGAAATCCTCAATGAAGAAAGCCTCCACCAAGGCACGTGCGCCATAGAAGAAATGCATCTCGCGGTCGCGTGTCTGCAATGTCTTGGTCATGTGCATGATTTGAGCTCTAAGCGGTGCCATGCCAGCTCCACCTCCCACCCATATCATCTCCTTCTTTGAATCGAAGATGGGATGGAAGTCTCCGTAAGGCCCACTCATGATCACCTTGTCTCCCGGCTTTTTCGAGAAGATGTAAGATGACGCGATGCCCGTAGGCACGTCTTGGAAGCCCACTTCCGGCCTTGGTTTGAAAGGCGTGGTTGCGATACGCACGGTGAGCGTGATGCGGTCACCCTCTGCAGGGTAGTTGGCCATGGAGTATGCCCTGATGGTGTCCTCGGGGTTGTGTGCCTTGAGGGAGAAGATGTTGAATTTCTCCCATGATGCGATGTAGTCGGGCCCGATGTCGTCTTTGTCGAAGTCCTTGTCGTAATCAATGCAGTCGTATGCCGGGATTTTTATTTGGGCATACGAGCCAGGGATGAAGTCCATGTGCTCTCCCGGGGGCAGTGCCACGATAAACTCCTTGATGAAGGACGAGACGTTCTTGTTGGAGATGACGGTGCACTCCCACTCCTTGACTCCCAAGACACTTTCTGGCACCTTGATTTTGAGGTCACCCTTCACCTTGCACTGGCATCCGAGCCTCCAGTGCTCTTTGATTTCCTTGCGTGTGAAGTGCGGCCTCTCTGAGT
Source organism: uncultured Prevotellaceae bacterium (assembly GCA_902792855.1). Taxonomy (GTDB): domain Bacteria; phylum Bacteroidota; class Bacteroidia; order Bacteroidales; family Bacteroidaceae; genus Prevotella. The sequence continues at coordinate 8,877 of CADBBP010000039.1, forward strand.
CGAGGATTTCCCCTCCTCCCTCGAGCACTTGCACCTTGCACTGTCCGCATGAGGCCTTTCCACCACATGCCGATGGCAGGAAGATGCCGTTCTCGTTGAGGGTGGTCATGAGGCTGCTGCCTTGTGCCACAGAGATGGTTTTGTCGCCGTTGATTTCGATGTTTACATTGCCGCTTGGCGAGAGGTAGTTCTTCGCCACGAGCAGTATGATGACCAACAAAAGAATGGTCACGAGGAAAACTCCAATGCTTGCTAAAATGAAATTCATATCCTGATGCTCCTTTCTTTAAATGTTAAGACCAGAGAAGCACATCATGGCCATTGCCATGAGCCCCACGGTGATGAAAGTGATGCCCAGTCCCTTGAGAGGTTCTGGCACGTCGCTGAACTCCATTTTCTCCCTGATGGCTCCCATCGCCACGATGGCGAGTGTCCATCCCATTCCGCTACCGAGAGCATATACAATGGCGTCGATTACGGAACCGATGTACTGTGAGTTGGAAGGGTCGAGATTGATGCGCTGCTGCATGAAGAGCGAAGCTCCCATGATGGCACAGTTGACGGCGATGAGCGGCAGGAAGATGCCCAATGCGGCATACAATGCCGGCGAGTATTTCTCCACCGTCATCTCCACGAGTTGCACGATGCCGGCAATGACAGCGATGAAGAGTATGAAACTGAGATAAGAGAGGTCCACACCCTCAATGAGGCAGTCGGGTCCAAGCACCTTGGTTTGCAGCAGGTAGTCCACCGGCACGGTGACAAGCAGAACGAAAGTGACTGCCATTCCCAGTCCGAGCGAAGTTTTCACATTCTTCGAAACGGCAAGGAACGAGCACATGCCGAGGAAGAAGGCGAAAATCATGTTGTCGACGAAGATCGACCTGAAGAAAAGGCTAATGAGATGTTCCATCATTTATCCTCCTTATAAAAATAAGCCCTATGTATCCAGATGACGCATCCGAGAAGGATGAGCGCCATGGCGGGCATGGTCATCATTCCATTGTTGATGTATCCTGCGTCGTATGCGCCTTGCGGTATGATTTGGAAGCCCAGAAGGGAGCCCCTTCCGAACAGTTCCCTCACAGCACCGACGATGACGAGTATGAGAGCGTAAGCCAGTCCGTTGGCCACACCGTCGAGGAAGCTTGGCCAAGGCTTGTTCATCATGGCGAACGCCTCGAGGCGCCCCATGAGGATGCAGTTGGTAATGATCAGTCCCACATACACCGAGAGTTGCACGCTGACATCGTATGCGAATGCCTTGAGCACCTGGCTGACGATGGTGACGAGTGTTGCCACGACGACAAGCTGCACGATGATTCTGATGCGGTTGGGGATGGTCTTTCTGATGATGGATATGATAACATTGGCAAACGCCGTGATGATGGTGACGGCGAGTCCCATGACGATGGCCGGCTTTAGTTGTGAAGTAACGGCCAGTGCCGAACAGATGCCGAGCACCTGCACGAGAATGGGATGGTCAAGGTTGAGCGGTTTGGCAAACGCCTCCTTGTTCTCCTTGGAAAAGAGTTGGCTCATATCTTATTTTCCTCCGTTGTTTTGTTGTGACTTGAAAAAATCGGAATACTTGCCCAAGCCTTCCTTGAGCATGTCTCTCACGCCGTTGGAAGTGAGCGTGGCACCAGTGACGGCATCCACTTGCGAATTGGGAACGGTGACGTTCTTCTCCACCGAAAGGGCGATGCCTCCCGTTTCATCGAAGACTTTCTTTCCGATGAACTTCTCCTGCCAAGCTTGGCTGTCCTTGATTTCAGCTCCAAGGCCGGCGGTCTCCGAATCATGGTTGAAATAAGCCCCGAAAACGGTTTGGCAGTCGCTGTCAAGAGCCACATAACCGCTGATGGGTCCCCACAGTCCCATGCCATATACAGGCACGACAAACTTGGTCTGGTCGTCCACCTTGCAAGTGTAAATGGCAAGTTGACCGTTCTTGTATTCTGCGCTTCCCAATTTGAAGCCGTTGCTCTCGTTATCGCCGGTCTGTCTTTCCGCGATGGTTCCATTATCGGCCAATATGTCATCGCTGAGCACTACTTCCTTGTATTTGGCAGCGGCCTCCTCGTCTCCCAATCCTCTAATGTTGAGGGCGTAGAGTATCTGCTTCTTCTTGTCGAGTGCCACGTTTGCATCCTGTCTTTCCTTGAGTGTCTGATAGACGAATGCCAAGAGGAAAGCCACGATGACGACCATGATGGCCGAATAGATAATGGTGTATGAATTGGAGTTGGTGTTCAACCCCTTGTTTGTGTCATTTGCCATGTCCGTTTCATTTAGAGGTTATACGTTTCATTCGCTTAGACACGTTACGCTGCACGACGCAGTGGTCGATGAGCGGTGCGAGCATGTTCATGAGAAGGATGGCGAGCATCATTCCCTCCGGGTATCCTGGGTTCATCACCCTGATGATGATGGCCATGGCACCGACGAGGAGTCCGAAGACCCATTTTCCCGCTTCTGTTCTTGCGCTGGTGACAGGGTCAGTAGCCATGAAGACGGCACCGAAAGCGAATCCTCCCAATACGAGGTGCTCATAGAAAGGAATGGGGGTCTTCCCTGCAACTTGGAAGATAAAGGCCATGGCTGCACCTCCGATGAAGACGCTGAGCATGGTTTTCCAGGAAGCGATGCCAGTCCAAAGCAAAATGAATGCTCCTATTGCAATGGCAATGACGCTGGTCTCACCGATAGAGCCTGGTATGAAACCAGTAATCATGTCGCAAAGGCTTGCCGTGGCTTGTCCTCCCTGCCCTATCTGTGCCAACGGTGTGGCTGCAGTAAAGCCGTCGGGAAGGTTGTAACCGAGTCCGAAGATTTTTTCAGAAGCCACCCACACGGTGTCGCCACTCATTTTCTGCGGATAAGAGAAGAAAAGGAACGCGCGCGTAACAAGTGCGACGTTGAAGATGTTCATACCTGTTCCTCCAAAGATTTCCTTTGCAAAAATGACAGCGAATGCACAGGCGATGGCGAGTATCCACAACGGGCAGTCGATGGGTATGATGAGTGGTATCAGGATTCCAGATACGAGGTAGCCCTCTTGTATCTCCTCTCCCTTCCACTGAGCCCATGCGAACTCAATAGCCAATCCCACGATATAGCTGACGAGGATTTTGGGCAATACGGCAATGAAGCCGTAGGCAAAGATGCTGATGAACGTCGCATCGGCTGGCGATCCGGCAGCGAGGAAATTCTGGTATCCCACGTTGTACATGCCGAAAAGCATGGCCGGCATGAGTGCGATGACCACCAGGCTCATGATGCGCTTGGAGTCGATGGCATCATGAATGTGGACACCACATTTCGATGTGGTATTGGGCACAAACAAGAAAGTCTCGAATCCATCGAAAACGCTTTTGAAAGCGTGCAGCTTGCCTCCTTTCTCAAAAGAAGGCTTCACTTTATCCAAATAGTTTCTCAGTGACATAATCTAATAGACTTTAAGTGTTTAGGCGTTCTCCTTGCGCAACATATCGAGACCTTCACGGACGATGCGCTGCAACTCGAGTTTGGAAGAGTCCACAAACTCTGCCACAGCGAAATCCTCAGGTGCCACCTCATAAATGCCGAGCTGCTCCATCTTGTCGATGTTTCCAGCCAAGATGGCCTTGATGAGATATTCAGCGTAGATGTCCATAGGCAGCACGCTGTCATATTCACCGCTCATGATGATATGGCGCTCCCCTCCCTTGATGCGTGCATCGAGGCAATGCTCCTTGTTCTTTCCGAAAAGCCAAGAGAAATAGCTCCTGTTGGCAGAGAAGTCCTTGGTTCTGGGCATGATCCATCCAAACATTTCATGGCGGTCGTCCCCTTCGGGAATGGCTGTGATTTCAGAGGTATGCCCTCCCACATATCCCTCAATGGTTGCCTGTTTCCCGGTGAGCGGGTTGCCGTTGATGAGTCGTATGTGTCGGAGGTTGTCCAAGCGCCCCTTAAGCAAGTCGCTGATGGGATGCCCCACAATGATGTCGGCATAACAAGGGTCTTTCATCTCGCTTCCTGCGAGTGCAATGGTTCGTTTCAACGACACTTTTCCCTGCATGAAGAGCCTGCCGAAGAAGATGACTGCGGTGGGGTCCACCATCCATACCACCTCTCCCTTGTTGACAGGGCAAAGATGGTTGACCTGTACACTCGCATTGGCAGCCGGACAAGGTCCGTCGAAGATGTTCACCTCAACATTGCCCATGCTTGCAAGTGGACCACCAGCCTGTGTCTTTGAAATGCCAAGGTAGGTGGTTGCAATGCGTGATAGTGCGGTCAGACCGGTTTGGAACTCTTTCTCGTTGCCCTCGAGATCCATTTCAAAGTCTGCTGACAACGGCATGTCTCTGAAAGCGCTGACAACGATGGCCTTTGGCATGACGTCGGGCGTTGCAGAGACAGCGTAGGGCAGTTGATTGATGTAGCCGAAGAGGCCGGCTTCAAGCAATGCATTCACCACTTCTTGACCGTCCATTTTTTCCGGCATTCGCACCTTCCACTCCCGGTACTCCTGCTTGGCATCGGCTTTCACTTTTACAGAGAGCAATTTCCTTCGCTCTCCACGTACGACTTCGGTCACCGTCCCGCTGACAGGTGATGCGAAGCCCACCTCGGGGAATTTCTTGTTGACAAACAAGGGATCCCCGGCCTTGACATGTTCCCCTTCCTTTACGACCACCTTTGGAACAAGTCCGACGAAATCTTCCGGCACGAGAGCGTACTCCGCAGCGGCCCTTACGTCGGCTTTCTTTTTGGCAGCCTTTCCTTTTAGGTTGATGTCCAAGCCTTTACGTAACTTAATAACATTTGCCATATAGTAGTAAATAATTGATAAATATGCCTATGTTAGACAATATTTTGCAAAGTTAACATTTTTTTGTGTATGTCGAAAAAAAAATGACGCAAAAAGTTGAAGTTAATGATAAGAAAAATCCAAGAAAAATCCATGCCACGCCCAAGGGGATAGGTATAAATGTGAAAAACAACGATGATTTTACATCTTTCCTCTTTATCGAAAAACGAAAATCTTTATCCTAACAGGTTTATGGTATCAGATTTTTTACTATATTTGCATGCTCAAAAACCGAAATATGAAACAAACTACTAACAAACTTGCAAAATTAGTGTTGACGGCTATGGTTTTCGCCATATCAGGTTCACTACGAGCCGAAGTAGTGTGGTATGACGGCAGTCATGCTGTAACCTATCACGTGGAGAGCCAGGTTGATCCCGTCGTGGGCATTGCTCTTCAGATGTTTAATAGCGACATGGGCATGGTGACGGGAAGGGCGGCCAAGGAAATGAAAGGCGGCACCATTCGCATCTATGAACTCGACAAGGCCAGCTCGTCGGTGTTGAGACATTTGAAAAGCCTTGGCGTACCTGTAAAGGATGTACTGTCCCAGCACGACGCTTTCTACGTGGCTCCCTCGGGAGGCCATATCTTGGTGGTGGGCAGCAACGGTCGCGGATGTGCCTACGGCATTTTGGAGTTGAGCCGCCTGGCTGGCGTATCTCCCTGGGTGTGGTGGGGCGACGTTGTGCCGGAAAGGAAGGCTCGCCTTTCAATGCACGACAATTACACCACCTTCCAGTCGCCCTCGGTGGAATATCGCGGGATATTCATCAACGACGAGGACTGGAGTTTCAGGAACTGGGCATGGAAACACTTCGAGAAGAGCGAGCAATTCGGTTTCATAGGCCCCAAGTCCTACAAGGCGCTTTTCCAGTTGCTGCTCCGCCTTCGCGCCAACACCATTTGGCCAGGCATGCACCCCAGCACTCCTGGCTTTTTCACCATTCCCGGCAACAAGGAGATGGCCGACTCATGTGGCATTCTGATTGGCACAAGCCACTGCGAGCCGCTTCTTCGAAACAATGTGGCAGAATGGGACCACTCCGTGCGAGGTGCATACAATTACATCACCAATCGCAAAGAGGTGCAAGACTACTGGATAGAGCGTGTGAAGGAGGTGAAGGGCTCGGAGGAATTATTCACGCTCGGCATGCGCGGCATCCACGACGGCTCGATGGAGGGTGTGAAAACCAAGGAAGAGAAACTCAATGGCCTTCAGCAGGTGATAGACGACCAACGGTCCATTCTTTCCAAATATTACAACAAGGATTTGAAGAAGGTGCCTCAGGTGTTCATCCCCTACAAGGAGGTGCTTGAAATCATGGAAAGTGGCCTTCGCGTGCCAGATGATGTGACTTTGATGTGGTGTGACGACAACTACGGTTACATGACGCGATTGAGCAATACCGCACAGCAGCAACGTCCGGGGGGAGGAGGTGTCTATTACCACTTGAGTTACTGGGGACGTCCCCACGATTATCTGTGGCTCACAACCACACAGCCGGGATTGGTATATTCTGAAATGAAAGCCGCCTATGACCACAACTGCCGCAAGTTATGGATTGCGAACGTGCACGACCCCAAGGTTGCCGCGTACGACTTGGAGCTTTTCCTCGACATGGCATGGGACATCAATTCCATTCAGCCACAAACAATAGCAAGCCACTTGGAGCGTTGGCTCTGCACCCAGTTTGGTGAAGTTGCTGGAAAGCAACTCTTCCCTGCCATGCATGACTTCTACCGCCTTTGCGGTATAAGAAAGCCGGAATTCATGGGTTGGACACAGGTGGAGCTTGCCGACCGCAAGGCCTATCCCCGTGGCCTATCACATGTCGTCGATACAGAATTTTCAGAAGACGCCTTCGGCAATGAATTGGAACGTTACTTGGCCGACTATGCCTCTGTGTGCAAGACCGTCTCAGAGGTGGAGAAGATAGTACGTCCAGAACTACTTGATGCCTATTTTGCCCATGTCAAATATCCTGTCTATGCAGCCAATGCCATGGCAGTGAAAATGCTGGAAGCACAGAAAGCCCGCTCGAAATACCAAGGTCAAGCCGACAAAAGAATGGAGAACCGCGAAGAATACATGCTCCGGGCCGCCGCCAATTCGATGTCAGCTTACCGACAGATTCAACAACTCACCGATTATTACAACAACACACTGTCGGACGGAAAATGGAAAGGCCTCATGAACATGATGCCACGCGACCTTCCGGTCTTCACCCCACCCTCCCTGCCCTACCTCCCCCCCACCGAACATGCTGTGGCACCCAATAATTACGTTTCTCGCATAGTGGTGAGCGACGCCGTTGCCATGAATGCCGCGAACTTTGCCAAGGCCACTCCTGGATGCCAATCCATTCAGATGTTAGGTCACTCCATGCATGCCGTTGCCATCCCTCTTGATGGCGAGTTGACATACACATTTGAAACCATGCAAGAAGGCGATGCCACACTTTATACCGCCATGATTCCCACCCAACCCAACGACACAGGCGACCTGCGCTATGAGGTTACACTCGACAATGAGCCGCCAGTCGTCATTTCATTAAAGGAGAAATACCGCTCTGATTTTTGGAAGTTGAGCGTGCTCCGAGGCCAGGCTCTGAAACAAACCCATGTCAATGTGGGAAAGGGCAAGCATACACTCAAGATAAAGGCTCTCGACAACCATATCATTCTTGACCAATGGATGCTGGACTTCAAGCCAAATCGCAAGTTTTACATGATACCCGCCAAATAAATCCCATACATCCCAAGTAGCAATACACCTTATTTATATATAGATATTCGTTATCTATATGTGGTATGTACCAAATACAAGAAAAGAAAAGCCCTAAACGTAAACGTTTTCGTAGGTTTTTCGCATTTTATATTGTTGTTTTAACACCTAAACGAAATAATTGTGCTACCTTTGCACCAGAGTTAGAATGAGTAATGAATAGTTGATAATAAGTTAGTTAGAAAAAACAAAGGAGCTGTTGAGAAACAGCTCCTTTGCATTTTTGTATGTATTCCGTTTATTTTGTCATCATCTTTCTTTATATAATGGCTACACCTCATCCCATTTTTTCGCTTGATGTGTGGTGGTTCTGCATAAAAACGACGTTCTAATAGCTGTTTTGTAAGATTTTCACTTTTTTAAAGGTTGAAACGGTTGGCATTACACTTATTTTTCGTATTTTTGCAGCGAAACAAAGCAAAACGAAAAATCTCATCAATGAAAAGATTATTTTTGGCCCTTGTGATTACGAGCCTTGTGTCAGTCGCCAGCGCGACCGATTACAATTACTTAACCTTGGAGAATACCGACGGCAACATGGTTAGTTTGCCAATCAGCGGTTTGACACTCACCTTCAACAACGGCAACCTCGTGGCGAACGATGGTACTGTCCTGCCACTCTCCAGTTTGTTGAAAATGTATTTTACTGAGACTTCCGGTATTAGTTCCATTTCTACCACTGCCGATAGTCCTTCAGGCATCTACACCCTTTCCGGCATCTTGGTGAGTTCACTGTCACTTGACGCCTCACTCCCCTCCTTGCCCAAAGGCATCTACATTGTTAAGCAGCCCAGTGGCAACACTCAAAAAATCCACATCCGATGAAACGTTTTTCTTCCATTGCCACTGCACTCATATTGTGCTCCACCACCCTCTTCTCCCAGACGATGAACATCAACATGGGTGATGTGACTTACGCCATTCCCGCCTCACAAGCTGGCGAAATGCCTTTCAGCGATGGTTCTACACTCACCGTGGGTGGCCGTAGCTACTTACTAAGCGAACTGACCAACATCACCATAGACAACAGCAGTGTAACAGACAACACTGTGAACGTTACCTACAATGGCACATCGGCCAAGGTGCTCATCTCCGGCAACCTGGCACCATACGTGACAGCCACTGTCAACGGTGGCCACGTCAAAGTGTTTGCCAGCGAGGCTCTACAGCAAGAAGTGACCTACACTCTTGGCGGCAGTAGCAACAATGGCTCTTTCTATATGGTTGGAGAATATGCTATTAATGTGATTCTCAATGGCTTGACCCTTGCCAATCCCGACAGTGCCGCCATCAACATCCAAGACGGGAAAATGGTTGGTATTCAACTCGCCGATGGCACCTCGAACAGCCTTTCCGACGGCCTCACCACGGTGAGCATAGACGACAGCGACGGACACAGTGCTGCTTTCTACATTGACGGACACTCCTCATGGAGTGGCAGCGGAACGCTCACCATTCAGGGCAACGTGAAACATGGTTTCAGCGGCGATGAATACGTCCTTTTCACTCCCAACCTTGGCACCATCAACGTCACCAGTGCTCAAAGCGACGGTTTCCACATCAACCAATATTTCAAGATGCAGGGCGGAACGCTCAACATTACGTGCTTGGGCGACGGCATCGACGTGGGCATGAAAAAGACCGACAAGACCGACAACGGCTGTTTGTTCATAGAGGGTGGAACCTTGACAGTGAACACAACAGGCAATGCCACCAAAGGCTTGAAATGCGAAAGCAACATGGTGGTGACCGGTGGCACCATTACCGCAACAACTTCAGGCAGTGCCATCTATGATGCCTCCCAAAAAGACATTTCAAGCAATGCAGCTGCCAAGTGCGACGGCACGTTCACCATGAGCGGCGGCACGATGAGCCTTACCAGTACAGGAGCAGGCGGCAAAGGAATCAACTCCACAGGAGCCATCACCATCAGTGGTGGCACGTTGACTGTCGTCACCACCGGTGAGGAGTTCGTCTACGGTGCAGACGACACCAAGCCCCAGGGCATCAAGAGCGACAGCAACATAACACTCTCTGGCGGCACCATCCTCTCTTGCGCCTCCCCTTCCAGCGGCAATCCCCTAAAGACCGACTTCAGCGTTTACACTAACGGCGCCACCGTGATGGGCATTGGTGGGAAGGCCGTTACCCCTGTCTCCACTTCCACCTGCTCATTCAAGAAATACTCCAATGTGAAAGTCATCGGAGGCAGCACCTTGAGTTATGACGGCGTGAGCTTCTCCATTCCGTCGATATACAACAACAGCAGCGCGAAAGTGATTGTCTCCTCGCCAAACATGTAAATTGGATTAAAAGGCCGTCGGCTCATCGTCATTGATTCCGATAGTCTGTGTTTATAAATTGTTTACATCTCAATCAGTTCTCTAATTGGCTTTTTATAAGCCAATTAGAGATTTTTTGTATGTAACAGATCGACCTTGCAATAAGTCTTCAGAGCAGTAAAGCCAATCGAAAAATGAAGCCTTAATATTCACAAAAAATGTAGTAAGATGCAAAAAAATCAAAAATAATTTGGGATGTCAAGAAAAAATCGTAAATTTGCATGAGGAAAAGTATAGGAAAGTATAGAATATGTTCAACCAAAAAAACAAGTCATGAAAAAAACATTCCGTTTCATTTGTAGTGCCTTCATAGGCCTTTCAGTCCTGATGATGGCAAGTTGTGACAAAACAGCAGCCGTGAAAGAAGCCGCAGAGAAAGCAGCCCAGTCCTGCCCCATCAAGCTTGGCCCGGTGGGTGAGGCAACCGCCTTCTCCGTTGACAACGAAGCCCTGGTATGCGACATTACTCCCGACACCGCTTTCGTAGTGGGTGAGGAGTTCGACAAGTCGCTCGTGGCACGTTTCCTCGCTGTTGAACTTCAACGCTCTGTTCCCGAGTTGTTCACCAAAGTTATCGACAGCGAGATGGGCCTGAAAGGCAACGTGAAACTTCCTTCTGGCAACGTGGAAACAATGGTGAGCGCCGAGGAATTGGGGAATTTCAACAAGCAGTTGATTTCCGCCAGCGGCAACTACGCCTCCATCCTGCTCCCCATCCTCAACCAGTATCTCAACACCCAGGCCGACAAGGAGCTTGACAAAGGTCTCACTTTCAAGAAAGTACAGGTGAAGGGTTCCCAGGAGCAAGTCATGATCAATGTTGACGAGGAGCAAACTAAATTCGACGACCTCAAGCGCCAGATTTATGCCATCAAGGACGACGGTGCCAAGAAAATTGAGTGTGTGAAGAATTTCATGAGCATGGCCCTTCCTCTCATTGAGCAGATGAACTACGACCTGGTTTACCGCTATTCCACCAAGTCGGGCAGTGAGACATTCATGGAAATCACCTCCGATGAAATCAAGGCTTACCTCAACAAGTAATACCGTTGGTTTCCACTTGTATTGGCAAAACCATATCCCTCCCCAGCTCTGGGGAGGGATTTTTTTTCACTATGAATGAAGTAAGGTCATAAGAATGTGAAAGTGGGCGCGGCCTTCTCCGTTGAGCAACGCACACTGACAGATTATTTGATAGTTGAGGATTGAGAGGGTTACGCAAGGGGTTATTATGGAGCAAGAATAGCAATTTATCGAAAAATGCTTTCTCATGTGAACATTATTTCGTACTTTTGCACTCGCATTTTCATGTGTAAACGTATCTGCGGGAAACAATCCATCCTCCCCTAAGCGGCCAACATTTCTGCATGCGATGCCCTTTTGAACCATTGAGATAGCCCGTAGGATGCACATTTTGCGGGTAGTTGAAAGTATGCGTACATTAGAGCATCAAGCATTCCCATTTATCCCACCAAAAAACTCTTTTAAGAGATTAATGAGAAAAGAACTTATATTCAGAATGTTAGGCACACATCTGACGATGCACCATCCAACAACATATTAGGCCACAACGCAACAAAGCCGTTTTTCCATGCATCATATCCATAAGTTACTATTCTTCTTATTTCTCATCACAGTTGGTGTTTCTTGTGATGACAGTGATACTATTGATTTGACGGATGCAGAAAAAAGCACTTTTATTCCCACCATTGCCAGCATCGCCCATCGCGGATATAAAATCAATGGCGCAGCGGAGAATACAGCGGACGCCTATCGGTTTGCCCGTCAAGCAGGCTTCCAATATGGAGAGACCGACATACAATGGACCAAAGACAACATTCCCGTATGTTGTCATTTGGAATATTTTTATGACCAAAGAACCCACGACAGTATCTCCATCAAATCATACACATTGGAAGAGTTGAGACGGTTTAATTACCATGGCACCACTATTTCCACGCTTGAAGAGGTGATGGACACTTGCAAGAAATACGGCCTTGGCCTCTATTTGGACAGGTTCACATCCTACAATGGTGAAAAGAAAAGGCGCATCTATGAACTCATCTCCAATTTTGGGAAGGATAAGGTATGTTATCTATTCGGCAGTTTTCAGCCAGTAGGTGTGAGCCAAGTGTTGGAATACGACTCTTGCGCTACCATTGGAATACTATATTTTAAGCAAATAGACATGCCTTTGGTGGAATTTGCCAATTCCATCAGCACTCC
>CADBBP010000040.1:0-20621 GCA_902792855.1 uncultured Prevotellaceae bacterium
GGCATCCACGTCAGCGGCCCAGTAGTAGGCCTGCTCCGCCGTGCCGTTGTATTGCCCGTCTGCTTTGTAGCCACCAAGGGGGAGGAAGATGCTCTTTCCACTCGGGCCGGTGACGGTGTAGCCCTTCACGCCGTCCTTAGTACCCTCCTTGAAGGTGCACTTCGAGAGCAACTCATTAATCTGTGCCTTTGTGGGAAGGCAGTAGGTTTTGTTGGTTTGGTATGCCGCGTCATAGGTTGTAGCGGCGATGTTGTTTCCGATGCTCTTCACGCTTGCCGCCGTGCCGGAGGCGTGCTTGTAATTGGCCCACGTGTAGTTGGACTTTGTTGTCGTCTCACCCCAGGCGTAGTAGTTGCCGTAGCCGGAGGAGACCGTCGCACCGAGGTTCATGTTGCACCATTTCACGCTCAGGCCGAGGTCCACAAGTTCCATGGTCTCCGTGGTGGGCGTGGAGGCCTTGTATTCCACGGCGCGGATGCAGATGCCAGTGCGGCGTTGTGCCACGGTGGTCATCTTTGTGCCATCGGTCTTTAGGAAGAGTGCATTGGCTTTCTGCGCGTTGCTCGCGTCCACGTCAGCGGCCCAGAAGTAGGCTTGTTCCCCTGTGCCGTTGTATTTCCCATCGGCTTTGTAGCCACCAAGGGGAAGGAATATGCTCTTTCCGCTCGGGCCGGTGACAATGTAGCCTGTCATACCGTTCTTGATGGTCTCCTTGAAAGTGCATTTCGAGAGGAGTTCGTCTATCTGCGCCTTTGTGGGCAGGCAGTAGTTTTTGTTGCTTCGGTAGGCAGGGTCATAGGTGGTGGCGGCGATGTTGCCTCCGATGCTCATCACGCTATTAGCCGTACCTGAGGCATGTTTATAATTGGCCCAGGTGTAGGTGCTCTTTGTTGCCGTCTCTCCCCAGGCGTAGTAATTGCCGTAGTAGGCAGGAGCCGATGCTCCTACATTCATATTGCACCACTTCACACTCAGGCCGAGGTCCACAAGTTCCATCACTTCTTGGTTAGGATTGATGATGGTGAATTTCTTGCCCCCTAAGGAAGAGAAGCCTTTTCCAACTTTTGGCTTGTAATAAAATTCTATATAATAGTTTGTTCCAGGCTCCAAGCCACCAAATGTTTCAATGATATCTTTGGTCTCCCCTGGTTTGATGAGAATTGGGTATATCTCTTTTTTTGTCAGCAAAGAATAATCCCCATCATGATAGATGTAAAGGTTGGCTCTGAACGAATCAAAATAGTCATATTGTGTTTCATTTTTTACTTGTAATGTGGCTGTCGTGTTGGGTTGGCAATCAACTGTCATACTCAGCTTGGTCAGTTTGGTTTCGTAAGATGGTACAGGTTTGATGACCACTTTTTTCGTTCCAATTACATTTTCGCCATATTCATCCGTACAGACCCAAAGATTGTAAGTTCCTGCCGTCTGGGGTTTGAAAAATAATTCGACTTCACCGGTATTCCCGCCCTCTATCGCAACAGTTGTGTAATAGGAAGGATTGTACCTGGTGTTTGACGTGTTGGCAAAGAGATAGAGGGGGCCTGTGTAATCGTCAACCTTGCTTTTCACTTTTACAATGACGGGTTGGATGACAGTGGCAAACAAATTACCTTTGACATCTATCGAAGTGGCTTCCAAACTCAATAATGGGTGTCGAATTATCTCTATCGAACCGTCGCTTTTTACGGTCACTTCAAAGTACAACATGTATGGGCGGCAACGCACCCATTGTTTTGCATTTTTTTCAATGCAGATGAATACCAGATTGTGTTTGCCTTTTGACAAACCGTATGAAGAAACATCGAAACTGAATGTTCCCCTCCAATACATAGGTTTTAATTCGTAATTCTTGTTGTATTCGTATGAGGTGTCAAGCACATTTATGGTTCCATTGGCTTTCAGTTCCCCAATACCCAAGCCAAAGCATGCACTCACGGGATTGTCGTTTGTTAACCATGTACTGATTTTCGTACCATCCACCCATGTGTCAACTGTTGTTGCGACAAGACTTTCGGCAGGAGGTGTCTTCCCTGTGTTGGGTTGCAAACCAATGGTAGCATACACATCCATAGAGTATCCGTTGTCCATAGACCCTTTGAAAGGATTAGGCTCAATGAGTTTGAAATAACCATTATTAGAACCGCCCCATCCCCAATTGAAATGGTAGAGTCCGGCGCCGTCATACCCATCGCATAAAAACGCATGAGCTCCCGAAACGCCCCAACCGCTGAAAATGACGGGGCGTTTGGAGGATAATTCCCCGTAAATCATAGCATCCCACTCACTTACACCATAATCGCTCGGCGTAACATACTTCCATGTATAAGGGTCGTAGTCAAAAAGTTCAACCATATTTTGTACCATCCAGTACTCATTTGCACCCGAACCATACAATCCATAGTCCATATAAGCAGCATAGCCGCAATACAGCATCAACTCTGAAACTGCCCTCTCGCTACTTGTTCCCTTGTCTGACTTGGAATAGGTGTTCTTCATTTGTGACCAGTCGAACTGGATAGATGGCAGATCTTTGAGCATTCCCAAAGTGCTGTTGGACTCATAGCCGGGTACAGGCTTGGTTGCCTTCTTGGGATGCTGGTAGTAGTACATCACTTGTGCGCCAGCCGTTGCCACACACCCCGTGAGGCAATGCTTTGAGTTGATTGTCGGGGTGAGCGTGTTGTAAATGTAACCCGAGGCAGTGGCAGAGCCTTGATCCCATTTCGTCTTGATGAGCGGCTGGATGGCATTGTGTATGGCCACTTGCCTCAGTGCTTTATCCGCTTGACCCTCTGCCACTGTGGAGGGCAGTGCGTTGATGGCGTTCACCATCATTTCCATCCAGAATTTGAAATTATCCGGCATATCATCCTCATTGTAGGAGCCTGTCTCTGTATAGCCGAGCAGCGGGTCTATACAGTCATCACCAGCTATGATGACAAATCCCCTGTTGTCTGCTGCGTTGAACACATAGAGCGGTTGGTCTTGACTTGCCGCCAATTTTCCCGGGGCTTTTTGTGCCTCGCCGACAATTTCCCGGCCTGAGGAATTGAAAAAATCCTGGGCATACACCCTGGCTTTCTGCTTGCCGATGGGGTTTGCCAAGGAAAGCATGGATGCCAGGAACATCATTAGGGTGATTGTTGTTTTTTTCATATCGTTTTGTGTTAAGGTTGAATAAATTGGAATTGTAGAGTTCTGTACACGAGAGACTTGGGGACTTTCCTTTTTGGTTGTATTGCAAAAATAGACATATTTGCTGAAATATCCAAATTTTTGGTGTACTTTTTTATGTGACTACACCTTATTATAAAAACGGCAGCAGCTCGTAGAGGCTTTTGTGCGGTCGTTAGTTGTTATATTTGCCTCACAAGCCCTCCCATACCTTCGTGGTGTACAGAATGACTTGTTCGGTATTGATGGTCTCAGGGGCTTCCCACCATCATACGCAGTCCTCCACCAATTTATGGCTGTTATGGCAGAGAGCGGCATTGCTGCTCTTTCCAGTTTTTTTTCAAAAGAAGCAAGAATATTTTCTGATTGATATAATAAAGAGGGTATAAAAACGTTAGAAAGTTATAAACCATTATCAGATTGCCTATGAAAATATTTACCCTGGAAGAAACTGACCCATCCCCCCGCACACTGAACTTCATCAGAGAATTCGCCCGCACGTGCCGTGTCATTGAGATGAACGGCCACACAGGGATTTATTGCCTCAACTAAAGTCCCTTGCAATATGGCCACATTAGTCTCCCCTTCTTTGCTGGCAGCAGATTTCACCTGCTTGGAGCGTGAAATAGACATGTTGAACTCGAGCGAGGCCGACTGGTTGCACCTTGACGTGATGGACGGCGTATTCGTTCCCAACATTTCTTTTGGCTTCCCCGTACTCGAGGCAGTGGCAGGCATCTGCCACAAACCTTTGGACGTGCATTTCATGACCGTTCATCCCGAGGCCTACATTGAACGTACTGCCCGTCTTGGTGCAATGATGATGAACATCCACTACGAGGCCTGCACCCATCTTCACCGCACAGTGGAATCCATCCACCATGCGGGTATGAAAGCCGGTGTGACCCTCAACCCATCCACCCCCGTGTGTATGCTGGAAGACATCATCAGCGACGTGGACATGGTGCTTCTGATGAGCGTCAACCCGGGATTTGGCGGTCAGAAGTTCATCGAGAACACCATCTCGAAAATTATCCGCCTACGCGAGATGATTGCCTCCCACGGCAGCCATGCCCTCATCGAGGTTGACGGCGGCGTGCAGGGTGAGACTGCCCCCCGCTTGGTGGCAGCCGGTGTGGACGTCCTTGTGAGCGGCAGCTATGTATTCAAGGCTTCCGACCCTTGCGCCACCATCCACTGGCTGAAATCCCTCCATTAGTATGCGAAACAAGGGGGTGAACCATTGGTTCGCCCCCTTGCATATCTTTACATCTGCATGTTAGTCGAGCTGTAGGGCGACGCTGTGCTCCTTTGCCATCCTCCTGAGGTTGAGAATGGCATATCGCATGCGCCCCAGTGCGGTGTTGATGCTCACTCCTGTGGTTTCTGCAATCTCCTTGAACGACATCTCCTGATAGAATCTCATGAACACCACTTCCCTCTGTGAGGGCGGAAGCATGTTCATCATCTTCCTCACATCGTGCATCACCTGCTCGTTGACAAAATGGTTTTCCACATTCATGTCCAGGATTTCATTGCCGCTGAGGTTGGAGAGGTCGTTGTCCTCCGTAGGCTCAACAATTTTCTCCGACTTCTGCTCCCTGTACCAGTCCATCACCACATTGTGAGCAATTCTCACAAGCCATGCTCCGAATTTTCCGGAATTGGTGTATTTCCGTTGCTGTAGTTTTGTGATGACCTTCACAAAGGTCTCTTGGAAGATGTCGTTGGCCATATCCTTGTCCCTTACGACAAACATAATATAAGTAAAGAGCTTGGTTTGTGTTCTTGACAACAACAAATCAAACGCCTTAACGTCACCGGCGACATAGGCCAAAGCCAATTCTTCGTCGGTCATCTTGCTCAGATAATCCATCGCTTAAATCATTTTGTAATCAAGTAATGATGTTTCGATAGGCGTGATTTTTTAAAGTTTGTAATAAAATGTCAAGAAATTCGTGTGCAAATATAAGCACTTTCGCACACATCCCCAAATTTTTTCACTAAAAAAAACAATTTTTGACAAGATGATGCGTTGTCAAGGCTGTTGCTTTTCAAGGTGCCCCGTGCCCAATTTTTCATTTCACCCCCAGTCTTTTCTTGAGTTTCTTGGCAGCCTTTCCTGTCAATTTCATGTAATAGCCGCTGTTCACCCCCCTTTCAAGAGGCAGGAACTCACTTCCCTTGGTGGGTGTAGGCACTTTCTTAGCGATTTTGAAAATGGCCGTCCCTTCGTCTATTTCGTCAAACATTGCAATGTAAATCATCTGTGCGTATGCAGCGTTGAAGTCAAGCTGCATCTTATAAAAAGCCCCCTTGTTGCGTGGCATACCCACGACGTCCTGTTTCTTGTGGGCGTTCATGTTGCGCCAAGAGAAGCCCGGGAAGCAGACAGGTGCATAATCCACATTGTTGGCCTTCGCCCATTTCATATCCTCGAGAATGTGTTTTCTAAACCCCGGGAAACTCTGCTCGTTGTACCTGCCCACAAACCATGGCAGCAGGATGTCGCACATCTTGATTTGCTGATGCAGCCGCGGGTCTTTATCGCAGTCCTTCACCATCTCCCTCCAATAAGCCGGCACCCCCACAAGCACACTGTATCCCATGGCTTTCAGTCCCTTGATGATGGCTTCCGTTTCCTTATAACCATACTTCCTTCCGTCGTTGAAGCCCACGCCCCATACCGCCACGAGCGGCTTGCCATTGTGGTAGAGATACTGTGGACACCGTTGGTGCTGGAAAAGGTTGTATTTTCCTGCGAGTTTCTTGATGTCATCCAGCACCACCTTCTCATCACCTGCAGACATGCCAGAAAGGTCGTACATGACACACACCGCCTTTCCATACTTTCTGGCAGAGTTCATGGCATTGTCGAGCACGGTGTCGTGGTGCGCCTTTCCCAAGGGCCATTTCTGGTCCACGACAAATCGCTGCACGAACACCCCGTCGATGCCATACTGCTTCATCCACTTGAAGTGCAAGTCCACAGTAGAAGCGTCACGAGAGGAAAAGACATACGCCGGCTTCCCGTTTTGGAGTTTGAATGGGCTCTCATAGGTCTTCTCATACTCGCTCACGTCGGGCCACAAGTCCACATTTGTGGAACCGGGTCGGAAAGTCCCGTCCTTTCCCTGGAAATGATACCATCCCCGCTTTCCACCATCATCCGGTGTGCTGAACCATCCTTGGTATCCAGCCATCACCAATCCTTTATATGAATCGTAGCTTTTAGTCTGCTGTGCTGACGCGATGGTCGCAAGAGCCATCATCGCACATACGCATGCCGTGCATCTGAATGTGTTCATCTTTCTCACTTTTTGTGTGCAAACTTAGCAAAAAAAATCATTTCAGCAAAATAATGTGCGTAAAAGGTTGCATTTTCGTTTTTTTTCACTAACTTTGCAAACGAAAGGTTCGCTATACGCGATTAGCAAAGGGAACGGGGTGCAAATCCCCGACTGTCTCGCAGCTGTGAGTTCCTTTATAGCTCTTGGCATGATGCCACTGCCTATTGGGTGGGAAGGCGCCAAAGAGTGGAGCAAAGTCAGAAGACCTGCCTTTTCAAGCATACTTTAGCTTGCCACAACCTCTCGATGCAAGGGGTTTGGCGCAATGAGTGACATTATTTCTCTCCCGGTGGAACGGCAAACGAGCCGTCTCCGGCTTTGGCATCACAACATGATGGCTTCGTAGCCGTGTGGCGTGTTGTCCATAGTTGTAAGGAACCAACCGAAATGTATTATGATATAAGTTTTTTTCATTCAGGCGTCGCCGTGAGGCGTCGCCTGAATGTGTGATAAATGTTAATGTTCGATAAAGATTTGCGTGTGTCACTGATTATGCTTAATTTTGTGAGATAAAACCTCATATTACTCTCAATGACCCTCCGCAAGCTGACAACGAACACGGTGAAGGTGGCTTTCCCCCTTTTGCTCGGTGGTGCGATACTCTACTGGATGTATCGTGACTTCGACTTTTCACAAGTCCGCTCCGTCATGCTTCACGATATGGACTGGACGTGGATGCTTCTTTCTCTTCCCTTTGGCATCAGCGCCCAGCTTTTTCGTGGTCTTCGCTGGTGCCAGACCTTGGAGCCCATTGGTGAGCACGCCCGCCGTTCGACGTCAGTGAACGCCGTGTTTCTGAGTTACGCCACAAGCCTTGTCATCCCCCGTGTCGGCGAGTTTCTCCGCTGTGGCGTGCTGAAGCGCCACGACGGCGTGACGTTTGCCAAGTCCCTTGGCACTGTTGTGACGGAGCGTGCCGTTGACAGCATCATGGTACTTTTGGTGACCACCCTCACCCTCCTGTCCCAGTTACCAGTGTTCCACAATTTCTTCGCCACCACCGGCACCCACCTCGATACGTTCCTCGGACAATTCACCACCACCGGTTACCTTGTCACCTTTGTGTGCCTTGTCGCCGCCCTTTTGCTGCTGTGGTGGCTTGCCCAAGCCCTTCGTCTAAGCCACAAGCTTCGCGACATCGTGAGCAACCTATGGCAAGGCGTGGCCTCCCTTCGCAACGTGTCCAACGTCCCGCTATACCTATTCTACACCATCGGTATTTGGATGAGCTATTTCCTGCATTTCTACTTGACATTCTACTGCTTCGAAGCCACCTCCGGCCTTGGTTTGAACTGCGCCTTGGTGTCCTTCGTGGTGGGCAGCATCGCTGTCATCGTGCCCACACCCAACGGTGCCGGGCCTTGGCATTTCTCCGTGAAAACCATGCTCATCCTCTACGGGGTGGAGAGCAACGCCGCCCTCTATTTCGTCCTCATCGTCCACACAGTGCAGACAATGCTCGTGGTGCTACTTGGCGTATGGGGGTGGGCATCCCTGTGGCTGACCAGCCCGGTCACCTCTTCATCAGAACCAAAAGAAAAGACAATAAATCACCAACCTTAAAACCATTTATTATGAGTGAAATCAAGAATCTTGAACCAACTTGCATTTGGAAAAACTTCTATGCGCTGACACAAGTTCCCCGTCCCTCCGGCCATTTGGAAAAAGTGCAGCAATTCCTGCTCGACTTCGCCTCACGCGTCGGAGTGAAGGCCTTCAAGGACCCCGCCGGCAACATCGTGATGCGGAAAGCCGCCACCCCCGGTATGGAAGGATGCAAGGGCGTCATCCTGCAAGCCCACATGGACATGGTGCCCCAAAAAAGTCCTGAGAGCTCCCATAATTTTGAGACCGACCCCATCGAGCCTTGGATAGACGGCGACTGGGTGAAGGCCCGCGGCACCACCCTTGGCGCCGACAACGGCATTGGCGTTGCCGCCATCATGGCCGTCATGGAAGCCAAGGACATGCGCCATGGCCCCATCGACGCCCTCATCACCGCCGATGAAGAGACAGGCATGTTTGGTGCCAACGACCTCCCTGAGGGCGAGTTGCAAGGTGACATCCTCCTCAACTTAGACTCTGAGCACTGGGGAAAGTTTGTCATCGGCAGCGCCGGCGGCATCGACGTCACCGCCAGCCTCAACTACCAGAGCGTTCCGACCGATGCAGGCGATGTTGCCGTCCGTGTGACGCTGAAAGGTCTTCGCGGCGGTCATTCCGGCCTGGAAATCCATGAAGGCCGCGCCAACGCCAACAAGCAGATGGTTCGTTTTGTTCGCGAGGCAATTGAGGAATGCGATGCCCGTCTGGCCTTCTGGCAGGGCGGCAATATGCGCAATGCCATCCCCTTCAAAGCCGAGGTGGTGCTGACCCTTCCTCCCGAGAACGTTCCAGCCTTGAAGGAACTGGTAGATGAATGGAAGGCCGCCTACTGCGAGCAGTTCAAGAATATCGAAAGTGGCATCGAGTTTTACGCCGAGGATGCCCCGCTGCCCCTCCACGAGGTGCCTGTTGAGATACAAGACAACCTCATCAACGCCATCTACGCCTGCCATGACGGCGTGGTGCGCATGATACCTTCTTATCCCGACGTAGTGGAAACTTCCTCCAACCTTGCCATTATCGACATCGACGCAGAGCATGCCACCATCAAGATCCTTGCCCGCTCCTCCCGCGAGGATATGAAAGACTATGTGGTCAAGATGCTGGAGAGCTGCTTCAACATGGCTGGCATGCGCGTGGAAACCGCCGGCAGCTACGGTGGTTGGGACCCGAACCCCGAAAGCGGCATCCTCCACCACCTCCTTCGGATTTACAAAGAGCAGAACGGTGAGGACGGCATCATCCAAGTGGACCATGCCGGTCTGGAGTGCTCCGTCATCTTGGGCAAATACCCGCATTTAGACGTGGTGTCGCTTGGCCCGACGATGAAAAGCCCGCACACCACAAGCGAACGCTGCTTCATTCCCTCCATCGCCCCGTTCTGGGAGTTGCTGAAAAAGGCATTGGAAGAAATGCAATAACATAAAGGTGGGCAATTCCCAAAAGGAAGCCACAAGAAATGGAAATGAAAAGCCGGAGGATGCTCACCCTCCGGCTTTCATTATTATTGTTCTTCCTCTTCGGTACTCTCTGCGTCGATGGCCTTGATTTTCTCCTTCACCAACTGCAGTTCGTCTTTCAGTTTCTGAACTTTTCTCTTGATGTCGTCGATGAGGCTGCTCCCCTTCTTGTTTGAAACATTAAGGAAGCCAAGGTTGTTCTCGTAGGTTTGAATTTCCTGTTTGAGACCTTCATATCTCCTCATAAGACGTGTACGCTCATTGTCGAGAGCCCCTGCTCCCTTTTCAGCTACACTTCGCAAGGTGCTGCGATAGTTGTCCAAGCGCTTACGTGTAACTGAGATGTTGAGTTCCTTGTAAATCTTGTCGAGCACTTCGTGGTACTCTTTGAAGAGCTTGTCCTTGTCACGGAACGGCACATGGCCAATCTGGTTGTACTCGTCCACAAGTGCCTGCACCTCGGCCTGTGTTTCGCTACCGGGCTCCTCTTCTGCAAGAGCCTTGAGTTTGGCCACGACTTCGCGTTTCTTGGCCAGGTTCTCCCTTTCCTCACTCCTTGTTCCAGCAGTAGCGGCATTACGAGCCTCGAAGAACTTATTGCATGCTCCGAGGAATTCGCTCCACAGTTGGTCTCCAAGTTTCTTGGGCACGGTGCCGATGGTCTTCCATTCTTTCTGCAACGCCGTGAGTTTCTCAGCGGTAGCCTTCCAGTCAGTGCTGTCCTGCAGAGCCTTTGCCTGCTCCACGAGTGCACGCTTTTTCTCGGCATTTTCAGCAAACTTGCTCTTCATCTCCCTGAAGAAACGTGTCTTCCTTCCGAAGAAGTCATCGCATGCCGCACGGAAACGCTCGAAGATTTTGACGTTCATCTTCTGGGGAGCGAAGCCAATGGTCTTCCATTCCTTTTGCACGGCAATGATTTCCTTGGTGTGCTTTTCCCAGTCGGAAGCGCCCTTGTTCTCCTCCTGTGCGATGGCCTCCACCTTCTCACACAACTCAGTCTTGCGCTTGAGATTTTCCTCCTCCTTGTTGCGCAAGTCTTCGAAATGCTTCTGGTGACGCTTGTTGATAACCGTTGATGCAGCCTTGAACCTCGTCCACATCTCCTCCCTGAGGTCCTTGGCCACGGGCCCGGCCTCTCTGTATTGCTGGTGCAGTTCTTGGAGTTGGTGGAATGCGCTGATAACATCGGGTTCTTCTGCCAATTTCTCCGCAGCCTCACACAATTTCGTCTTGATTTCCAAGTTTTTGCGGAAGTCATACTCCCTTGCCTCAATGTTGAGGCGCAACTGGTCGTAGAACTGCTCCACATAGTGTTGGTATGTCTTCCAAAGTTCGCCCGCCTTCTCTTGTGGAACGGCCTTGATATCCTTCCATTCCTGTTGCAGGCGCTTGAACTCCTGATATGACTTGTTGGCGCTCTCAGGGGAAGTCACCATGGTCTTCACCCTTTCAATGATGGCTTGCTTCCTCTTGAGGTTCTCAGCCTTCTCGTTCTCCTTCTCCATGAAGAGGCGTTGCCTCCTCTCCTTGATGAGGCTCATCTCGGCCTTGAACTTCTCCTCCTCGTCATCGGTAGTGATTTGATATTTCTCCGGGTCGCCTCCAGCCTCGAGGTATGCTTTCTGTGCAGCATCCCTTTCGATAGCCACCAGTTTGTAGAAGACAGTCTTGAGATGGTCCACCTCCTCTTTTTCAGGTGTCTCTTCACCATGGGCCAATTCGGTCACCCTTTCGAGCACCTCACCCTTGGTTTTGTACACTTTCTTGGAAGTCTCCTCTGCGTCAGACTCTTCAGCCTGCGCCTCCTCTGTAGCTGGCTCTTCCTCCACTATGGGTTCCTCGGCTGCAGGGGCTTCCTCCACCACAGGCTCCTCTGCGGTAGGAGTTTCCTCCACCACAGGCTCCTCCTCAGGAGTAGACGCCTCCTCCACCGCCTTCTCTTCGGCGGGAGTTTCCTCCACAACGGGTGCATCCTCCACCACTGCGTCTTCAGCAGCGGGGGCTTCCTCTTCTGGAGCGGTCACCTCAGCTTTTGGTTCCACATTGTCCACTTCCTCCACTGTCGGTTGGTCCACACTTGCATTGGAAGGTTCCACTACGTTCATCTCTTCTACTGTTTTGCCCTGGTTTTGGGCCTTTTCTTGAGAGTCCATCATTTCACAATTAGGTTTATGATTCGATTGTTCACACTTATCAAAATGCAAACTTACTTAAAAAAATTGAAACCGCCTAACAATTTCTTGATTTTTTCAAATTTTTCTTAAAAAAGTGTATAAAAGTGGCTCATGTGCTCTTTCACACGAGCCTTTTGTGCCTAAGAATCCACCAAATGAGCCCTGTAACCGCTACGGAAATGACGAGTGCAATGGGGAAGCCGTAAGGCCTTTCCTCCATTCCGTTGACAAGGTTCATGCCAAAGAGACTTGCGATGAGCGTAGGGAACATCATGAGAATGGAGACCGACGTGAGAGTACGCATCACATTGTTTACATTGTTGTTAATGATGCTTGAATAGGTGTCCATGGTGGACTCAAGGATGTCGGAATAGATGTTTGTCGTCTCTCTTGCTTGGCTCATCTCGATGTTGACGTCCTCAATCATGTCAGCATCCAGTTCGTCGATTTGCAATTTGAACTTCAGTTTGGCGAGCAAATTTTCGTTTCCTCTGATAGATGTAGCAAAATAGGTGAGGGAGTCCTGCAGCCTGCTCAGTCCGATAAGCGACTCGTTGTTGACCTCCTTGTCGAGATTTCTCTTTGCCTTCTCTATAAGGTTGTTGATTTGCTTGAGCCTTTTCAGGTACCACACGGCCGATGAAAGGAAGATTCTGAAAATCATGTCGACATAGTCGATGAATCCCTCCCCTCTCTTTTGCTGATAGCTGACGAAGTCAATCATCATGTTCGTCTCATAATAACAAACCGTGATGGTGACATCACGTTTGTGTATGATGCCAAGAGGAACAGTGGTATAAGGTGTCCGTGAACGGATTTCCTTGACGTAAGGAATTCTGAGAATGATGAGCATCCATCCGTCATCGTATTCATAACGCGCCCTCTCGTCGGTATCGCTGATGTCAGTGAGGAAATAGTCGGGAATTTTGAACTCATTCTCCAGATACATTCTGTCCTCATCCGTAGGACAAGTGACCTGTATCCAGCAATTGGGTTGCCACTCCTTGAGCAGCGTCAAGCCTGCATTATAGTTCCAGTATGTTTTCATCGTTGCTCCTCCACTTGTTTTGTGCAGTGAAAATACCTCCCTGGCGAAAGGAGCAACACATTGTTTTTCTCCCTACGCCAACGAAATCATTTTTTCCGCCGGATAGTCGTCCATATTGAAAGATATTGGTTATTGTGGTGCAAAGGTAATTGAAAAAAACGAGAAATCAATCAAAATGAAATGATTTTTTTCTTTTTGGTGTCAACAAGACGTTATGACGCCCACCATCACTCTCCCCCACTCAGCATTTGCATGATCCATGGTGCGATGTCAGTTTGCCTGACACAGTCCACCTTAAGCTTTCCAATGCCTTTTCCGTATGCGATGAGCGTAGTTGAGTCCTGTCCGCTGATGAAGCCGTGTGTGCCGCCCTTCCTTTTTTGCAGCACATCGCCTGTCCGGTTGTTGGTTACCGCCACGCCTACCACGGGTTCAAGTGCGAGAGCCGCAGCGGGGTCAGCCCCCTTCTCCACCAATTCCTCCTTCTCCACCAGTCGGAAGCACCGCTTTACATCCTCTGGCAGGCTGTTCAGCATTTTCCTAATTCTTGCGAGAGTTTTCTTGTCGTTAGCCTTTTTCAAGTAGAGGAAGGCAGTGTTACCACCTCCGTAGAATGCTGCTTTCCATTCCCCTCCCGGCTTCTCGCTGAGCAAGCCATCATTGACAAGCCAGACGTTGGGGCTGAGGGTTTCATCGTAGTCGCAGAAGCCATGGTCTCCTGTGACGATGACCACGGTGCTGTCAAGGCGGTTGGTGAGTTTGAGGTTTTCGATGATTGTGCCCACGGCGTGGTCGGCACTTGCCATGTCGAAGAGCAGTTGTTCGCTGTGTGTGCCTTGGGCGTGCTGGCTATAATCGGTGGTGATGAGGTGGATGGTGGTGAGCCTCGGTTGGTAGTTGTTGATGAGGTAGTTGGCCATGGCCGCCGTCCTCCCGTCCCTCTGCAACGACCCTGCCATGTAGGTGATGGTGTCGAGTTTCCCACATGCGTTTCTCTCCAGTTCGTCAAGAATGCCTGCTGGTGTGCAAAACGGCTTGATGTACTCCATCTGGTCACAACTATAGTCGAGGGACCAGAACTCCGGCACGTTGTAGTCAATGTATTTGCATCCTGTGGAGACGGGCCAGAAAAGAGCTGCCGTCTTCATTCCCTTCTCATGAGCTTGTTGCCAGATGGTTGGTGCAGCGATGCTGTCGGCAAACCAATAGCTGATGCGCGCCGTGTCTTTGTTCCACAGAAAAGGTCTGTTGTAGAAGATGCGGTGCTTGTCGGGTGTCACCCCGGTGACAAGCGTGGTATGCGAAGGGTATGTAGCAGCTGGCGGCACCCCTACCACCTTGGCAACCCTCAGTCCCTCGCGGCTCATCATCTTAAGGAATGGCGCAGGCATCAGCGGGTCGTCCACCATCTCCGCCCTCAGTCCGTCGATGGTGATGAGTATGACATAACGTGGTTTGGCTCCCGGCAGTGCAAATACAGTTTGTGCAAAGAGGAGGGCGGCTACGAGTGCCAATGCAAGATGATTTCTCATAAGAGGGGAATGTATGATTGTTGGTATGCTCACTCGAAAGGTGCGACGTCGTCGGACTTGGCGTTTTTGACAATGACCTTGTTCATATTATACGTGATGGTGACGGTCTTTGCCACATCGTCCACCTTGAAGTCATCCAATCCATAATTGATCGGAACAAATGAAGGTATCCAAGCGTCAGTGTAAGAAGCAGCATTGGCCACATTGGCAGCCTCCACCTCGCAAAGCGGCAACCTTATGCCCAGGTCGGCGGGTCTCCTCCCTTCGGCGATGAATATCTCCTGCCTCATGAGGTAAAGCAACTCGAGTGCGGCGTCGTGGTTGTCGAGTTGGTCAATCATCCCCTGCGTGACCGACGTTCCGGAGATATACGATATATCAATAAGGTGTGGCGGCCTTCTGTCGATGATGAGTCCGGAGCGCAGCGAATCTTCCGGGGAAGCCTGCACCCTGTAAGTCGGGTCGTTGGGGAAAGATTTCAATCCTCCGTTGTATCTCCCCTCAAGCTGATCGTTGATGCCAGTTTGCACAGGCCTTGATTTCACCAGTTGTAGAAGCAGCGTCAACTGCGTTTTCGCCTCCAGAAGGTTGTTTTCCGCCAAAGCAGCCTCGGCGAGAATAAGATAGTTCTCTTCTGCCTTTGCAATAGTGATGGGGCTTTGGTCAGTGCTTGTCAACTGGAAATATTTAGGATCGAGGAAGTCAAGCCTTGGAAGCGGTTGGAACCAGTCGCCCCAGATGGGTTCCTGAGCGTGGCTGAGCACCCCATTCTTGCTGTCGAAAACCACTTGCTTGCAGAGGTCGGGCGAAGCATTCAAAGCCTCTTTGGCGTGCTGAACGGCCACCTGCCTGTTGCCCATCCTGTATGCCGCCCTTGCGTAAAGCGTGTGGATGAAAGCCCTTTGCTCGTTGTTTTCTGCCAATGGCAGTGCCATGTCGAGGATTTCGATGGCCTTCTCCATGTGCCCTTTCCACTCCACCACGTCACCTCCCACGTCCATGGGCAATGCCCTGAAGAAATCTCCTGCGAGTATGAAAGCGTAAGCCTTGATGTAAAGCAGGTGGAAGCGGTCTTGCTGGGTGGTATTCTTGTCAGCCTTGGCCACAATGTCGAGGCCATAGTCAGCCATCTCCCTCAGCGTTCCCACATACCGCTGCAGATTGGTCACATCGGCATCCGTGTAAAGGAGTTGCGGTATGTCGAAGACCTTGCTTGAGCGTGTGTAGTTGTTGAAATAGTTGTCGGAAAGGATTTCCATCAGCTCCACGAAGTCAGAGATGTGGATGGCAAATTCCTTCTCCGTCCCATTGACCCATGTCTCCATGGGGTTGTCAGAATTAAGGAAAGCATCCTCGTCCACGTTGGGGTTGATGATTTCTTCGGGGCTCACCAGGTCGCAACTTGCCATCATGGCAAATGCGAAGAAGAAAGGTATGTATCTCGTTTTCACTTTTTTCTGTTGTTAATCGTTGTGCATGATTTGTCGTTGTCACGTCATCCGTTACCGATGTCTTCAGAAGTTCACCTTGGCAGTAAGGACAAATTGCCTTGGCAAGCTGTAGCTGCTGTAGCTAAGTCCACCTGTTGCCACAGCTCCCTGTGTCTTTGCCCCACTGAGCACAGCCTCCGGGTCAACGGAGCTGCTTGCCCATGCAAAGGGATTGTAGATGTTGAAAGCCAGACACAGCTGCCTCACTGCGTACTTGTTGATGTCGAAGGTGTAGTCGAAACCAATGTTCCTCACCTTGACGAAGTCAGCCTTCTCTACGAAGAAATTGGTGAAGTTGAGCCATGACTGTGCCTGCGTGGTGCCTTGCAGAGCCTCTTGTGGAATGTCGTCGTCAGAAATGCCCTTTGCGAAGCGGAACTGTCTGTCGAAAGAGTGTACGTAAGCACCGGCCTGATAGTCGCCCGAAAGAACGAAGTTGAGTTTTTTCCACCGTGCGTTGATGGAGAAGTTACCATAGACGGTAGGCATGGTCCTCCCCAGGTCCTGGTTGTATAGGGTTTCCTTCACGGTGTTGTCATCGTTGAGCGTAGTGGCCGTTCCTCTGAGGAATCCCACCGACTTTCCTTCCTCCACGACAGTGGTAATGGTTCTTGAGGAGAAGCCGCCGATGGAGAAAGGAACCACTCCTCCGGTATAAAGCACCTTGTTGTCGTTGGTGTTGAGCGAGGTTTTCACGCCAAGCGTCCAGTCCTTTGTATTGATGATGTTTGCCCCGAGCATGATTTCAACACCCCTGTTGCGTATCTTGCCAATGTTTGCGAGGTAAGAGCTGCTCTGTCCTGAGGAGGGCAGCGTAGGCACGTTGAAGAGCGCATCCTTTGTGATGGCGTAGTAGCATGTGAGGCCGAAATTGATGATGTTGTTGAAGAGCGTGGTCTGGAATCCAAACTCGGTGGAGTGCTTTTTCTCCGGTCCGAGGTTCGGGTTTCCGTTTTTACCAAAGGTGTTGGCTTGCTTTTCAAGGTAAGAGCTGACCTCGATGGTCCGCTGGTACTCGAATGCCGGTGGATAGCTTCCCGCCACTCCGTAATTGGCGAGTAGTTTCAGCGAATTGACCCAACCGTTATCGATGATGTTTCTCATCCACGGTTCGTCGGAAACAATGTATGACACACCTATCTTCGGGTATGCCTGCCATCCCACCTGTTCACCAAACGCGGTGTTGTAGTCGAGGCGCAATCCCAAGTCGAGGAAGTACCTGTTTCTCCACCCGAAGTTGTCCTGCAGATACACGGCATTGCTGTGCAGGTGACTAAGCCACTCGTCGGCGTAAATGGTGCCGGCGCCCGTCATGATTCGAGCTCCGTCGCGCACGTTCTGCCCTTTGTAGTAGCTTTGGTGGTCGTATGTGCTGAAATATTGGAAACCACCTGTGAGAATGTTGCTCACGAGATCTTCGTAATAGTATTTCCATTGCCCGTTGACCTCTCCTGTCACACCGTAATAGTTACGGTCGTAGTTGGACACACTTCCAGCATCGGTGGTTCCCTCAGGCTTCATCTGAGTGTGCACGATGTATTTGTTGGTTTCCACCAGTTTGTCGGAATTGTATCGGTAGTCGATGCCGAGAATGGCGTGGAAGGTAAGGTTTCTGATGGGGTTGAATTCTATTTGCTGTGATGTCTGGAAGCGCTTCACCTCTTCCTTGTGGTCTTGCAAGGCCTCCGCCGTAGAGACGAACTCCTTCATCCGCCCAAATTCGTATGGAGAAGCTTCATCGATGTTGGCGTTGAAATTTTTCATGGAGCCATCCTCAGCCAAATAGGTGAAATTGGCAGCCGCTGCTCCCTCCGTGAACCACAGTCCGGTGTAATAGCCTTGGTTTCCGTTTCTATTCCTGCGATATTCCTGGTCAACGTAGCCGAAGGAGTTGGTGTATTTGAGCATGGAGTTGAGTTTCACCGACATGCCACACCTGAGGTCGTATTTCTTCTGGTCGTTCCCATCGTGAATGATGGTTCCGGTGTTCTGTCCCATGCTTGCCCCGAAGGAATATCCCAATTTTTCCGTACCCCCGGAGAATGAAAGGCCATATTTCTGTTGGAAGCCTGTCTGATGGAGCAGTTCCTTTGTACGCTTGAAGTGGTAGAACTGAGAGTTGGCCACATCCCATCCAAGTTGTGTTGTGACAGAAGCGCTGAAACGTCCATCCCCATGTTTTTTTGTGAATATCTGTATGACACCGTTGGCAGCGTCTGAACCGTAGAGCGTGGTGGCAGCTCCTCCCGGCACATATTCTATGTGGTCGATGTTTTCCATAGGAATGTCTCCGATGGCTCCTGACGCCGCCGTCTGCCCGTTGATTGCCCCATAGGCATTGTTCAAGACGTTGAAAAGCGAGGCACCTGTGTTGAGATTGTCCACCCTTACTCCATCGACATAGATGACAGGTGTAGAGTTGGTGAATGCGGAGGAAAGTCCTCTTGACTTGACCATGGAGGTTGTTCCCGGCTGTCCTGTGGTGAGGGTGATTTGCACGTTTGGCAGCGCGTTTTGCAGCATCTGGTCGATGCGCATGGTAGGCAGGTATTCCAAGTCCCCAGCGGAGAGTTTGGTGATGTTGGAGGAGAGCCTCCTTTTTGAGACGGCCACTCCCTGACCAGTGACCACCACCTCGTTGAGGTCCTTGTTCCATACATACTGCGTATCAACGGGGTTGTCGGGAACGGGAACGTTCACATCGTCGGCTTTCGCTCCTACAGCAAGGAGGACAGCCGCACAAAGCGTAATCAGTTTTTGCATCCTGTAATCCACTTAAAATCCATTTACCTTAACAAATTGCGGTCTGTTAGCTTAAAAACATTCATATTTTCCAAAAATCGCGGCAAAGGTAGCAAAAAAACCAATACCACCGCTTGTTTTGGCGTTTTTTTTCAGTTGTCTATAGCTTTTGTGGGGATTCGTGTTCATTTGATCACCATAAGATGGTCCACGGAGCACTCATGCTATTTATGCGAATGAACCTGTAGGAACTTGAGTTGTGCTTCGAGCATTTCAAGTTTTGGCATGTGGAAGCCTGCCTTTCGCGCCACCTCTATGGGTCTTGAGTAGAGGTAATAAATCTCCATGGGCCGGTGGAAGTCATAGTCGAGTTTCATGCTTGGCGAATAGGGTGTCATCACCTTGGTGGTGGCAATCATCTTGTGCGCGAATTCCACATCGATATTGTGCACGCCAAGGTGCTGTGCCGCTCCTATGACCTCCATCATTTGCTCGAAGATGAGTTGTTCGGTTTCGGGGAAATCGAGCAACAGATTGGTCTGCGTGTTGAGTGCAACGGTCATCCCATTGAAAGGCATGTTCCACACGGCTTTCTTCCATCTTGCCTCTTCGTACTCCACGAGATGGGTCTCCACCCCGGCCTCGATGAAGTCGTCCACCACTTGCTGCACAAGCCTTTCATCCTTGCATGAATAATTGCCGATGTTGATGCTCCCATAGCACTGATGGTCCACCCTGCCGGGTTGTGTCTTCGCGGAGCAGATGAAGGCGAGGCCTGCGGCGATAGCCACCCCGGGCATCTGCTTTTGCAGGTCCTCCTCCAACCCGATACCGTTTTGTATGAGCACGACGAGAGACCTATCGTGCAGCAACGGCTTGAGCAATTCGGGCAGCAAGTGATTATTTACCGACTTGAGTCCCACCAGCACGACGTCGCACTTTGGCATGTCGTCCACGGATGGATAGACATAGGGGTTGTCAAGATGGAAGGAGCCATCGCAGGAGTCCACCTGGAAGCCGTGCTGTTTGACAAACTCATAATCTCTATGCAGGAGGAAATGCACATCCTTTCCCGCGTGTGCGAGTTTCCCGCCATAGTAGCCACCAATGGCTCCTGTTCCAATGATACCGTATTGCATGTTATTTGTTTTTATTTTAGTCCCAAAGGGATGATGCTCTTTTCACCTCTACTTCCTCTTCCTCCCAAAATTCGTCGATGTTGGCGTTGATGACGCCTCCACCAACTGGATCTAAACTGTTAAAGTTCACAATTTCAAGCAAGGGAGTGTCCGCATTGATGGAGCAGAGTTCCATAAATGGTTTGATATATACTTTTTTCTTCATGGCTGTTTACTTGACTGTGACTTTCTTCCCATTGACGATGTAAATGCCCTTGGGCAATGAGTGTATGCCGGAAGCATCGACCTTCATACGCTGACCAGTGATGCTGAACACTTTCCCTAAATCCGGAGTGTTCGTGTTGATGTTGCGCACGGCAGTCTCTGTATCGAAACCCACTTGCAGTACGTTGCCCACATGCCCGTAGATGGAGTGGAAATAAGCGCGATAGCCGTAGAAAGTCATTTTCACGCCATTCTGTGCAACGGTGTGCAGCGCATCGGAGAGGAAGAAATAGTCGGAGGTGGTGAACGGTATCGCCTCCCCTGCGTAGGTGTAGTTGCCAACGAAGTCGAAATACGAGGTGCTCACCACGGGATTTACCACCGGTGCACATTCCACATCCCTTACTAGGAATGGTGTCTCCTTGGTGACACCCTTTATCATAAACGGCACATTGGCAGTTACACCTCCGGTTTCCGTCTCGAAGAGCACGCTGCGATAGTTTCCTCCGCTGGTGACTAGATTGGCCACTACGGCATCATCGCCAAATGCCTGCCTCACTTGGTCCTTGGTTATGTTGAAGGGCAGCGTCATGGTTGCCCAAGTGGCGTTGCTTGTGATGCCACTGCGCCAGAGGTGTGCGTTGGCCTTGTCGGCGAGTGCCAAGGGTCGCTCACATTTCTCGTCATTGACGAAGAC
>CADBBP010000040.1:20661-21790 GCA_902792855.1 uncultured Prevotellaceae bacterium
CCAAGTGGCGTTGCTTGTGATGCCACTGCGCCAGAGGTGTGCGTTGGCCTTGTCGGCGAGTGCCAAGGGTCGCTCACATTTCTCGTCATTGACGAAGACCGGGATGTAGGTGTCAAATTTCTCCGGGTCGCCGTTGTCGGGGTCAAGGAGATATGGCAATGGCGCGGAGAAAGTGGCCGTCTTGTCCTCAGAACCTTCCACAGAGGCTGTCACCTTCAAGGTGCCATATTCGGTGAAGGCATAGGGGAAGGGGGGAACTGCGATGGAATGGATAGAGATATTGTCTATCTTCATCTCGGGATAATATCTGCCCGCCAAGACATAGATGCGTGTCGGTGTCATATTTGTTCCTTCCGGCAACTCATAATCCCCACTGCCGATGACGGAATTGGTGACATTATTGGTAATCACCCAGGAAGTAGCTCTTGTATTTTTGTTTACTGTTATGGCATAATGACACCAAGTGCCGCTGGGTATAGTAACATCGATGGAAGTCCCATTCACTTTGTACACTAAAGAAGAATATTCAATTTGTGAAACATCAAACAAGCAGTCGGCACCTCCAAAATTGCTGAAATAATTCCGGTTATCCTCGATTTGACTGCCGGAAATCACAGCTAATTCCGAAGTCTGACTTCCTGTATTTCCTGTTGCACCAGGCTTCATACTGACGTCAAATTCTATGCAATATATGTCCGCATCAATGTTAAGTGCACCAAATAGTGTGGAAGCACTACGACTATTATCACTAATTGTAAAGGAGTCAAAGGCGATGTACTTGCCATAACTATCACCATCGTTCTTCAAAGAGAGCTTATCTTGTGCATTAGCACTTGCCCACAAAGATGCATCGGTAGCTTGTTCATAATCCTGATCATAATAAGAAGTTGCAGCACTACTCTCCATCACAGTCTCATTTCCTTCGCTGTCGGTGAAAACTGCAGTGACCTCGGGGGTGATGCTTGTGTCATCGAAGGTGACATCCACCACGGGGAGGAAATAGGTGGTGTTTGAGGATGAGGGATAGATGCCAGTGAGGTCGATGTTCTTCATATCGACGATTGCGATTTCCGGCTGTGGCGTCTCCAAAGGTTGATTATCGAGGTACTCCACATAGTCAGGGAGATAG
>CADBBP010000041.1 GCA_902792855.1 uncultured Prevotellaceae bacterium
AGATGAATAAAGAACAGCAACTGCTAAGGAAGAAAAGTCCGGTGCAGATAAAGAACAAAAAGGCATCGTTCGAGTATTTCCTCGTGGAGGAATACACCGCCGGCATCGTGCTCACCGGCACCGAAATCAAGTCCATCAGGCTGGGAAAGGCCTCACTGGTGGACACCTATTGCACCATCATCAATGGAGAGATGTGGGTGAAGGGAATGAGCGTGGCTCCATACTTTTATGGCTCCTATTCCAACCATGAGATGAGGCGCGACCGAAAGTTGCTCCTCAACAAGAGAGAGATACACAGGTTGCAGGACGCCACCAAGCAGCCGGGCTTCACCATCATCCCCACGCTCGTCTTCATCGATGAGAAGGGGCGGGCGAAGATGGACATCGCGCTCGCAAGGGGAAAGAAACTTTACGACAAACGGCAGACCCTCAAAGAGAAGGAAGACCGAAGAGAAATGGACAGAGCCAAGAAAGTGTATTGATGACACCTGACACAACACAACAATCGACACCTACTTTGGAGCAGACCCTCCGGCGCCGCGTCGTCATCCTCGACGGGGCCATGGGCACACGCATTCAGAAATACCGCCTCAAGGAGGAGGACTTCCATGGGTATCGCTTCAGAAACATCCATGCCGTGATGGCGGGCAACAACGACGTGCTCAACATCACACGCCCCGACGTCATACACGACATCCATTGCAAGTATCTCGCCGCCGGGGCCGACATCATCACCACCAATACTTTCAGTTCGCAGAGCATCTCGCAAGCCGACTACCATCTCGAGGACCAGGCACGCCTCATGGCACTCGAAGGGGTGCGCCTCGCAAGGCGCGCAGTGGGCAAATACGCCACGGCTGAGCATCCAAGATGGGTGGCTGGCTCCATGGGACCCACCAACAAGGCTTGTTCCATGAGTCCCGATGTCTCCGACCCGGGGGCAAGGGCTGTCACCTACGACCAACTCCTGAATGCATATTTCGAGGAGGCGGATGCGCTCATCGAGGGGGGCATCGACCTCTTCCTCATCGAGACCATTTTCGACACCCTCAATGCGAAGGCGGCCATCGACGCCGCCAACCAAGCCATGGAGAGAAGGGGGAGAAAACTGCCCGTCATGCTCTCCGTCACCATCAGCGACCTCGCCGGGAGGACGCTCAGCGGACAGACCCTCGAGGCCTTCCTCGCCACCATCTCCAGCCTTGACATCTTCGCGGTTGGCCTCAATTGCTCCTTCGGGGCGGCACAGATGAGGCCTTTCCTGCGTGACTTGGCGGCAAAGGCGCCGTGCTTCGTTGCGGCTTACCCCAATGCTGGACTGCCCAACTCCATGGGGCTTTACGACGAGACGGCGGAGACCATGACACCGCTCATGGAGCAACTCGTCGATGAGAAACTGGTAAACATCATTGGCGGATGCTGCGGCACCGACGAGCATTTCATCAGCATGTTCGCCCAAATGGCAAAGGGTAAGACGCCGAGAACGCCGGTGGCAAAATCCTCTTTCATGCAACTCAGCGGTCTGGAGCCGCTCCTCGTCACCCCGGAGGTGGGCTTCGTCAACGTGGGAGAGCGATGCAACGTGGCTGGTTCACGGAAATTCCTCCGACTCATCAATGAGAAAAAATACGACGAGGCTGTGGCCATCGCAAGGAAGCAGGTGGCCGACGGGGCACTTGTCATCGATGTCAACATGGACGACGCACTGCTCGACGCCAAGCACGAGATGAAAACCTTCCTCAACATCATCGCTGCCGAGCCAGACATCGCTCGTGTGCCGGTGATGATTGACTCGTCGGACTGGGAGGTCGTCGTCGAGGCTCTCAAATGTGTGCAGGGCAAGGCCATCGTCAACTCCATCTCGCTCAAGGAGGGCGAGGAGGTCTTCCTGAAGAAGGCCGGCGTCATTCGGCGCTTCGGGGCGGCCGCCGTCGTCATGTGTTTCGACGAGCAAGGGCAGGCTACCACCTTCGAGCGAAGGACGGCCATCGCTAAAAGGGCATACGACTTGCTCGTCAACCAGGCTGGCATGCCGCCGCTCGACATCATCATCGACCCAAACGTCCTCGCCATCGCCACGGGAATGGAGGAGCACGACGCTTACGCCGCTGATTTCATACGCACTTGCGCCTGGATCAAGAAACACCTCAAGGGGGCGCACATCAGCGGGGGGGTGAGCAACCTCTCCTTCGCCTTCAGGGGTAATAATTTCATTCGCGAGGCCATGCACGCCGTCTTCCTCTACCACGCCATCGCCAATGGCATGGACTTCGGCATCGTCAACCCCGCTGCCAAGGTGACATACAACGACTTGCCCGCCGAACAACTCGACATCATCGAGGATGCCATCCTCTGCCGCACCGAACAACCGTCGGCCAGGCTCGTGGCACTTGCCGCCGACATCAAGGAGAAAGCTGATGCCATGAAGGCCGAGGCCGGTGCCAATATGCAGGCTAAAGCCACACAAGACACGGAGGAATGGAGACAAGCCGACGTGGACGAGCGGCTCAGGCAGGCGTTGAGAAAGGGCGTTGGCGATTACCTGCAGCAAGACTTGGAGGAGGCTCTGGAAAAATACCCCCGTGCGGTGGACATCATCGAAGGGCCGCTCATGGAGGGAATGGGGCTCGTGGGTGAACTGTTCGGACAAGGGAAGATGTTCCTGCCGCAAGTGGTGAAGACCGCACGGACCATGAAGCAGGCCGTGGCCATCTTGCAACCTCACATCGAGGCTCAGCGGAAGGGTGGCGCGGCGAAGGCTGGGAAAATTCTCCTCGCCACCGTCAAGGGGGACGTGCACGACATCGGGAAAAACATCGTCGCCGTCGTCATGGCATGCAACAACTACGACGTGGTGGACATGGGGGTCATGGTGCCGGCAAACCAAATCGTCAAGAAGGCCATCGAGGAAAAGGTGGACCTCATCGGACTGAGCGGACTCATCACGCCAAGCCTCGAAGAGATGGTCAACGTGGCCAATGAGTTGCGCAAGGCGGGGCTCGACATCCCCATCATGATCGGGGGGGCCACCACCAGCCAACTGCACGTGGCACTCAAAATCGCGCCGGTCTATGGAGGCCCCATCGTGTGGATGAAGGATGCGTCGCAAAACGCATTGGCGGCAGCCAAATTGCTCGACAAGAAGGTGAGCGACGACTTCAAGGAGCAACTCACGGAGGAGTATCGGCGACTGAGGGAGGACTATGACAGCAATCAAAAGCAGTTGCTCTCCATCGAGGAGGCAAGGAAAAGGAAACCACGCCTCTTCCCACAATAAGATACTGAAGTTGAAGAATGATTGTCGCAAGCGACGTGACACCTACACGATAGGGTTAGTAAATAGCTTGTCATTTCATCTCAATTCTCAAATCTCAAACCTCAAAACTTTATGATAAAAAACATCGTCTTTGA
Organism: uncultured Prevotellaceae bacterium; assembly: GCA_902792855.1. Lineage (GTDB taxonomy): Bacteria > Bacteroidota > Bacteroidia > Bacteroidales > Bacteroidaceae > Prevotella. The sequence continues at coordinate 3,412 of CADBBP010000041.1, forward strand.
CTTCGGCGGGGTTGTCGTCACGCTCGACCACCAACAGGCTGTGAGAAAATTCAAGGCTCTCGGACTGAAGGATGCCGAAAGCCAACTCGACCCTTACACCCAGGGAGGGATTTTCGGGGAACTGGAAATGGGGAGGATTGGCGCACAGCAGTTTGTGGAGCAACTCAGCACGCTTTGTGGCAAGCAACTCTCCTACAAGGATTGTTCGGAGGCGTGGCTCGCTTACAGGAAGGAGGTGCCAAGGAGGAACCTCAAGGCGCTGCAACAGTTGCGGGAACAGGGCTTCAAGCTCATTCTCCTTTCCAACACCAACCCGTTCATGATGGAATGGGCGGAAAGTGAGGATTTCGACGGAGATGGGCATCCTGTGGGGTATTATTTCGATAATGTATATGCCAGTTACAGGGAGGGCGTGATGAAGCCCGACCTGGCTTTCTTCAAAAACGTGCTGCGCAAGGAGGGGTTGCTGCCCGGGGAGACGCTCTTCGTGGATGACGGGCCAAGGAACGTCGCTGCTGCAAGCGAACTGGGAATCGCCACTTATTGCCCGGTCAACGGAAAGGACTGGACAAAGGAAATCTACAAATATATCGATGCCAACTCCTACGGCCTTGCCGAGGGGTGATGCAAGAAAAAACTAATATAATCACTGGCCATGGCCAACAAGAGAAAAAAAAGATGGAGCATCCTGCCGGGGCAACCGCTCTCCGACATGGATAAAAAGGTGCTTTACTGGGAAAACAAGGGCAAGGAGGTGCCGTCAAGGGACCTCATCAGAACCCCGGAGGAGATAGAGGGCATCAGGAGAAGCGGAGTGGTCAACACGGGCGTCCTCGACGAGGTGCAGAGGCAAATCCATGCGGGCATGAGCACGCTCGAAATAGACAAGATTTGCATGGATTACTGCACAAGCCACGGGGCTACCCCGGCATGCTTGGGCTACGAGGGTTTTCCCAAATGCGTGTGCACGAGCATCAACGAGGTGGTGTGCCATGGAATACCCAAGGAGGAGGACATCCTCGAGGAGGGGGACATCATCAACGTGGATTTCACCACCATCCTCGACGGGTATTATGCCGACGCATCGAGGATGTTCATCATTGGAAAGACGTCGCCGGAAAAGGAACAACTGGTCAGGGTGGCGAAGGAGTGTCTCGAAATAGGTATGGAGGCCGCTAAACCTTACGGATTCGTGGGTGACATCGGATACGCCATTGAGAAGCACTGCAAGAGGTATCACTACGGTGTGGTGAGGGACCTCTGCGGACACGGGGTGGGGATGAAATTCCACGACAACCCGGAGGTGCCTCATTTCGGGAAAAAGGGCCATGGCATGCTGCTCGTGCCGGGAATGGTGTTCACCATCGAACCTATGATCAACATGGGCTCGTGGAAGGTCTTCATCGATGAGGAGGACCCATACGGATGGGAGGTCATCTCTGACGACGAACTGCCCAGCGCTCAATGGGAGCATACGCTCCTCATGACGGAGCATGGCGTGGAAATACTCACTTATTAATGGGCTGGAATGAGCGAAAAAAATATTTATATTCTCGGCATTGAGAGCAGTTGCGACGACACGTCGGCCGCCGTGTTGCGCGATGGTGTGTTGCTGAGCAACGTCACGGCTTCTCAGGACGTGCACAGGGACTATGGAGGGGTGGTGCCCGAACTGGCTTCAAGGGCGCACCAGCAGAACATCGTGCCGGTGGTGGACCAGGCGCTCAAAAGGGCCGGGGTCGGCAAGGAGCAACTGTCGGCCATCGCGTTCACAAGGGGGCCGGGCCTCATGGGCTCGCTGCTCGTCGGCGTCAATTTCGCCAAGGGGATGGCGAGGGCGTTGGGCATACCGCTCATCGACGTCAACCACTTGCAAGGGCATGTCATGGCGCATTTCATCAAGGAGAGCGACGACGACTGCTCGGCACCGCCCTTGCCTTTCATCTGCTTGCTCGTCAGTGGGGGAAACTCCCAAATCGTCATGGTCAACGCATACGACAAAATGGATGTCCTGGGGCAGACCATCGACGACGCGGCGGGAGAGGCCATCGACAAGTGCTCCAAGGTCATGGGACTCGGATATCCGGGAGGTCCCATCATCGACCGCCTTGCAAGGCAGGGAAACCCAAAGGCTTACACCTTCGCACAGCCGCATATCAAGGGGCTTGACTACAGCTTCAGCGGACTGAAGACGTCGTTCTTGTACAGTCTTAGGGAATGGGTGGCCGAGGAGCCCGACTTCGTGGAGAACCACAAGGCCGACCTCGCGGCAAGTCTCGAATACACCATTGTCGATATTCTCATGAAAAAACTGCGCCTCGCCGTCAAGCAGACGGGGGTCAAGCATGTGGCGCTCGCAGGAGGGGTGTCGGCCAACAACGGACTGAGAAACGCATTCAAGGAGCATGCGAAAAAATACGGATGGAAAATTTACATTCCCAAGTTCAGCTACACCACCGATAATGCGGCCATGATCGCCATCACGGGATATTACAAGTTCCTCGATGGACAATTCTGCAGCATCGATGCTCCCGTTTTCTCAAAAGTCACCTTTAAATAAAAATTTTTACATTATGGAACTCGAAAGTAAAGTCATCAGCAGAGAGATACAAATACGTATGTATGAGTCGGGTAAAACCCTCGGAACTGCCGAAAGCTGCACCGGTGGAAGGATTGCCGAGGCCATCATCGCCACGCCGGGGGCTTCCGAATATTTCAAGGGAGCCATCGTCTCATACACCAACGAGGTGAAAGAGAGACTCCTCAACGTGGACCACCAACTCCTCGAGGAGAAAACGGCTGTATGTGAGGAGGTGGCCATCGCCATGGTCAAGGGGGCTTGCGACACCCTCAACGTGGATTACGCCATCGCCGCCACAGGCATCGCCGGACCGGGGGGAGGCACCAAGGAAATTCCCGTCGGCACCATCTGGCTCGCATACGGAAAGAAGGATGACGTCCACACCATCAAATTGGAGGAGGACGAGGGAAGGGACAAAAACCTCCTCATCGCCACGCAAGAAGCCCTAAAAGCTTTCCTCGAATACATCAACAAAAACATCCCACCATCAAAAAGGGAGGGGTGATAGACAAAAACATCCCACCATCAAAAAGGGAGGGGTAATAGACAAAAACATCCCACCATCAAAAAGGGAGGGGTAACAGCACCCCTCCTCTCATGCCCCTCTTATCTCCAAGATGTCAATCCCCGCCACCGTTCGGAATTGTTTTGCAATTCCCCCCCCAAAAAAAGGCGATCGCGAAGAGGTCGTTGGCTATGCTGCAACATTGTTGCAGCTGTTTGTCAGTAGCGGCCTGTAAGGCCAATGAGATATCGACCCGGGGCAATGCCCTGGGTGTTTTTATGTCTTTTTTCCCGCATCTACGATGTTATGTATTCGCAAAAGAATAAAGAAGAATAAAAGAGAATAAAGAAGAATAAAAGAGAATAAAGAAGAATAAAAGTCGCTTCTTTACCCACCCATGCCCCTCGAAAATGAAAAGATTCTTAAATTATAAGATTTGGGAATCTTTTTTAATATTATTTAGATTCCTTTTTTCGCCCATGAGGGTTTTATGTTGTAATTTTGCCTTGAATTTGGCGAAAAGCCATAAAATTTTCAAGAACAACAATCAAAAAAGATAAGAAATGGCAGATTCATTCGACATCCGCGAACTCAACATGCGGATTGAACAGCAAAGCGCGTTCGTGTCCAACCTCACCATGGGAATGGACAGAGTCATCGTAGGGCAGAAACACCTCATCGACACATTACTCATAGGATTGCTCAGCGATGGACACATCCTCCTCGAAGGTGTGCCGGGACTGGCCAAGACCCTCGCCATCAAGACCCTCGCCCAACTCATCGACGCCAAATACAGCAGAATACAGTTCACCCCAGACCTCCTGCCAGCCGATGTCGTGGGAACGATGATCTATTCCCAAAAAGACGAGACTTTCCACGTGAAAAAAGGACCCGTCTTCGCCAATTTCATCCTCGCCGACGAAATCAACCGCGCACCGGCAAAGGTGCAGAGCGCATTGCTCGAAGCCATGCAGGAGCACCAAGTCACCATCGGCGACAACACCTTCCCCCTGCCAGACCCCTTCCTCGTCATGGCCACGCAAAACCCCATCGAACAGGAAGGCACCTACCAACTCCCCGAGGCACAGGTCGATAGGTTCATGCTCAAGGCTGTCATCGACTATCCAACGCTCCAGGAGGAAAAACTCATCATCAGGGAAAACCTGCACAGCAGTCTGCCGCAGGTGACACCCGTCATCTCCTCCAAGGAAATCGTCGATGCAAGAGACATCGTCAGACAAGTCTATATCGACGAGAAAATAGAGCAATACATTGCCGACATCGTCTTCGCCACAAGATACCCCGACAGATACGGCCTCAACGAACTGCGCGACCTCATCAGCTTCGGTGGCTCGCCAAGGGCCAGCATCAGCCTCGCAAGGGCCGCAAGGGCGTATGCCTTCATCAAGAGAAGGGGCTTCGTCGTCCCGGAGGATGTGAAAGCCATCGCACACGACGTGCTGAGACACCGCATCGGCCTCACCTACGAGGCAGAGGCCACCAACGTCAGAAGCGAGGAAATTGTCAGCAGAATCATCAACAAAGTGGAGGTGCCTTGATGCAAACGTCGGAGTTGCTAAAAAAAGTAAGGCAAATCGAAATAAAAACCAGGCGGCTCAGCCAGAACATCTTCGCCGGACAATACCACTCCGCTTTCAAGGGTAGGGGCATGGCCTTCTCGGAGGTCAGGGAATACCAATATGGCGACGATGTCAGGGACATCGATTGGAACGTCACTGCTCGCTTCCACAGGCCTTACGTCAAAGTGTTCGAGGAGGAGCGTGAACTCACCGTCATGCTCCTCGTCGATGTCAGCGGCTCGCTCGACTTCGGCACGGCGCACCAGACCAAGCGAGACATGGTGGCGGAAATCGCTGCCACACTCGCCTTCAGCGCCATACAAAACAACGACAAGATTGGAGTCATCTTCTTCTCTGACCAAATAGAGAAATACATACCTCCCAAAAAGGGAAGAAAGCACATCCTGTTCATCATCAGGGAGATGCTCGATTTCAAGCCGCAGAGCGTCAGGACCGACGTGGGAATGGCCGTGGAGTTCCTCACCAAGGTCATCAAGCACAGCTGCACCGCCTTCTTACTCAGCGACTTCTTCACAAGGAAGCCATACCAAAACCAACTCACCATCGCCAACCAGAAGCACGATGTCGTGGCCATTCAGGTGTACGACCAAAGGGCGAAGGAGATGCCTAACGTCGGCCTCATACGCGTCAGGGATGCGGAGACAGGACACGAGATGGTCATCGACACCAGCAGCAAGAAACTGAGGCACGCACATGCCGCACACTGGCTGAGAAGACAGGCGGAGATGAGGGAGGTCTTCACGCATTCAAATGTGGACCACGTTTCGGTGGCTACCAACGAAGATTTCGTCAAGTCGCTCAAGATGCTCTTCGCCATGAGGACATAACATTAGTACAATGAAAAAGTCTTTTTTTGCAATTATCGCCATATTGGCCGCAATGCAAGCCACTGCGCAAGTGACCGTGGAGGCTAAGCTCGACTCCGTAACCATTCTCATCGGGGAGCAGACAGGCATACAACTGTCTGTCACCATGAAGGAGGGGCAGGAGGCGCAGTTCCCTGCTTTCAACCCGAGGCAGGAACTCACACCGGGCGTCGAGGTGCTCGAAACAACCGACTGCGACACCACGCATCTCAACAACGGCATGGTGAGGCTCGCAAGGAAATACACCATCACCTCGTTTGACGACACCTTGTACTACATACCACCGTTCAACGTGAAGGTGGGGGGGAAGGATTACAAAAGCAGGAACCTCGCTCTCAAGGTGCTGACCGTGGAAGTCGATACGCTACACCCCAATCAGTTCTTCCCGCCAAAGGCGGTGCAGGACAACCCCTTCCTGTGGGAGGAATGGGAAAAGCCCTTCTGGTTCAGCCTTCTCGCCATCTTGCTCGCCGCACTCGCATACTACCTCTTTGTCAGGCTCAAGGACAACAAGCCCATCGTCTCAAGGATTAGGGTCATCCGGAAAATGCTGCCTCACCAAAAGGCCATGAAGGAGATTGAGCGCATCAAGGCAGAGGGTATAGCACAAGCGGGAGACCAGAAGGTGTACTACACCCGCCTCACCGACACCCTGCGCACCTACATGCAGGAGAGATTTGGCATCAACGCCATGGAGATGACAAGCGGGGAAATCATAGAGCAACTCAAAAAGGTGGAGGACCAGTCCAAATATGACGAGTTGAGGCTCCTACTCGAGACGGCTGACCTCGTCAAATTCGCTAAATACTCCACCATGCTCAACGAGAACGACCGCGACATGGCAAGCGTCGTGGAATTCATACAGACCACAAAGAAGGAAGACATGCCTACCATCGAGAAAATCAAACCCAAACTCTCTGAGAGCGACATACGCAACAAGAGGGCAAGGGTGGTGCTCAAGACCGCTGTCGCTGCTACTACCATCGCCGCGGCGGCTATCCTCGCATGGGTGGTGTGGACCCTGTGGAACCTCATCGGAATTTAAACATTTCAACCGACACGCAACATGTATTTCGCCAACAAAGAATACTTCCTGTTACTGCTGCTGCTCATACCATACGTGCTCTGGTATTTCCTTTACAGAAGGAAGGCGGAGCCCGCCATGAGGATGAGCGACACCTTCCCATACCAGTTCGCACCCAAGAGCTGGAGGGTGAGGACCATACACCTGCCCATGCTCCTCAGGACCTTCGCCTTCGTTATGATCATTTGCATGCTTGCAAGGCCGCAGACACACAACTCATGGGGGGAGAAGACCGTCGAGGGTATTGACATCATGCTCTCCATGGACGTGTCAACAAGCATGCTCGCCGAAGACCTCAGACCCAACAGGCTCGAGGCGGCAAAGGACGTCGCAGCGGAATTTATCTCCGGCAGGCCCGACGACAACATTGGTCTCAACATCTTCGCAGGAGAGGCTTTCACGCAGTGCCCCATGACAACCGACCACCAGTCGCTGCTCAACCTGCTCCTCAACGTCAGGACCGACATCGCAGCCAACGGACTCATTGAGGACGGCACGGCCATCGGCATGGGACTGGCCAATGCCGTGGCAAGGCTGAAGGACAGCAAGACAAAAAGCAAGGTCGTCATCCTGCTCACCGACGGGAGCAACAACAGGGGGGACATCTCGCCCATGACCGCCGCCGAACTGGCCAAGAAATATAAAATCAGGGTCTATACCATCGCTGTGGGCACCGACAAGGTGGCAAGATACCCCGTCAATGTGGGAGGGACCATACAATATGTCAACATGGCCGTGGAGATTGACACCAAGACCCTCAAGGGCATCGCTGCGGCTACCAACGGAAATTTCTACAGGGCCACCAACAAGGCTGAGCTGAAGAAAATCTACAAGGACATCGACAAACTCGAAAAGTCGAAACTCGACGTCAAGAAGTTCAGCAAGCACTATGAGGCGTTCATGCCTTTCGCCATCGCTGCCATCGTGGCGTTGCTCCTCGAAGCCTTGCTTAGGACCACCCTCTATAGAAGAATACCATAATACAGACCATCATGTTCAGATTCGAATATCCCATTTACCTCTACTTCCTCCTTGTCATACCCGCATGCTGGTTGATCAGGATGCTGGCTGACAAGAAAAGGAAAAGAAGAATAAGAAAGTTCGGAGAGCCACAACTCGTCGGACAGATGATGGAGGATGTCTCCACCAAGAGGAACAAGGTCAAGTTCTGGCTGCTCATGGCGGCCATCGCATTGCTCATCGTGGCACTCGCCCGTCCGCAGATGGGGACGAAAATCAGTCGTGAGAAGAGGCAGGGCATCGAGGCCATCATCTGCATGGACATTTCCAACTCCATGCTGGCCAACGACGTGACGCCTTCAAGGCTTGCCAAGAGCAAACTGCTCGTGGAGAACATGGTGGACAAGTTTGTCAACGACAAGGTGGGGCTCATCGTCTATGCAGGTGATGCCTTCGTACAACTGCCCATCACAAGCGACTATGTGTCGGCCAAGATGTTCATGCACAGCATCACGCCGGAACTCATCGCAACGCAGGGGACGGACATCGCACAGGCCATCAGCCTCGCTCTCCACAGCTTCACCGCCGACGAGAAGGCCGGAAAGGCCATCATCCTCATCACCGATGGGGAAGACCACGAGGGAAAGGCGCTCGAAATGGCCAAGGCGGCCAAGGAGCAGGGCGTCAGAATCTTCATCCTCGGAGTGGGTACGCAAAAGGGGGCCACCATCAAGATGCCCGACGGACACAACCTCGTTGACAACACCGGACAGACCGTCATCACAAGGCTCAACGAGCAGATGTGCAAGGATATCGCGGAAGCAGGAAGCGGCACTTACATTCATGTGGACAACACAAGCGTCGCACAGCAGAGACTGGAGGATGAGATAGCCAAAATGCAGAAAGGGGAGACGGAGGCAATCATATACAGCGAGTACGACGAGCAGTTCCAGGCCGTCACCTTGCTCGCCTTGCTACTGCTCATCATGGAAATCATCGTACTGGAAAGGAAAAACCCACACCTGAAGAATGTCAGTCTTTTCCACAGAAACAAAAACAACGAAGCAAAATGAACATGCCTAAAACCATGATTTGCATGCTCGCCGCCATGCTCATGGCCATCGGAGCCATGGCACAAACCGACAGGCAGTATGTGAGAAAAGGAAACAAATATTTCAGAAGCGGAGACTACAAGAAAGCCGAGTTGGAATACAGAAAGGCGCTCTCCGTGAACGAGGGTAACACACAGGCCCTCTACAACAGGGGATGTGCGCTCATGCAGGACAGTCCCGACTCCGCCATGGCTTGCTTCAGCCAGGCTGGAAAGATGGAAACCAACAAAATCAGGAAGGCATGGGCTTACCACAACATCGGATATATCTACCATTCCAACCAGCAGTATGACAAGGCTATTGAGGCTTACAAGGAGGCCTTGAGAAACAATCCCAAGGACAACGAGACAAGATACAACCTCGAACTGGCCAAGAGGCAGCTAAAGCAGCAAAGCCAGGACCAGAACAAAGAGCAAAACCAACAAGACAAGGACAAGGATAAGGACAAGGACAAGAAGGAGCAAAACAAAGACGAAAACAAGAAGGACGACAAGCAGCAACAACAACAGCAACAGCAGCAACAACAACAGCAGCAACAGCAGCAAATCAGCGACGACAACGCAGAAAGGTTGCTCGATGCCGCCATACAAGAGGAGAAACGGACACAGGACAAACTCAACAAGGCCATGCAGCAACCAAGGAGAAGAGTCCTGCAAAACAACTGGTAAACCACAACAAATGTAATGAAGATGAGAAGAATTGCAGCTTTAGCATTCATATTCACCATCACCCTCGCGGCCATGGCGCAGCGCGTCGTCGTGCACGCACCGGCGAGGGTATCGGCAGGGGAGAACTTCAGGCTGGAGTACACCGTCAACACCGACGATGCCGAGAGCATGAGGCTTGGAGACGTGCCCGACGCTTTCGAAGTGGTTTACGGGCCGAGCGTCTCGCAACAGACAAGCTACAGCGTCATCAACGGCCATGCAAGCAGCAGCGCATCAACGACTTTCACTTACATGCTCATGGGGACCAAGAGCGGCTCCTTCACCATTCCACCTGCCCATGTCGTCGTCGCAGGGAAAAACATCGCCACCGACCCCGTCAAGGTCACTGTCGTGGGAAATGCACAACCTTCTTCTTCTGGAAACAACAAGACCAAGTTCCATCAGGATGACTATGACGACGGGGAGGACAACATGAGAAAGGCGGGGACGCCCATCTCGTCCAACGACCTCTTCATCAGGGTGAATGCCAACAAGACGCACGTCTATGAGCAAGAACCCATCCTGCTCACATACAAGGTATATACGCTCGTTGACCTCACACAACTCAATGGCAAGATGCCCGACCTCACCGGCTTCCACACGCAGGAGGTGCCGCTGCCACAGCAGAAGAGCTTCCATATTGAAAGTGTCAATGGAAGAGCCTACAAATGTGTCACTTGGAGCCAGTATGTCATGTACCCCCAAATGACTGGAAAACTGGAAATACCAAGCATCACCTTCAAGGGCATCGTCGTACAGAGAAACACCAGCGCAGACCCCTTCGAGCGATTCTTCAATGGCGGTTCCGGATACGAGGAGGTGCAGAGGGAAATTGTGGCACCGGGCCTCACCATCCAGGTGGACTCCCTGCCCGCAAAACCCGCCAACTTCTCCGGAGGGGTGGGAAAGTTCAACATCTCTGCGCAAATGGAAAGCCAGAATGTAAAGGCAGGGGACCCCGTCAAACTACGCGTTGTCGTGGGGGGAACGGGAAACCTCAAGCTTATCAAGCAGCCAAAAGTGGATTTCCCAAAGGACTTCGACCAATATGACCCCGAGGTGACCGACAAGACAAGCCTCACGGCCAATGGCGTCGAGGGGAACATGGTGTTCGACTTCCTCACAGTGCCCAGAAATCCGGGTGAATACGAAATACCGGCCATACAACTCGTCTATTACAACACCTCCACCAACAAGTATGAGACGGCGCAGACGCAGCCCTTCACCGTCACCGTGACGCCGGGAGACGGGAACAGCACCGTCAGCGACTTCACCGACATGCGCGACAAGGACATCCATTCCATCAAGAGGGGGAAGGAAAACGTGCAGAAGGACGGGGATTTCTTCTTCGGAAGCACCGCATACTGGATTTGGATCCTCATCCCGCTTGCCATCTTCGTGGCTCTGCTCGCCATCTTCAGGAAGAGGGCCATCGATAATGCCAATGTCATCAAACGCAAGGCAAGAAATGCCAACAGGGTGGCTACCAAGAGGCTGAGAGAGGCCAACCGCCTCATGCTGAAGGGTGAGAACAACGCCTTCTACGATGAGGTGCTCAAGGCATTGTGGGGGTATGTGGGCGACAAGCTCAACATGCCCGAGGAACAACTCTCAAGGGAGAACGTCAGGGAGAAACTCACCGCGCAGGGGGTGGGGAACGAGACGGTGGACAAGTTCGTGGAGGCTCTCGACGAGTGTGAGTTTGAGAGGTATGCTCCGGGCGACGCCAAGGGCAACATGAACAAGACATTCGAGTCGGCCATGAAGGCCATCATGGAAATAGAGAACACGATGAGAAACAGGAAGCGAAGCACGGGGGCCGCGGCGCAGGCCATGCTCGTCATTCTGGTGGCCATGCTCCCGCTCGCTGCTGGGGCTGTCACCAAGGAGAACGCCGACGAGGCGTATCTCAAGGGCAACTACCAGCAGGCCATCAACGACTATGAGGAGTTGCTGAAGCAGGGAAAGAGCGCTGAACTCTATTACAACCTGGGAAACGCCTATTTCAGGACGGATGACATCACAAAGGCCATCATCAACTACGAGAGGGCGCACAGGCTCGCACCGGGCGACGACGACATACAGTTCAACCTTCAGTTTGCAAGGTCGAAGACCATCGACAAGGTGGCGCCACAGGCGGAGGTGTTCTTCGTCGCATGGTACCACTCCTTGGTCAACCTCACCAGCGTGGACCGATGGGCCGTCATCGCTGTCGTCAGCATCATTCTCGTGCTGACACTCCTGCTGCTCTATCTCTTCGCGGAGAGCGTCGCGCTCAGGAAGGTGGGATTCTTCGGGGCCATTGCCTTCCTGTTGCTATTCCTCTTCGCCAACATCTTCGCTTTCCAGCAGAAACGCACCCTGGAGAACACCAATGGGGCCATCGTCGTCTCTTCTTCAGTGAGCATCAGAAAGTCGCCGACGGACAATGCGGAGACCGCTTTCGTGCTGCACGAGGGAACGAGGGTGGACATCACCGACAAGTCCATCAAGGGGTGGAAGGAAATAAAAATGCCCGATGGAAGGGAGGGATGGCTCACCGACGACACTATTGAGGAAATCTGATGGACTTGCAATACCTTGTAGGCATCGACCGGCAGTTGCTGCAGGCGGTCAACGGGGCGCACAACATGTTCCTCGACACGCTCATGGTCACTCTCACTTCGGGGGTGACATGGGTGCCGCTATACATCGCACTGCTCTACATGGTGGTGAAAAACAAGGAGACGGCAGCACAGGTGGCCTTTGTCGTGGCGGGGGCGGCGCTCTGCTTCACCATCACTGAGGTGGTGACAGAGGGCATCGTCAAACCGTGGGTGGCAAGGCCGAGGCCGTGCAGCGACCCGGAGTGGATGGCTTACGTCCATGTGGTGAATGCAAGGAGGGGGAGCAATTACAGCTTCTTCTCGGCCCATGCCGCCAACACCTTCGGCATCACTGTCTTCTTCGCATGGATGGTGAGAAACAAGGTTTTCACATGGCTCCTCGTGACGTGGTCGCTCGTCAACTGCTACACAAGGCTTTACCTCGCCATGCACTATCCTTCAGACATCATCGTGGGACTGGCTTTCGGGGCGCTCGCAGGGTCCTTGTCCTACCTCGCCTATTGGGGGATGGCCAAAACGACCGGGGCCAAGCAGCATTATGTCTCCTCTCAATACACGCCAACGGGATATGCCATCGCCGACATCGATGTGGTGGCCTTCGTCCTCGTGGCCACCGGCATCGCCGCCATCGTCATCTCGCTCATGATGCATTAGAAACCACAAGTAATAGTTCGGCAAATATCATTAAAACATATAATTACCATATAATTAAACATATAATTTCGAGTCTCAAGGAATTTATGTCCAATTCGTGGAAATTCGTGTTGAAAAAATATTCGCTGGATAGAGTTACAATCTCAATTTATGGATACAAAAAACATCAAAATCACAGAATACAACTATCCGCTTGATGAAGAACGTATAGCAAAATTTCCTCTCAAGCGGCGAGACAACTCCAAACTGCTTCTCTACAAGCATGGGGACATCACGGAGGATGTCTTCAGAAACCTTCCCGACCACATCCCGACAGATGCCTTGATGGTCTTCAACAACACCAAGGTCATCATGGCAAGGATGAGATTCCGAAAAGCAACGGGGGCGAACATCGAGGTGTTCTTGCTCGAACCGCTGCTGCCGGCTGACTACCAGGTGGCCTTCCAGACCAACGGACTGTGCGAGTGGTGCTGCATGGTGGGAAACCTGAAGAAATGGAAGGGGGAGACGCTCACCATGCAACTGCAACTCGGAGGGGCGCCGCTCACCCTCTCCGCCACGAGGGTGGGGGAGGAAGGCACCGGGCATCGCGTGCGGTTCCAATGGGACAGGCAGGATGTGTCGTTCGCGGAACTCATCGATGCCGTGGGGGAACTGCCCATACCGCCTTACCTCAACCGACAAACGGAGGAAAGCGACAAGACTACTTACCAGACGGTGTATTCCAAGGTGAAGGGAAGCGTGGCGGCGCCCACAGCAGGACTGCATTTCACACCGGAGGTGCTTGCCGACATCGACAGCAGGGGGGTCAAAAGGGAGGAGGTGACGCTACACGTGGGCGCCGGCACCTTCCGACCCGTCAAAAGCGAGACCATTCAAGGGCATGACATGCACGCTGAGCACTTCTACGTCAAGAGGGAGACCATACAGGCGCTCATCGAGAAACAGGGACACGTGGTGGCGGTGGGAACCACCAGCGTGAGAACCTTGGAGAGCTTGTATTACATCGGGGCGAAACTCTGCCTTTCCAAAGGGGAGGATGAGGACTTGCACGTGGGACAATGGGAGCCATACGACAACCCGCCAAAGGTGACGGTGGAGGAGGCGCTGAAGGCCATCGACAACTATCTGAAAAAGCATCGGCTCAACGCGCTCCAGGCTGTCACGCAAATCATCATCGCACCGGGATATGACTTCAAAATCGTCAACATGATGGTCACCAACTTCCACCAACCGCAAAGCACGCTGCTGCTACTCGTCAGCGCCTTTGTCAAGGGGGACTGGAGAAGCATCTACGACTACGCTCTAAAAAACAATTTCCGCTTCCTCAGCTATGGGGATAGCTCGCTCATCATACCATAATTATTTGATGTTAAAGAATTTATAAATCAAGAACTTGATGAATAATTCGTGACAATTCGCGATAATTTTTTTACATATAGTTACCATTGGTTTAATCATATAGTTTTTGTAAAGAAAAATTAATGAATAATTCGTGGTAATTCGTGTTAAAAATAAATCATTTTCGTGTTAAAAATATTATGTATGTAAATTCAGCTGAATCATGAAAATAGGAGATAAAGTAAGATTTCTTTCGGAGACTGGTGGCGGCACCGTCTCGGGATTCAAAGGAAAAAACATCGTGCTCGTGGAAGACGAGGACGGTTTCGAGATACCCACGCTCATCACCGATGTCGTGGTGGTGGAAACGGATGACTACAACATCGCCAAGGTGCACACGTCGGCACTGCCTGATTACAAAAAAACAAAAGCTGTTCCCCAGAAGGAGGTGGAACTGGAGCCGGCCGACCGTCCCATTTCTTTCCGCCCGCCCGTGGAGGAGCGAAAGGGTGGGGAGGCACTCTCCGCGTACCTCGCTTTCGTGCCCATTGACATCAAGGCGATGACCACCACGCCTTTCGAGACGTATTTCGTCAACGACTGCAACTACTACATTCGTTTCTCGTACCTCGTGGCTGAGGGGAACAGTTGGAAACTGAAATTCACGGCTGAGGTGGAACCCAACACCAAGTTGTTCATCGAGGAGTTTGAAAAGGCGGACCTCAACAACATGGAGCGGGTGGCGGTGCAGCTCTTCGCTTACAAGCGGCAGAAGGGCTTTGCCATCAAGCAACCTGTTGACGTGCAACTGAGAATCGACCCGGTGAAATTCTACAAACTGCACACCTTCAGGGAGAACGATTTCTTCGAGGCCCCGGCGCTCATCATGCCCATCGTGGAGAACGACCAACCCTCAAGACCCCTCGTCATCGATGCCAAGGCGCTCAAGCAGCAGATGTACCAAGGCACCGCCAACAATGCGGCCAACGACAGCAAGAAGGAGGGCGGACGCCAGGACAGCTCCTATGTCAGGAGATATGATGACGCGCATAGCAAGGGAAAGGCTCCTGTCAGGAGGTACGGTGACGAAATCGTGGTGGACCTACATGCCTCGCAACTGCTCGACAACTTTGCCGGCATGTCCTCCGGAGACATCCTCACGCACCAACTCGAGGTCTTCAGGCGCACGCTCGAGGAGCACAAGAATGAAAAAGGGTGCAAAATCGTCTTCATCCATGGAAAGGGCGAGGGCGTGCTGAGGCAGGCCATCATCCAAGAGCTCAAATATAAATACAAGAAATATTCCTTCCAAGACGCCTCCTTCCAGGAATTTGGGTATGGGGCCACGCAAGTCACCATCAGGTGATATGCCCGCCCCTCCGCCCCCGTCCCCTCCGCCTCTACCGCCACCGTCCCCTCCTCTGCCGCCACCGTCCCCTCCGTCCCCTCCTCTGCCGCCACCGTGTGGAATTGCATTAGCAATTCCCATCACCAACACCCGCCACCGTTGGGAATTGTTTTGCAATTCCCCAATCCCCCCTTTCTGCCGATATGGGCAAGATCTTGCCTATATCGGCATCTCCTTTTCCTCTACCTCAAAATAGCTTTTTCACCCTTTTCAACCGCCTTGTTTTTTGTCTGAAAGCGAAATAAACAGTTAAAAAACGTTAACCACACTCAGATTTTCTAATAGTTTGCAGACATTTTTCTGCTTTTTACATAAATTTGTAATCCAAAAAGAGACAAAAAGTGGCATCTGTCACAAATAATGCATTTCAGGCTGGACAACAAAACCAACACATAGACCATACGTAGCGTATTAACACCTTAGTTAAAATAGAGCTCCTGATTTTGGTCATGTCTTTCCTTGTGGGGAAACCATACTGGAAGTAAAATAACTCATGTGAACGTGACCCATCAATGAACAAATGGTCACAAAAAGAAAAAAGTGTCTCGAACTATATAACCAACATCACAAAACAAACCATCATCACAAAACTATAAAAGTATGGCAAAAATTAAATTGTTGACTTATCTTTCTTTAGCCGTACCAAGCGGTGTTGTGCAAAAGGCACAAACCGACCCGACAAACGCACCAGGGACACCAAACCTGCGTGCAAAGATGGGCTTTCTCAATGCTTGGTGCGACACTTTCTACTAACTACGCTTGTTTTAAATGATAATCCTGGACTCAGAAATGAGTCTTTATGTCTAACTATCTCAATATATTTCAAAAATTATGATTACTCAGTAGATTAAAAACGAATGAAAATGAAAAAAATTTTTACTTTACTAATTCTAACGCTCGCATTCGTTACGAATGTGGTGGCACAGAACCAAAATCAGACAACCTACTCCATGAAAACCCAAGTCAAGGAATACATTGACTTCACGGGGTGGCTGATCGAAGACCACACCAATTGGACTACTGATGCCAGTATTACTTGGAATGGCAATATAGTTTCAAGTGTTTCTGGAACAGGTACAAATGGCAACCCTCTGACAAGGTCTTACACAGATTATCCAGTATGGGTGGGTACTAGTCAGGAGGAGTCTAGTACTACTCTCTACTCAGGATGGGTTGTGTTCAACACATGGGCAAGTTCTCTTGATTTCAAGATTGGCAACGGCCAGTTTTCGAATGCCAAGGTTGGTGACATTATCCGGGTGTACTATACCGACAGGGTTGATGAGGAAGGTGAGAACCACTACAATCCCCGTTTCAAATATGTAAATACTTGGCAGGACTTCACCGCTCTTCAGGATGTGAAACAAGAAGGTGACGGCTATTTCCAGGCTGTCATCAACGAACAATCGACTATTGATGAGCTTAAAGCAAGAGGTCTGCGCTTCCAGGGTAGAGGTTTCACCCTCACATCTGTTGTACTAATCCCAGCGAAGAACTGGATTTTGTGGACCAGTCGTGACCATGATGTAACATATCTTCAGAAAAATGCTGCAGTCAATGATTATCTCAACATTGGCAACCTGAAAGCTGGTGATGTGGTGATCACAAGAGAGCCCGATCAGATTACCATATTCGACTACGACCCCGGTTATGAGGAGTATGACATGTACGATGAGTTTAGTTGGGTAAAGGATAACAACCCTGCCACAACTTATCATATTGTAGAACCTACAGGTTTCCAGTTGAATGGGAAAGATGCCAATTACGTCGAATTTGATGATTCAAAGATTACGACTAATAAAAGAATCGCCCTCACTGGTGCAGCAAATGAATGGCAATTTGACTTTGGACTGGTTCCTCCAGGCAATAATGGTGACTATTCCTATTTGAGCATCTGTAACTTGAAAGAAGGCGACCGCGTGGTCATCTCATACATCAATGATGATAGCGAAGACCCATTTATCTTCGCCAGTGGGTATCAAGATGGTGCTTACTATTATGACGGTTGTGCCGCATTTAAAGATGATAGCAGAGACGGTGTCTTAAACGACGGCGAACAATTTGTTTACAATGGATATGCTGCACCAACTGATTGGCATAGAACCGAGCCTAATGTTGCCCGTAATGATCAGGGGCAAAATGCATCTTATACTCCGGAGCTTAATTATATCAATTCCTACGTGATTACTGAAGACGGACACTTGGACCTGGCATTCAAGAGGTTTGTGCAAAATGGAGGCAACCAACAAAATTCCGATAAAAGGGTAAGCCGCATCGTTAAAATAAAAATCTTCAGCGACCACCAGGCCACAATGGTTGACGATTATACCGCAACCTACTACAAGTCCTTCTTCGATATTACGGGTGAGCTACAGGCCCAAGAGCACATCATGCCTGGAGGCTTGGAGATACAAGTAGGCAGCAATGATGCCTCACAGCACGCCCTCGTCGTCTCTTCAAAAGAAGGTCCTGTATCATACGTCAATGCTGTGGATGGCTTCAAAATCCCAGGCGTCTCAAACGACCTGGGCTTAAATGGTGATGTTTCCAAACTTCCCACAACGGGTACATTCTACAAATTCATTCCCGAGGTAAACGGAAAGATGTCGTTTACCTTCGAAGCCAAGAGTATGAACTACTACCGTTGGGATTTGAAGGGTTTTGGCGCCTATTATAATACTGACTTGCAAGATAATAACGGAAACTACGGCGACTGGTCTGCACTGAATGACAGACCTAACGAGCAAACCGTACCTGCGGCTTGTCCATACTACTTGGTGACAGTTGATATACTGTCTGGGGGAATAACGAATGTGCGATCGCTTGGCGATATTAAAAATGGAGGCGATGGTGGAGTAAATAATTTAAATGTACAAGTAGGTAAAGAATACTATCTGTTTGGTGCATGGAATCAATCTAACCTCTATTATAATTCAAGTTGGACCGTTCCTGGTAATCCTGATTACAATAGTGATAGTGGGAATAAGCAGTACAATAACATTGAGTTCAGACCTTTCGATGGCAGAACTGTTGGCTGTGGTATAGCCCAACTCCTTGAAGTTAATTTCACACCTGATAAGAGAATCTATCCTTTGGCCAAATGGGTGCCCAATGGTACACAAGCAGTAAATGCCCAAAACAGCGTGCCTGATCCTGATTTCCCAACAGATGCAGACAAAAGACAGATTGAACTGGCTGACTTATATGGTTATAATGACTTGACCTCGCTTACTGTCAAAAAGATGGCTGGCAACATCACAGGTTGCCGCCCGTATTTACAACAAGTACAAGGAAATCATTACAAACTGATGATTGACGGCATCACGTTTGCCGATAATAAGGACAAGGGTGGTACCATCCTTATCAAGATTGGTGACGCAACACAAAAGGTCAGCCCCGTTTACACCCTTACCATTGCCTACAGTGGTGACCCAACATTTGACGGAAACTCAGGAACCAATACCAGAGGACATATCTGGGACTACTCTACCAAATCTCTGAATGGTCTGAAGTATGAACCGAGCCTAATATCTCCAGAACGACCCAGCCGCCCCAACCACCCCGGCACCCCCGCAGTTTACTCTCACAATGCTGCACAACCTGAAGACTACGGCCACTATTTCGCAGATTATTTTGGTGCAGACGTTAGCAACTACACGAGCGCGGATGACGTGTTCAATAGTCTTGCAAAATCCTCAGATGGAAAACTCCATGACGAAATCGATTCAGGCACCTCAGAATGGATGTTCAACTACAACCTGGTGAATGATGGCAAGTTGTACGACCCTGTGTTCACAAACAAATATGACTTGGAAGCTGATAAGATAATGCCGACTTGATTTGGGATACTGAGGGTACGGTAATCAAAGCCAGTGCCAACGCAAGCGTCATGTTCAACGAGTATATTGGAGATGTTGGCTCGTCCACTAATAAGGATCCCGACCGCTACGTGGGTGTCACGAAGGCCACTGAATTCCGTATTCCTTGGTTGATGCCCAACGACCGTGTAATCATTTGGATGGGTACTGGTAAAGGCGCTTTCAACGACCATGCTGTGTTCAACATCAGGAATGCATACGATGCCCTGCACAATGAAATTGATGTGGAGGATGACTACATCGTAGGTGGTTCTCAGTGGAATGAAGATGAAAAAGAATACAAAGGCTGCTACCACTTCTTCGCAAAGGGTGACGGAAACGGTGGACCTGCCGACATGGTCTTCAGGATGAAGACGGGTTCCATGTGCAAAATCTACAAAATCCAAATCTATCGTGGCGACCGCATCATCACCAATGAAATCGTTGGCGAGACAGAAGACGACAACAAATTCTTGTTGTGGAGCAGGGCTGCTGACCCCAACGATAAAGATGACGCAAACTATACGGACGAGAACCGTTACAACTGGACTCTGAAGTACTTCGGTAAGAATGAGCAGTTGGCTAACGGTACTGGAAAGAAAAATCAGGACAACGAAATCATTGCTAAAACGGGTAAGTACAGTTCTGAAACTCCTGTTCTCACAGACAACTACACAAAAGTCACTGAAGTAAATGCTGAAACAGGTGAGGAGGAAGAAACCGCTACCACCGAGGTCAAATCCTTCACCTATACCCATCAGCTTGGTGAAATCGGTACCTTCCGCATGCGCGGCAAGGACATGGAGAAGAATATGAACTATGTGGCCGACTATGCTGACCATAATGTGACCATCGCATACCAGCAAACCATGAATTATCCCTACACCTGGGACTTCACGGATGTGACTGGCATCGAGGATAATGTCACTAATCTGTTTACCGGGATGACTGATGAACAATGGGCAACCATTTGGGGCTCCCTTGATAATACATCTTATCAAAAGACCGCAAGAGACCTCTCTCTCTGGGAAGTTACCAGTACAGAAGGTGACTTTATGCTGCGTCTGAACAGTCAGTCGGGGCAAACAAGTAATAATCTGATGAAACAAGACAACATCTTTGAAACCGCGAAGGAGATTGGCGGCAACCAGGTTTGGGCCAATGGTACCATCGTTCCTGAGATGCAAGGTATTTTGCTCTATACCGACAACAACAATCAAAACAACGGCGAATGGACCATCATAAAAGGTGATGCCAATAACAACGTTCCTAAAGATGCAGCTGTGTATCTTCACATGACGGGGATCATAGAAGATCCTGTCATCAAGTATAAGTTTGGAGAAGTAACGAAGAATGAAGATTTGGCTGAGATCACAAACTCTGACAATGTGAAATCCTATTCTGTTAAAGATGGGGTTGTCGTGGCATTGATGAACCCGAATAGCAGCAAGACAAACCTTACCTTCTCGCTGAACGGATACAGAATCCAAAAACTGGCAGTGTCCGATGCACCGAAGAAACTCAACAAGTATGGATGGGCCACTGAGAGCCGCGAGCACCCGAAGCGTGCATCCTCTACAATAGTAATGCAAGTGGAAGAACGGCTGGTGATACCAATGTCAATTACAATGTCGATATTCTCAACGGCGGATTCCACCTGTTTGTGCCCGACATGCATGACTATGACTACTATAACCTCCTTCCCGACCAAGAGTCAAAGAAAAAGCTCGAAAATATGGAGCAGTCTATCATGAAGGCACAGGTGACTCCTAGGGATGCCCAGAATAAAATACCTATGTACGACGGGGAGTACACCAACTATATCCTTACATCCAGTACGGCAAAGGCTGGATGGGATGATACAGAAAACGGCTGGATGGGATGATACAGAAAACAAGCCTGACACAGACAATGGCGATATCGGCAATGTTGGCTTCTATCGCGTGCAGCCTAAAGGTGTGACAAGTAATGGGCACCAAGGATACATCCAGTTCGCCACCAGTGATGTCAAACCTGGAAGCAACAACAACTTCTTCAGTATTGCATTCGACGATGATGACCTCGATGCCATCAGCAACACCAGCGTTGAGACAAACAATGCAGAACCGTTCTATTACAACATTTGGGGACAGAAGTTCAACGGCCAACCCACGCAGCCGGGCATCTACATCGTCAATGGTAAGAAGGTCACTGTTAAGTAAGTATCATTAAAATCTATTCAAAAGAAAATGAAAAAGCAATATATCACACCTGACACAGATTTGATTGTTGTCAACCTTAAGGATTCCGTTCTCGAAGGCATAGATGTGGGAGACCCCAGCTATGTGGGAACAGGAATGGGAACTAACAGAGGTTCATTGGATTTAGAGGATGATTCTTACGAGCTTCCTTCTTCCAGAAGTCTTTGGGATGAATGACAATATCTCCCTTACATCAATGCGGGGCAGCCATATGGCTGCCCCGCATTGATGATGGTGCGCTCTGCATCCCGTCCTGCCTTGCAATCAGTTACCATGCCCCGCGGCATCCCTCCCCGTCTTGCTATCAGTTACCATCCCCGCGGCATCCCTCCCCACCTTGCAATCAGTTACCATGTCCCGCGCCAAGCATGTTCTCCGTAAGGAATTGCTTTGCAATTCCCATAAAAATTCCTTTTTTGTTTTGCATTCCGCTCGGCTTTAATTAAATTTGCAACCAGAAATAAATATTGTTGATCATGGCAAATTACAAGAGGGCCTTGGAGGCTTACATGGACAAAATAGGTGAGGGAAAACTACTCACCGACGAACAAGAGAGGCAACTGGCGGAACGCATCCAGCAGGGAGACCGGAAGGCCTTGAATACACTCGTGGAGCGCAATTTGAAATTTGTCGTCTCCATGGCTGGTCAGTACAAGGGGCAGGGGGTCCCCATCGACGACCTCGTCAGCGAGGGGAATATTGGAATGGTGAAGGCGGCTGAGCGTTTCTCACCGCAATATGGCAAGCGGTTTGTCACTTTCGCCGCTCCTATCATACGTGATGCCATGGAGGCTTTCATACGCAAAAACGGGGAGGCCATCCGCTCCGTGGACGCCCCCATCCCCGCCGGAAGCAACAACAATTTCAACCTGCTCAACATATTGGAAAATACCGACGCACCAATGGCTGACAGTCAGTTGACCAAGGACAGCGACATACAGCAAATGAGCAGGTTCATCACCATTCTCGCTCCAAGAGAGCAGAGGGTGGTCTCGTTGATCTATGGCATCGAGGGGGAGCGGCACACCATGGCGGAGGTCGCCTCACTGATGGGACTGAAGAGGGAGCGTGTGCGACAGGTCAGAGACCAGGCGCTTAGGAAGTTGGGAAAGGCGGCAAAGGCGAACGCTTGAGGCTGACCGACCTTACTCGTATTTCATCGATTTCGCCGGTTGGATGTGCGAAATCAAATAACTCGGCCCGATGAGCATCAACACGCTGATGACAAGCGTCCCGATGTTGATGAGAAGGATGAGGGGGATGTCCAGTTCCACGGGTACGGCATCCACATAGTAGGTGTCGGGGTCGAGTTTCACCATTTTCGTGAAATGCTGCAATGCCACGACACCTATGCCCAAGAGGTTGCCGATGAGCATTCCCTTGCCGATGATGAAGACGGCAAACCACAGGAAGGTGTGACGGATGGTGCGGTTGCGCGCTCCCATCGCCTTCAAGGTGCCAATCATGCTCGTCCGCTCGATGATGATGATGAGAAGTCCCGACACCATGGTGAAGACAGCCACGGCCACCATCAGGCCGAGGATGATCCACACGTCGATGTCGAGCAAGTCGAGCCACGCAAAGACGCTGGGGTAGAGCTGTAGGATGGTTGTCGAGGCGTAAATGGCTCCATGCTTGTCCTCGCGGCGGTCAACAAGAAGGCTGGTCTCAAAGTCCGACGCATCCAACAGGGAGAAGTCGGACAGCGTCATTTCGGCACCGCTCGCCTGGTCGGGCTCCCAACCGTTCAGACGCACGATGGTGTGAAGGTCGGTGAAGCAGGTCCCCTCGTCGAAACGGCGCATGTTGGTGCGATAGATGCCTGTGATGGTGAAACGGCGCGTCCGCACGTTGTCGTCGCCCATGAAGTAGGTGAAGATGCGTGTGCCGGGAGTGAGGTGGAGCTTGTCGGCGATGCTGCTGGAGATGGCTATCTCGTTGCTGCTCTCCGTGTCGCTGAAACGTGGAAGACGACCCTCTACCATGCAACTGGCGAGGAAGGTGGTGTCGTATTCCTGTGCCAAACCCTTGAACGTCACGCCCAAGAAGTCGCTGTCGGTCTTCAATATCCCTTGTTTCATCGCATAACGCTGCACATGGCGCACACCGGAGATGCCACGGAGCTCGGTGAGCATCGAGTCGTCCATGCACACCGGGTAGGAGCCGTCGCTGTAGAGCGACTGCATGTTGGCCACGATGATGTGGCTCCCAAATCCCAACACCTTGTCGCGGATGGTGTGCTTGAAGCCAAGCACGACACACACCGACACAACCATCACGGCCAAGCCGATGGCGACACCGGCGATGGAGATGCGGATGGCAGGGCGGCTCGCCTTGCGACGGTCGGCCTCGTCGCGTCGGAGGCGGCGGGCTAAAAACAGGGGAAGGTTCATCGGGACTTATTCGTCATATACGTGACCCGGATAGCTCTCCAATGCCTTGCGCAATACCAACAAGGCGCGTGTGAGGTCTTCTTTCTTCAGGACGTAGGCGATGCGCACTTGGTTGACACCGGCTCCGGGGGTGGTGTAGAAACCGGAGGCAGGAGCCATCATCACTGTCTCGCCCTCGTAGTTGAACTTCTCCAAGCACCAGCGACAGAATTTCTCCGCATCGTCAACAGGGAGTTTCGCCACCGTGTAGAAGGCGCCCATGGGGATGGGGGAATAGACGCCGGGGATGCGGTTCAGACCGTCGATGAGGCATTTGCGGCGCTCCACGTACTCGTCATAAACATCGCGGAGATACTCTTCGGAGGTGTCCAGGGAGGCTTCCGCCACAATCTGGCCGATCAGTGGTGGTGACAGGCGCGCTTGGCAGAATTTCATCACGGCGGCGCGGACGGCTTGGTTTTTCGTGATGAGGGCGCCGATGCGGATGCCGCACTCGGAGTAGCGCTTCGACACGGAGTCTATCAGGATGACGTTCTGCTCGATGCCTTCCAAGTGGCAGGCGCTGATGTACGGCGAACCGGTGTAGATGTATTCGCGATACACCTCGTCGGAGAAGAGGTAGAGGTCGTATTTCATCACCAAGTCGCGTATCTGGTTCATCTCACGACGGGTGTAAAGGTAGCCCGTGGGGTTGTTCGGGTTGCAAATCATGATGGCGCGGGTGCGGTCGTTGATCAGCTCCTCGAATTTCTCCACCTTCGGGAGGGAGAACCCTTCTTCGATGGTGGTGGCGATGGTGCGAATCTTGGCACCGGCGGAGATGGCGAAGGCCATGTAGTTGGCGTAGGCTGGCTCCGGGACGATGATCTCGTCGCCGGGGTTCAAGCAGGAGAGGAAGGCGAAAAGCACTGCCTCGCTGCCACCGGAAGTGATGATGATGTCGTCGGCGGTGACGTTGATGTTGTATTTGGCATAATAACCCACCAGCTTCTCACGATAGCTTTGATAGCCTTGAGAGGGGGAGTATTCCAAGATGTTGCGGTCGATGGTCTTCAATGCCTCCAAACCCTCGCGGGGGGTGGGAAGGTCGGGCTGGCCGATGTTCAGGTGATACACCTTCGTGCCACGGCGCTTTGCTGCGGCGGCCAAGGGTGCAAGCTTGCGAATCGGCGACTCGGGCATCTCGATTCCACGGATTGATATGTCGGGCATGATGATATTTTTTTCTATTCGTCTGCAAAGGTAGTGAATAGTTTTTATTTTCATTCCATTCATAGCATTTATCATTCGTAAACTTGCTTTTTTTGTTGCAAAATTACGCCTTGAATGCCGTAGAACGATGTCATTTTGCCATAAACTCTCTTTTATATGGCTGTTAGGTGGCCTTTCACATACCGCCAAAATTCACGCCGGGCTTGGCAACCTCGCATGAAATCGTTGTTTCCTGGATGGCAACCTCGCACGAAATCGTTGTTTCCAGGATGAATTTGCTATCATTCGCCATCTATACATCCCATCGCTGGACAACAAACACCAATTCACCTGATGAAATTTGTCCACACCGGTTGCTCTTGTTGTGGATGCTCCTCTGTGTTCAGGTGCTTGATCATCCATGCCATGTTGCGGGCAAGGGTGCGCATCGTCTGCATGCCCTCCTCGTCCAAGGAGGCCTGGCCGGGAGCCTGACCATACACCATGTTCCAGTATTGGGAACTCACAAGCGGCATGTTCATGATTGTGAAATACTTGTTCAGGCGGTCGAAGGCAGCGGAGGCACCACCGCGTCGGCAGACGACGACACTGGCTCCGGGCTTGTATTGCAACTGTGGGCCAAGGGAATAGAAAACTCTGTCGAGCAGGGCGCACAGCGAACCGTTGGGGCCTCCATAATAGACGGGGGAGCCTATCACCAAACCGTCTATCCCATCTTTCACAGCCCTCCAAACACGGTAGTACAAATTGTCGTTGAACGTGCATTTGCCTATCCTCCCGCACATGCCGCAGGCGATGCAGCCTTGTACGGCACTTTTGCCAATGCTCACTATCTCTGTGGCAACACCCTCTTCATTCAAGGTTTTGGAAACTTCACTCAATGCCAGGAACGTGTTGCCGTGCTCCCGTGGACTTCCGTTGATTAGCAATACTTTCATAACTTGTGTCGTTTTTTACCACTCATTGGCGGCTGCCAGTGCGAGGAACATGTAGTGTGACGAAGCGCCTCCCAAGCAGTATTCTGTCTGCTGCCACAGGAAAGGGAAGCGGAGCAATTCCGGGAAGTCGGGCCTGATGAGGGCCGTGCCCGACACCACGCCACCGGGAATGTAGCTCCAGTCGGCACGGTTGGCACCGTATGCCACGGTGGCGGAGGATGCACCGACGCCGGAGGCGAAGGATTCGGTGTTCACGCCCGGGTGGCAGCCCAGGACGAAGTTGAGCGCATTCCACACCGGGGCCATGGAGAACACCTCAGGGTAGGCCTTGGCAAGGAAATAATGCCGGAAGGCGAAATTTTGGATGTCCCATCCTGCACCCCATATCTGCGGCCTGTAGGGTACGCCGTATGGCGTTTCCCCGGCCATGGAGGTGATCTGTGTGGCAAGGGCCGGCATGGCCTTTTCCACCGCCTGGGCCAGTTGGCGTGCCTTGCGGTTGGTGGAGGTGCGGAGGGTCTTGTCAAGGCGTGCGATGTGCCATCCCACTTCTCCAAGGTGTGTGGTGATGAAGTCTGCCTCGCTCACAAGGTAGTCGAGGTAGGCTGCCTCGCCCGTGGCGAGGTACAGTTCCACGGCGGCGTGTATCTTGGCTCCCTTGCCACGTTCAGGCACCGCCTTGTCGAAGAGCGTGCGGGCGATGTCCAAACAAGCGGTGGAGAGCGTGTCGTTGAACCCTTTCAACGGGCGGGAGATGGCGGCCAGTTGGGCGGCAGTGCTCATCTCCCTGTACGGGTTGTCCTCGGTGAAAATCCAGCGGTCGTCGGAGTTGCCCGCCACGCCGTCGGTCATGGCGGAAGCATCGCCCAAAAGCACATACTGTCGAACGGTGGGGCAGATGATGCCACGGTAGAGACGGCCCAGTGCCTTGTAGGAGGCAACGACGCTCAGGGCGCCGTTCTCTATCTGCTGCAGGAGGTCGTTGCGGCCGTCGGGTTGGTGTATCTCCGTCAGATGACGGGCTTGGTCGATGGATGTGACGTCGATGTCGGGATGGAATGTCTCAAATGCCAAGGTGAGGATGAAGGACTCGCCAGCCTGTGATTCCACACGCAGGTCGAAGTCGCCCGCGTCGTGCCAGCCGCCGATGTTGACACCGGGAACTTTCTGCTTGGGGGCATAGGGAGACAAGTTCGGTTGCTGCGCATAGCCGTCGATGTGGTTGCCGGCGGGAGCCATGAGGGCGTCGTCGAGATGGCAGGCGTCATGCCACACCCGATATTTCTCGTTCACCCGCATGTGGCACATCTGAACGGGAAGGAAATATTCCAGCACCGGCTGCCACACGCCACGCTGATAGACATCGTCGCCGATGCGGAACACTGCCGACGATGCATCGCCATAGCACACCTGGTAGAGGCCGGGGGACTCCACGGTGCTGAAGTCGGCTTTCAGGTACCGATAGCGGAGGAAGTTGCCCCACTCCGAGGTGGGGAGTTCCGATACCATCTGCGGCCCCTGCTCCGTGATTTTCATCAGGCGGGCGACGGGAAGCGGGGTGTCGTGCTCGTCGAGCTCTATCACGGCCGTTTTCTGCTGTTTGCCATGGTAGCCCACCTGCGACACTTGGACCACAGGCTGGCGCACCCATCCTTGAACCACATGGGGGGTGATGAACCACTTGATGGCGGACTTGGTGATGCCGTGCGGCACCTCCTCGCGAAGGACAAACCATCCGTTGTTGTGATTCATCCTCCCGTCATAGAGCGACATCGTCCCGGTCTGGGACGCCACGGTGAAGCGCAGCAGGTCGTCGTCGGGGCAGACGGTGAACGCACGCCCTTGGCAATAGGGGAGGGAAACGATGTCGTCGGCTGCCATGGGCGAGTAGCCGGAGCCAATCAGTTGGCTGAGGTCGGCTACCGGACGTCCCTTCGGGCGGAGCGGACTGGCAAGGGGGTGGTTGGGCTGGCGGATGGCCAACGGACTATTGGGCTGCTGTGGGAAGAGACCCGTGGAGCCGTCCATGATCCAGTGCTTGCCGAACAGCACGCCGGGAAACAACTCCAGGTTGAACCCCACACGTCCCACATAAGCTTCGGGAAGTGGCTCTTCCAAGTCCACGGTCACCAGAATGCCGGCACCCTGGGCCTCCACCCGCACTTGGTAGTTCATCTTCAAGTCGGGGTAGATCATCGGGTTGAAGCCGGTGAGATGACGGGAACTGTCGGGGTAGCACAGGCTGGCGGTGATGGACTGCTGGCCAACGGTGCGACCCACTTGGCGGGGCACTGGCTGCCACTGACCGGGCGTGGGCTCCAAGCGCAAGTCGCCATTGGTGGCGATGCGCACGCCGTGCATGAGCAGGCTCACGCCACCTTGGTGACCCTCGGGATAGATGTCGTCGAAGGCCATCACGTCAACACCGCCGTTGCGGAAATAGCCTTTCTCGCACAAAGAAAAATTCTGGGCCGTCAAGGAAAGCCCCCACGATGCGCATAATAGGATGAAAAATAAACGTCGTGTCATGGTCATGTCGGTTGGTCGTTTTTCGTTTTGCAAAGATAGTTGTTTCATGGGAAATGGTCAAACAATCACGCGGAAATGTTTCAACATAAGACTCAAAGGGTGGATGCTTGCGGGGGAGTGAGGATGCATGGAGCCTTCGGGTGGTGTGAAATGGAAGAGGGCCTGGCCGTTTCAAGCCATGGCCCTCTCATTTTCACTACATTTGCAATAAGATTATGATTCTTCTCGAACCTTTTTTTTAATCAGCTAACAAAACCTAAAAAACTAAATGTATGAAAATCAGTAATACCAATAGTTGTAGTGGTGATTTGCCTTGGATAATCTATTTAGCATGATATTTTGTTTGTCCTGCCCGCCATCATCAACGATGACGAAGGGAACGCCCTCAAGTTCTCCGTTGTTTCATGTGAAATTTCTTTTGTTCTGGGAACAATTTTCTGCACTGTCTATCCTGTCCGATTTGCAATTGAGTCCATGCTGTGCTGCATTTGATACTTTTTATCGTTTCATAAACGATGATAGGCATCTAATCAGGTTTGTAAAACCATTTTTTATCGATGCAAAATTAATAGGATTATTGCAAAGGTTGTTTTCCTTTTATATCCTCTTTCTACCCATTTGTATCTTGGATACATTATGGATGTAATTGAATACATTTCGGCTGAAAAATGTTAAAAAAAATAATCCTTGGACAAATATGTGGGGCAAAGATTGGCAAAATGACGATAAATGATTAATTTTGTCTGAAAACGAGCTAATCCATGAACTACAATCGTATTATTACATTTCTTCTGGCGTGGACGATGGCGTTGGCAGCATCTGCCAGCAATTATTTCTTCCGAAAAGTGGATGTGAAAGACGGACTGTCCGACAATTTCGTAAGGGATGTCGTCAGGGACAGCCATGGCTATGTCTGGTTCTCCACCATCAACGGGCTGAGCCGTTTTGACGGTTATCGCTTCCACAACTACATGCCTCAACATTTTGGGGCGAGAGGCAACGATGTCACCATGGTGAGGGAGACGGCCGACAGCACCCTGTGGATGTCTTGCGCAGGGGAGCTGTTCACATACAATCGATTGGCAGACACATGGAAGAAGGACGGCGTGAAAAGGCTTGAAAAGTTGGGCGTGGAAGGAAGGGTGGAGCTCTTCTATGTGGATGACCGGCACAACTTGTGGGCGGCGACGGATATGGGACTGTTTCATTATGACTTCTCACTGCGGAAAATACATCGGCTTTCCAATTTCAGCGGTGCGCCCATTTCGTCCATCGTGTCAAGGAATGGAACCACCATCGTCGTCAACTCCGACAATAAAATATATGAGGTCTCGCTCAAGTCCGACCGTCTCATCCATTTGTCACAGGCATCGTTTTTGGTACACGACCGCAACAGCAGGGTGTTCCTTGACAGCCACATGACATTATGGTTCTTCAATTCACACACCCTCGTAGGGACGCAATGGCTGTTCTCGCTCAAGACTCACGAATGGAGACAGCCGACGGAATTGGCACAAATGGGCCCCGTCCTTCTCAACGCCCTCTTGGAGGACAATGATGGAAGGTTGTGGATGGGCACGGGAAATGCCGGCATACATGTCTTTGACTATCCGGAAGGGAATTTGGAAATAAGAGAAGTGATGGCCATGCGTGCCTTCACACCCCACAGCAGCCATATCTCATGCCTCTACCTCGACGCCAACAACACCATGTGGGTGGGCTCGGCAAAGTTGGGCGTTGCCTTTACCGACATGAGCAGCCCCAATTTCACGCACGTTTCAACAGACGACAAGGAAGATGTCAGTTCCTTGCTTCAAGATGACAAGGGAAACCTGTGGGTGGGTTTCGACGGGGCGGGAATCATGATGAAGTCGCCCGATGGAGCCACCACGCATTTCACTATGTCAAGCAGGCAACTGCCGTCCGACATCATCACCTCGCTTGCCCTTCTCCCCAATGGAGACTTGCTCGCCGGTACTTACGGAAATGGTGTGGCGCGACTGCAAAATGGAGTTTTCGTACCCATCCTCTCACAACATGACTGTCTCAGGTATGTAAAGGCTATGGCCACCGACAACAGTGGCAATTTGTGGGTGGCCACCGTGGACAAGGGCGTGGTGAAGGTGATGGCGGATGGGAATATCGTCAATTACACGACGGAAAATTCTCTCCTGGTGTCGAATGGCATCCTGTGCCTTGCCTTCGA
The DNA here is from genome assembly GCA_902792855.1 of uncultured Prevotellaceae bacterium. Lineage (GTDB taxonomy): Bacteria > Bacteroidota > Bacteroidia > Bacteroidales > Bacteroidaceae > Prevotella. The sequence goes on from CADBBP010000041.1 coordinate 34,212, forward strand.
CACGTCGCAAAACTTGTTGTACATAGGAACTTCCATGGGGGTCTCCGCTTACGACTGCTCGGCCAACCACTTCGTCAACATTGAACCGTTGGAAAAACTCAATGGCACGTATGTCATGTCCATGATTGTCTGCAACAAGAGCATCCTGTTCATAGGAAGCCGTGACGGGCTGTGGACATATCGACGCAAAGAGGCCGTCATCAATCATTTCACCACCGACGATGGCTTGTCCAACAACACCATAAGGGCGCTGGCAAGGAGCGGCGATCATGTCTGGGCGGCCACCGACAACGGACTGACATGCATCATCTCCCAAAACACCGACAGCCAGCACTTCGCATACAAATGTATTCCATTTTTCTCCTCCGACGGCTTGGAAGACATCATCTTTTCCAACGATGCCGCAGCAACGATGAGAGACGGAAGGGCTTTGCTTGGATGTTACACGGGCTATGTCGGCATATTGCCGGAAAACATCATGCCCCAGCATCCAAGGCTCACGGTGCAGTTCACGGACTTTGTCGTCAATGGTGAACAACCAACAAACGATGAACGAAAGGGAAACATACGCCCAAGTGACAACATCGTCACCATTCACCATGACGACCACCTTAGCATCGCTCTTTCTGCCATGTTGCCTGCGCAGAGCAGGAAAATCAAGTATTTTTATCGCTTCAAGGGAGAAGGGGAATGGATGGGTGTTCCGGCAAACATGCTCCATCTTGGGGCGTTGACCTCTGG
>CADBBP010000042.1 GCA_902792855.1 uncultured Prevotellaceae bacterium
GTTTGTGGGGAGGTCAATGTCCCGAGTGACAAGCAGGCAACCGTAGAGTCATGCTTTGCCAATAATTTCAGCCTCAATTTTGCTAAAGGCATCCAGCACAAGGGAAGGGTGTTTGGTGCATGCAGTGGGGCATACAACATCCCTGCCAATAGCGACGTCAAGGCTAATGTGGCTTTGAGAACAACCAAATATACCATTGACAATGTGGAGATGACACAGTTTGATAACAATTTGCTCAATGGAAAGGACATCGCACACACTGCAGCCACCCTCGAAAGATTTTACGTGTCGAAAGGATGGGATTTCACTGATATATGGGAGAATGAAAAAGAAACGTATAAAGGATTTTATTATGGTTTCCCCAGTTTGCGCTCATTGCTTGTAATTGGCGGCTGGGCTACTGCTGGCTATCACCTGGGATCTGAGCCGCTTGTCTTCAACAAGCAAACTGGAGTTGAAAGGCTTAAAGTAGCCTTCCATGAATCTGGGAGTGAGAGTTTGAACATCGGTGCACAGTTCACAATTGTGCTGCCTAAAGGTGTCTCCATCAAGAAAGTGTCGGGAAAATACGACATCAAGCCGCTTGGAAAACTTAACGGGCACCTCATTTCCTGCAAACAACAATCCGACGGGTCTTATATGATCATGGTGTTCTCTACCGATATCAAGCGTTTCAATACAAAAGATGATGGTCTGATGAGCATTGGTCTCGAGGTCGATGCCACTGTGTCGCCCGACATCTACGACGTGTTCTTCAACGACGTGGTGTTCGCACAAATTAAAGAGGGCTCTACCGTGTCCACATCTTATAATGACTATGGGGTCATTAGCATGTTGGAGATTATCGATGGAATGATTGGCGATGTGAATGGCGACGGAGTGTTGACAATCACCGATGTCATGAACTTGGTGAACCATATCTTGGGAGAACCGGTGGAGCCATTCTACGAGCAGAACGCCGATTCCAATGGCGATGGGTCGGTCAACGTGTCCGATGTGATGACTTGCGTCATGATGATTCTCAACTACAACGCGGTGAGCAGCATCAAGGCGATGCCTGCAAGTCTTTCTCTCGACAAGATGGAAATCAAGGCATGTGAGGAGGGCTATGACATCCTCCTCGACAACCTCGACCACTACACGGCACTGCAGATGAACGTGAGACTGCCGCAAGGCTGCAAACTGAAAGAGGCCGTCCTTAATCCGCAAAGGGCGGATGGACATGACATCGCCGCAAAGCAGTTGGAGGATGGCTCGTGGAACATCGTCGTGTGGAGCATGGATGGCAATGAACTGGTGAACAATGGCTCCAGTCTCATCACCCTTCAGACAGAGGGCGGGAATGATGGCCCGGCACAAGTGGATGGCATCCTTCTTACCAACAAGCAATGCGACCCTGTCGTGCTTCAAGGTGTGGCAAGTGGGACCACGGGCATCCATGAGGTGGCAAATGACTGCCATCAAGGCACGCTGTACAACTTGCAAGGCGTGAAGGTGAACCATCCCACCAAGGGTGTCTATGTGCGTGATGGCAAGAAAATCACCATCAAGTGACATCGCATTTCACCATGATGCAGCAAGTTTGTAGAAAAGAATAACAAGAAAGACAGCCTCCATGCACATCGCATGGAGGCTGTCTTGTCTAAAAAAAGGACACCGTCAAGCCTAATTCTGAGGGTCGAAGTCCACCGCCTCGATGTAGGAGGCGTAGCGTGCCCAGTTGGGGTCGTTCAGGAATTCCTCGAAGCGGTCGGGCGACACGAGGACTTTGAAGTCTGCGGGTATCTTGGCTTGGTCGGCATGGAATTTGTCATAGTCTTCGGCTACAAGCCAAGCCGTACTTTCATCCAAAGATGCCGTGCCGAAGATGTTGTCGCCAGGGATGACGTCCTTCGGACCCAAGGTCTCCCAGTGGTCACCGCCGTCCTGGACGAAGTGGAACATGCGCAACTCCTTGAGGTTCTTGCAACCGGCGAACGCGCCGTTCTGAATAACCATCTTCAGGTACGGCGACACCGCCGTTGTAGCGGTTTTTGGTGTTTACCTCGCCGGTGGTGCGCAGATGGCGCACGGTGGCGCCGCTGAGGCAGCCGAAGGGGGCGGGCTCACTCCTCGTCCACGCATTGGAGCTCGGCGGAGGGGTTGCTCTTGTTGTAGGTCAGCGTGTGGCCGTCGCCGTCGAAGGTGCCGCTGAAGGGGGTCTCCTTTGAACCCACCTGGACACCATCGGTGTTGAGGTCGTCCGACATCATGAAATACTTGCCGATGTAGGAATTGCCCGACGCCACCTGGGTGGCCAGTTCCTTCCAGTCGGCACTCGACTTGATGAGGTAGGGGGCACTGCTCGTACCCGTTCCGCCCATGCCCTATGCGCCCTGCGCCACAGTGAGCAGCAGGACTGGCATAAGAAGCCATTTTGTGATGTTTCTTTTCATCCTATTATGGAATGTAATTACATAAATTTTGCAAAAATTGTCATCGCGTTTCTTCCTATGAGAGAAGCTTCGCCAAGAGTATGCATCCAATGCCAGGAATGGCCTTTGCCATTCCCACCCCCATCTGCCCCCGCCGTCGCCTGTCCGCCACCGTGGGGAATGGCTTTTGCCATTCCCACCACCATCCTCAAGCACCCTGCAAAAATCACAATCTTGTCTCACTGCTTTTTTCGTTGGCACGCCTCGATGGGTATGTTCCACATCCTGTCAAACGTGTTGATATCCAATGCCTCGTTGTAGCCTTTGTTGTCTTTGGCGTTTCTGTATTTCTCCACGGAGTCTTGGATGAAGATGTGTGTCTCATCATACCCCACCACCGGCACATAGTGCAGCGTCTTGCCAGTAAACACCAATGCAATGACTGGAATGCCCTTGCTGACAGCGTTCTTCAGGTCGTCTGTTGTACCCGTGAAATACTCCGTCGTGTAGTTCTTGTATTGTTCCTCAAAAAGAACCTTGAAACATCGCGGATAAGCCCCGTCGCCATACTTGCAGGGAAAAGAGGGCTGATGGTAGAGTGATACGCCGTCCACATCCTCTCCATAGAAACGCAGCAGGTAGGCACTGGAACATGCCGCACACTCATTCCCTTTCTGCGTGTCTGGCGTGGGGTTGGGGAAGATGACAAACGATGATGGATGGTCGTGAGTGTTGACATATTCCTTTGGAACCACCAACCAATTGGCACGTGCATACTCTTTTTGTGCGTCGGTCATGGTGTTGAGCATGCTCATCAACTTGTTGAGGGTGTTCTCCTCACTGCCAGCCATTTCTCCCATATTTTGGGCATGGGCTATGGATGTCCATGAAAGAAACATCATGAGCAATGTGGATGCCAGAAAAACAGTCTTTTTCATCATAATCGCTTTATTGTTAAGTTAGTACAACTTGCAAAAATAAGCAATACTTTCCAAATGAAGTCATTGTGTGACGAATATAATAATGCGCTTCAGGTATTGGTGTTTCAAAACACAACAAGCAAAATCAGCTTTGGCGTGGCAAAGTTAAGCATAAAATCTCTAAAACATGCCCCATTCGGAGGTTTTTTATGCTGAGCGGTCGGATTTTATCCCAAACGTTTATACTATGTCTCTTGGTACGATGACGACATGTTGGCCTTCCTTGAAATTCTTCGCTTCACTGTTACAAGTCAAGGTAAGAATGTTTTTATTTCTTTTTTCCCACATCCATGCCTTTTATCAAGCATCGCGTTTCAGACTATTCGCAGACCTTCCTTTTTATTCGTTTTATCCTTATTATCAGCGTCCAGCGTTTTTTTTCTTCTTGTAAAGTCCAACCATACAGCAACACCGACCATAAGGCCCACGAACAATTTTCGCCTTTCCGGACGAGCGGACGGACATAAAGTCCGCCCCTACACCATGACTTCACGAACATTTTTCGCCCTTCCGGGCGAGCGGACGGACATAAAGTCCGCCCCTACACCATGACTTCGCGAACATACCACTCCCCTCTCCCGTCGGAGAGGGGTCGGGGGTGAGGCTACAATCACAGCCTGACGCCTACAAAGGCGCGTACGCGCCACTTGTTTTGATTAATGGTCACCGCATCATCGTCGAAGATAGAGCTGTTCATCGTCATCGTGGCGCCGGCGAAGAAGCGTGGGGAGAAATTATAAACGATGGCGGCTCGCTCGTTGAAAAGCATGTTGACCTTGATGTGCTTTGCATACTTGCGGTCGCCGTTGATGGTGAAATTATTGCGGTTGTAAACCACGAATGTGGGCAGGGCGGAAAGGTGAAACAGCCATTTCTTGCCCAACACCAGGTTGTAGCCATAGCCGCCGCCGATGCCAAAATGCCCTATATAGAGCCGCACTTCCGGAGCATTGGGGTTTCTTTCCTTCAAATCGTCGGTCGTCTTGATGCTGCCACCCTGGTAACTGAACCCCGCAAACCACGAGCCGGCTGAGCGACGCTGGATGAACGACTGCGTAAAGGCGGCGGAGTAGGAGAACTTGCGATGATTGAAGGCGTAGTAGCCCGCCAAGTTGAACACTTTCATCGTGGTGTTGCCCTCCTGCATGTGGAAAGTCCCCCCGTTCCGCTCGATGTCGCCCGTCAGCGTCGATGAACGCTGGTAGCTGAGGTCAAAGCTCACACGGCTGCTGTAGTAATTCATATTAAACTCGTAGTCCTTGTAAGCACCCTTTATTTTGTCTGGGTTGATGGCCAAACCGACGGAGAGCCCGCGATAGATGGCAGCCACGGCGACGGTGGTCTTGTTGCGTGTGCTGAGGTCGGCCTTCGAATAGACATCATTCACCGTTCCCTTCGCGTGGATGGAGTTGCCCGACTCGTTGAGGCGGAGTTTCACCGTGACCTTCCCCTCTGCTGGCCTGACCACGTAGTTCGTGTCGTAGGATGTCTTGAAATAGCGGGAGGAGAGGATGCTGTCCAATTTCGCCCTCACCCGTTCATGACGAGTCTGTGCGGTGCAGGTCATAGCCATGGCCAGTAGTATCACCACAAAGCAAATCTTATTGAAATCGTATGCCTGTTTGCTCATGTTGATGTGATGCTAATAACTTTAGGAACAGTTGCTTCTTTTACTTGAAGGTTTTATAACACGCTGAAGCTCTTGACTTTGTGCCTGTTTGGCGATTGGTGAAAACCATCATGCTCCCGAATACTTTCGTGCCAACCTGAATTGGTGGCGGTAAACAAGACAGGCAAGGCCAAAGTAGAAGGCGGCCTGTATCCACAGGTAGCGCACTTCGGGCAGCACCTGACTGAAAGAGGCTCCCATGGAGTTCACCTTGATGTATGCCCTGATGCCAAAGGTGCTGGGGAACAGCCACGACGCACCCTGCCAGAAGCCGGGGATGTTGCTCTGGGGCCACGAGACACCGCTGAGGAAGAGCAGCGGAACGGAGACAAACACCATGATGAGCATCACGTTCTCACGGTAGCGCACCATGCACGAGACCGCCATGCCAAAGAAGATGCATGCCGTGATGTAGGGCACAAGGATGAGCATCAAGCTCTGCCAACTGCCGAGCATGGGGAAGGAGAACAACTTCGGGACGACCATCGACAAATACGCTCCCATCACGGAGAACACCATGGCATAGCAGAGGAACTTGCCGCATACGATGCGATAGGCACCGCTGTAGTGCTTGTCATCGTCGGGGACGAGTTGGCCGTTGCGGTTCCGCTCACGGGCGGTGCCTGCCGACAGGCCGATGCCCAAAGCAAGCGTCTGCTGAAGGATGAGCATCAGCACCGCGGGAAGGATGCAACTGCCATAGCCGCCGGTGGGATTGAACAAGGTGACATCCTCGGACGCCAACGGCGCCGCACTGATGACCTCCTCATGCTTGGTGTAGTTTCCCGATAGCTTGGTCTGGATTTCTGCTCCCATCTTCATCGACACCACCGAGGCAACTTGGAAGATGGCCTTGTAATAGAGCATGATCGACATGTCGCAATAGACGCTCACCACGCCTTGCTCCATCCGGTTGATGCGGGTGGAGAAGTCGGAGGGGATGAGATACACTCCCTTGGCCAACTGCTTGCTGACAAGCGACTTCGCCTCGTCGAGGTCTTCGGCATGGTAGGCGATGTGGACATCGGGAGAGGCGTCGCAGTCGCGGATGAACTGCCGGGACAGGCTTGAGTGCGACTGGTCCACCACCACCACCGGCACTTCGTGCACCGTCTCGTTGTTGTATATCCATGAATAGAGCAGGGGATAGCCCAACGGAACGACGATGAGGAACATGAACACGCCCTCGTCGCGGAACACCTGGCGCATCTCATGCCACCAGATGTAGGCCAGGTCGTGGATGGTGCTTGAAATCTTACGGTATATAGACATAGGTGAGCATGGCATTTTTGATTTTCTTGACCACGAACCATGGCAGCAGCGTGAAAGCAACAAGGGCCACAAGGTGGAACCAAGCGTCGATGAGGGGGAACCCGTTGAACACCGTCACCTGGTAGAGCATGAAATAGTGGCGCAGGGGAAACAGCCAGGAGAGAGATTGAAGCGGTGGGTCCATGGCCATCACGGGGAATGCGGAGCCGGCCATCGAGATGCTAAGGACGGCCCACAGCGAGCAGATACTCATCGACATGCGGAGAGAGGGCATCAGGCCGAAGGCGAATATGCCGAAACCGATGGAGGCGATGACTTGGAGAAAGCAAAGCCGGACAATGTCGAAGACACTCCCCATACGGGGGAAGTGAAGCACGCTGTAGATGTAATACTGGAATAGCAGGACGACAGTGAGGAACACCAACGTGTGGATGAGGAATTTGCCGATGATGGCCACCACGATGTTGCCGCCCGCCTTTTGCAGCCATTCCTTGCCGGTGTCGAACTTCAACTCCATGCCCAAGGAATAGGCGGAGAGCAGCATCATGAAAAGCATCATGATGCCAGGGACAAGGGCGGTGGTGAGATAGACGTTGTAACTACCCTCGGGGTTGCCTATCTGGTGGGTGTCGATGCGAATGGGTTGCAGGAACGACTGGATTTGCTCGGGGGCGAGGCCCTTGCCTGACAACGTGGCCTGACCCACAGAGGCGGAACCAAGCGTGGAGATGGTCTTCAGGTCCTTCATCGTCAGGGAGCCTGCCGTCATGCAAGTCATCGTGTAGTAATAAGACACTTTGGGCTGGCGGCCGGAAAGCAACTTTTCCGACAGCCCCTTGGGGATGTAGAGAAAGGCGTAAATCTTGTTTTCCTGCATGGCGCAACGGGCCTCGCTCACCGAAGGGTAGCGGGCCACAACCTTCGAGTTCTGGAAGGCGTCGAGCGTGCGCACAAGGCTACGAGAGGTGTGGCTGTTGTCCAAGTCCACCACGCCAATAGGCATGTCTTCTGGCAAACCCTCGTCCAAGAATGTGGTGAAAAAGACCATCGTCAGCAAGGGAAACACCACCATGCAGAAGCCGTACATGTGATTCTTGCTGAGGATGCGCAACTCACGCAGCATCAGGTCTTTAATCCGAATGAAGAAATTCATTGAACGTCAGACTTTTCATACTTGAGTATCAGCGACATGCCAGGAAGCAGACCGTCAATCTTCTCCGTGGGCCTGGCTCTCACCTCGAAAGTCTTCATGTCATATTGACCATTGGCCTTCGTCGCTTTCCACACGGCATAACTGCCTTGGTCCTTCATGTAGTAAACCTTCATCTTGACATCCTTCTCATACGCCGGGACATGAACGGTCAGTTCGTCGCCTGTCTTCATCCCTTTCAACTGGTCCTCGCGGATGTTGAACGTGCCCCACATGTCGTCCATCAACGCGATGGTCATGATGGGAGTGCCGGTGCCTACCAATTCGCCTACCTTGGGATAGACTTCCTTCACCTCGCCGTCCATCTGGGCCACCTGGATGGTCTCGTTCAGGTAGGAGTTCACCTCCATGATGGCGCCGCTGGCCTGGTTCACTTGGGCTGACGATGCCTTGCGCTCCTCGTAGCGGGTGCCGTTGCGGGCCATGTCATATTGGCTTTGGGCGGCTTTCACCTGGGCGTCGGTGGCTTCCACGGCGGCCTGGGCTTCGTCGCGACGCTGGGCGGTCACCACGCCCTCCTTGTAGAGGTTGTTGATGCGCTCGAAGGTCTTGTGGGCGATGTCGTTGGCGGCCTTCGCTTGCTGCAAGAGCTCGAAGGCGCCGCGGATGGTCTCCTCGCGGGCGCCGTTGTCGGCCATCTCATGAATGGCGGAGGCGGCGTTGCGAGCACTCTCTGCCTGCACTTTCTTGGCGTGTACCTCCGGAGCATCGATAATCGCGAGGGTGTCGCCGGCATGTACGAAATCGCCTTCCTCCACGCAGAGCTTGGCGATGCGCCCGGGCACCTTGCTCGACACACGGTATTCTTCCACCTCCACCTGACCCTGAATCAAGTCTGGGTCGCGGTCCAACGCGAGAAAACCGATGAGGGCCACGATGACCACTACTGTTGAAAAACCTGCAATGGCAAGCAGGATGTTGTTGTGTTGTTTCTTTGCCTTGTTTGACATGACTTCTTGATTACCTTTTATTCCGCGTCAAGTTGATAGAATAGTTTTTGCAAGTCCATGGGCAACAGATGGACACCCAGGATTTGCGCCATCTCAGGATTCCCACTTCCCTTGCTGATGCAAGTAAAAAGCAGCATAATTCTGAATGACATGACAAAGGTAATAAAAAAAGGAGAAATCACCACTCTTGAAGAAATATTTTCTACTTGAGCGATGAAAAAACAGTGTTTATTCCCTTTTTCCGTATGCACCTCATCCCACAAAAGCTAATGCTAAGACCCGTGCGCACGTAGGGAATTACTTCATATAATCCCTAAAACCAAGCGGCAGGGCAAAAGCCTCACCAAAACACCATTCTTTTGCCCTTTCCGTTTCAACCGTGCTGGTCGAAACTTATGATTTATGTCCAATTCATTGAATAATTTATGTCCAATTCGCGATAATTCGTGTTGAAAATTATATTCGCTGAATAGTTCGTAAATCAAGTTATTTTCTGTTGCCCATACGGTATTTCCAAAAATCTTCGTAACTTTGCATTCGGAAAACGAACATCTCTGAAAGCAAATAAGAGGCATGGCATTCATCAATCGCAAATACCCGTTCAGACAGCGGGGTGGCTGGCTGCTGATACGCGAAAGCATCATCTATGGGGTCGTCATCTGGGCGATACTCTTCCTGCTGCAGCCCTTCGGTTTCAGCCAATACCAGGGGAACAAATTCCTGGTGGCACTGATGTTCGGCTTGGTCACCACCTGCTGTTATGCTTTTTACGGATGGCTGGTGCTCATCCATGTGGTACGTCGGGTCAACCCTTGGCGGGTATGGCATCACGGCTGCGCCTTTATTGGACTGGTGCTGTTTATTGCCGTGTGCAATTACCTCTTCTTCTCATACATCTTCCATTATCCACTCACCCTGGGCTTCTTCTTGTTGTTCCTTTATTGGACCATCCTTCTTGGCCTCATCTTGACGGCTGCATCCATTAGCTTGGCATACAACCGCCTCCTACGCGACAAGATGGAGATGTTGCTCAGCAACACGACGGAAGAGCAGAAGGACATTCTCATCACCATCCACGACACCAACGTCAGGGCAAACGACCTATGCATTCCCATCAACAGCCTGCTCTACATGGAAGCAAGGAAGAACAACGTCGCCGTCTGCTACATGAAAGACGGCAAACCCGAGACGGTGGAGGTGCATACCACGCTGACCGCGGCGATGGAGGCATTGAAGGACTATGAGAACATCTTCCAATGCCACCGCTCATTCGTCGTCAATGTGAACAACATCACCGCGGCAAGGGGAAACTCCAACGGCTACCAACTGACACTCGGCACTTGCGCCGTCACCATTCCCGTGGCACGCTCTTACGTGCCAAAACTGAAGGCTTTCATTGCTTAGTCATTCGTCATTTTTCTTAGTCATTCGCACTGACACTTAGCTGTCTGTCAGCTTCTTTAGCTGTCTGGCACGGATATTTGGAGGCTATGCTTTCATGACGTATCTTTGCGGCATGAAACATCGACTAACAACCCTCATTCTCGCACTGATGGCAGCCTGTCAAGTGGCAGCACAGACCATCACAGGCATCGTCACCGACGGACGGCAACCTCTCACGGGGGCCAACGTCTTCGTCATGGGCACCATCGACGGATGCCTCACCGACACCCTCGGCAGGTTCTCGTTCACAACGGCACGGACGGGCGAGGTCACGCTAAAGGTCACTTACATGGGATATGATGACCATGCCATGACCGCCGACGTGGCAAAAATGAACGGCCTCGCCATCGTCATGCGCGAACGGGCGACACCCATCGACGAGGTGGTGGTGACCGCCAGCTCCTTCAACTTCGGAAAAGGTGCAAGTTGCCAAACGATGGACGCCCTCGACGTGGTGTTCACAGGCAGTTCCTGTGGCGACATCGTGGGGGCGTTGCAGACGCTGCCCGGCACGCAGAAGGTGGGAGAGGATGGCAAGCTATATGTCAGAGGTGGGGACAGCGAGGAGTGCCAGACATTCGTCAACAGGATGCACGTGCTGATGCCTTATTCCACCAATACGGAGAACAATGCCGTCAGGGGACGATTCTCGCCCTTCCTCTTCAAGGGTGTCAACTTCTCCACAGGTGGTTACGACGGTGAATATGGGCAGGCACTCTCATCCATTCTGCCGATGGAGACAACCGACATGGCCTCGAGCGACAAATATGGGGTGAGTGCGTCGTTGGTGGACTGGAATGTCGGTGGCACCAAGACCTTTGACCATGGAAGCCTCTCGGCCAATGCCGCTCTGACGAGCATGCAACTCTACAACCGCCTCTTCCCCGACCGCAACGACTACACACGGCCCTATCGAAAGTTCTCCGGTGAGATGCAGTACAAAAGGGAGTTCTCCACATCGAGCGTGATGAAGACTTACGCCGGTTACGACCTGACTTCCGTGGGGCAGGTCATGGAGGGGCGTCGTCTCTCGCTACGGGAGCACAACATCTACGCCAACATCACCACTACAAAGACTTTCCCCAAAGGGGGCAGACTCTTTCTTGGCGCTGCCAACTCGTCTGTGCTCAGCGACATCGACGACGCACGGGTGCCAGGAGACCATTATCATCATTTCCGAAACGAGGTCCACCTGAAGGCGGAGGCAGGAAAGGTGCTCTCCCGCGACTGGAGGATGTCGGTGGGGGTGGAGGACTATCTTCGCAACAGCAGGATGAGATACGACAGCCTGCGATGCCCCATGCAATACAACATCCTGGCGGCCCATACCGACGCTCATTGGCGCATCACCAACCAACTGTTCGCCCATCTCTCTGCAAGGGCGGAAATGATGAAAGCCCATTGGTTGCTGATGCCAAGAGCCACGCTGAGCTACATTCCCGACAAACGCTTGCAACTCTCTCTCGTAGCGGGCCGTTACAGCCAGGCTGCCGCCGATGAGTACATGATGCAGGGTGGCAACGAACTAAGGCAGGCCACGGCCGACCACCTCATCCTCTCCTTGCAATACAAGACGAAAGGCACGCTGCTCCGCATCGAACCTTATTGGAAGAGATACCGCAACCTCCCTCTGTGGGAGAACGGCCTCTACCAACCTCACGGCCATGGCATGAGCAGGGGTGTGGACGTGTTCGTGGAGAACCACACGCTCGTCAAGGGACTCTCCACCATCGTCTCTTATTCCCTCAATGATTCCAAACGACGATACCACGACTACGACCGGATGCGCACTCCCGAATATGTCTCGCGACACAACCTGAGGGTCACGGCGAAATACGCCATCGGAAAGACCATCCTCTCGCTCACGGAGTCTTATGCAAGCAGCCGATGCTTCCCCTTGGCCGACACGCCCCACTACAACAGCGTGGACGCCTGTGTCACACAACTCGTGCACCCCAAAGTCATCGTCTATGCATCGCTGAGCAACATCCTCGGACGCAACAACATCTTCGGCTACGACAGCAAGGGTTTGCCCGTCACGGCCTCATACAACCGCTTCTTATACATCGGAATATTTGTTTCACTTAAAAATACTAAAGCTTATGACATCTCAAATTTTTAAACAGCGTGTGGCAACCATCGTCCTCTTCTGCATGGCTGCTCTGACAATGAATGCACAAACAATGTCCATGAAAGAACTCTTGGACCAGTCGCTCAGCAAAGTAGGCCAACCCACCCCGGAGGCTTGTCTCAACTGCATCGCGGAACTCAAGCGCATTGACGCCATGTTTCCCGACAGCATCCAACCAAAATACCTGACGGCCCTGCAGTGCCTCAACTTCGCTGTGATGAATCCTCACCACGAGCAAGCGGAGAATGCTCTGGAGGAGGCACGGCAAGTCATCTCCAAGATGGAGGGGATGAAGAATGCCGACGCCTCCGACATCTGCACCTTGACGGGGTTCCTCTACATGGTGCGCATTGTGCAAGACCCGGCAAACAACGGCCAGAAATACTACATCGATGTCCTGCAAAACTACGAGAAAGCCCTCAAAATCAATCCCAACAACATGCTTGCCCGACAACTGCAAGAGCAATTCCTCGAAGGAATGAGGCAAGCCACAGGTATGTAAAGCCTCACCCCCGACCCCTCTCCGACAAGCCTCACCCCCGACCCCTCTCCGACGGGAGAGGGGAGTGGTATGTTCGCGAGGTCATAAGAAAAGGATGCTGAATGGCAACCCATTCAGCATCCTTCATTGATGCAAGATTTTGTTAAACTATTTCCTTACAACTTTCTTTCCATTCACGATGACGACACCCTTGAAGTTGTCGCCCACACGCTGACCAGCAAGGTTGTAGGCCGGGGCGTTGGTGGCTGTCTCGACGGTCGTCATGCTGATGCCATTGCTTGTGTCGATGCTAATGGGATAGAGTTGGTAAGCCTCCTTGTACATGACGAGGATGCCGATGACATCGCCGGTGGCGCCAGCCTCGGGAACCTCAATCTTGAACTTGTTGAAGATGGCAAGCGAACCAGAAGCGTCGCTGATGGCGTCGGCATTGATGGTCACGCCAGAGAACTTCAGCAGGTCGCAAAGATATTTGGCATCCTGCGAAGCGGCCACGGTGAGTGAAACGGGCTGAGCCTCAGCACCCTCGCTGACCGTGTATTTCTCTGCGGAGGTCTTGTCGGTCTTGGCAATCTCGGGCAATCCCTGGTAGGGGCTGTACTTGCCGATGATGCTGCCGTTGAGCACCTGGTTGGTGGCAAACTCAATGCCGAGGTTGTAGAACTCGATGGCACCGGAGGCGTCGCGCACGAAGACGTCGCGGCCATTGGCGTAAACCACCTGGGCGTTGTTGAGCTTCAACTCTGCTTCCGTGCCGCTCTCAAGGGCCTTGAAGGCTGCGATGTTGTCGCAAACCGGCAGACTGGGCTGCGGAGTGTCGCCCGTGTTGATGCTGATGGGATAGAGTTGGTAGGCGTCTTTGTACATCACGAGGATGCCGGTGACGTCGCCAGTGGCTCCGTCTTCGGGAAGGTCAATCTTGAACTTGTTGAAGAGGGTGAGCGTGGCGGAGCCGTCGCTGATGGCATCGGCACTGATGGTCACACCGGAGAACTTCAGCAGGTCGCAAAGGTATTTCTCTTCCTGGGCGGCGGCAACACCGATGGCAACAGGCTGGGCTTCAGCACCTGCGCTGACCGTGTATTTCTCTGCATTGGTATTGTCGGTCTTGACAATCTCGGGCAATCCCTGGAAGGGGCTGTACTTGCCGATGATGCTGCCGTTGAGCACCTGGTTGGTGGCGTACTCGATGCCGAGGTTGTAGAACTCGATGGCACCGGAGGCGTCGCGCACGTAAACGTCGCGGCCATTGGCGTAAACCACCTGGGCGTTGTTGAGCTTCAACTCTGCCTCCGTGCCGCTCTCAAGGGCCTTGAAGGCTGCGATGTTGTCGCACACCGTGATTTGTGGGTCAGGTGGTGTCTGGCCTCCACCAATGCTGATGGGATAGAGCTGGTAGGCTTCCTTGAATATGACGAGGATGCCGGTGACGTCGCCGGTGGTGGCTTCTGACGGGAGGTCAAGGCCAAACTTGTTGTAGAGGGTGAGCGTGGCGGAACCGTCGCTGATGGCATCGGCGCTGATGGTCACGTTGGAGAATTTCAGCAGTTCGCAAAGGTACTTCTCTTCCTGGGCGGCGGCAATGCCGATGGTCAGAGGCTGGGCGGCGGCACCCTCGCTGGCAGTGAATTTCTCAGCGTTGGTCTTGTCGGTCTTGGCAATCTCGGGCAGTCCCTGGTAGGGGCTGTACTTGCCGATGATGCTGCCGTTGAGCACTTGGTTGGTGGCAAAGTCGATGCCGAGGTTGTAGAACTCGATGGCGCCGGAGGCGTCGCGCACATACACATCGCGGCCATTGGCGTAGAGCACCTGGGCGTTGTTAAGCTTCAACTCTGCCTCCGTGCCGCTCGCGAGGGCCTTGAAGGCGGCGATGTTGTCGCATACGGTGACAACAGGGTCGGGAGGTGTGGTGCCACCTGTGAGCGGTTGTGTGAGATAGACCTCATAGAAGCCCTTGTAGGGTACGAGGATGCCTTCCACGTTGTAGGTGTCGTTCTCGTTCCAGTCGCCCAACCCCACTTTGAAGCGGTCGTAAATCCAGATGGAGTCGTTGCCCACGTAGGCGTAGATGTTGGTGTAGCTGCCTTCTTGCTTCGACACAACTTTCACTCCCTCGATGCGGATGAGGTCGCAGAAATAGGCCTCGGCCTTGGCCTGGGCCACTGTGACGGTCTTTGCCACGGCAGTGCCGCTTGTGGCGGTGATGCCGGCCATGGAGGTGTTGTCGCTCTTGGCCAACTCAGGGATGCTGTTGTAGGTGGCGCGCTTGCCTGTCACGGAGCCGTTGAGCACCTGGCCGGTGGAGAGGCTCAGGCCGGTGTTGTAGAAGTCGATGGCGCCGGAGGCGTCACGGACGTAGATGTCGTTGGTGCCGGCGTAGAGCACTTGCGCATTGGTCAGCGTGAGGGTGGCTTCCTTGCCGTCCTCCAAAGCCTTGAAGGCGGCGATGTCGGCCACGGTGGTCACGTCGGGAGTCTCCTCCTTGACGAAGGTCTTCTCCACCACGGCGCTCATCTCGCCTGCCCAGTCTTCCTCAACGGCTTTCACCGTCGTTGTCTCGGTGATGGTGAAGGGGCCGGTGTAGGTGGTGGGGTTGGTGGTGGGGTTGGAGCCGTCGGTGGTGTAATAGACGGCGTAGTCGGGATTGGAGGGGGTGATGGTCACCTTCGTGGAGCCTTTGAACGGTGTCGTGCCGCTGATGGTGAGACGTGGGGCCGGGGCCTCGCCGTCAATCACGGCTGCCACTTTCTGAACACGCCAGTGGCCGGTGCCGGCCGGACGGGTGAAGGTGACGGTGGGGGACTGGCCTGCCCACACGCCGGTGCCGGGGTCGAAGGTGCCGGTGTCCACCACGTCGGCACTCTCAGGACGGTTGCTGTTGTCGAAGGTGACAATCACCTTTGTCAGGTTGCCGCTCTTCGCTGCAACGGTCATCGTGCCATTGCCATAGACGCGGATGCCCTGGCCGGTGTTGTAGTACTTGCCGTCGTTGGCGCCGCCGGCGAAGGTGACGGTGAACGTGCCGCCGTCAAACGGGTCGGGGTATTGGACGGCGTTCTCCAAGCCCAACTCGGCGAAGACGATGGCGTCGCCCTCGTCGGGTGTCTCGCCAGCCTCCACTTTCAGACTGTAGCTTGCCGTGCCGCGCTTGTAGTTGGCGGTCTCTTCAGCGGTGGCGGTGATGTTCGCCGTACCGATGCCCACGATGGTGAGCTTGCCGGTGGAGGCGTTGATGGTGGCCACGGACTCCTTGTCGATGGAGTAGGTCACCTGGCCGTCGCCGTCATAGCTCAGAACGGGTTCGGTGAACGCTTCGCCCTTGGTGATGGTGAGCGAGGAGGGCTCGAAGGAGAGGGTGGGGGTGGTCTTCTCCACCGTAGAGCCGCCTTCCACGGTGGCTTCCACCACCTGGATGCGCCAGTGCCCGCTGCCCGTAGGACGGGTGAAGGCTACTGAGGAGGCGGAGCCGGTCCACACGCCGCTCTCGGGGTCGTAGCTGCCGGTGTCCACCACGTCGGCACTCTCCGGACGATAGGTGTCGCCTGCAAAGGTGATGGCAACTTTGGTGAGGTGGCTGCCGCTCTTCGCTGCAACGGTCATCGTGCCGTTGCCATAGACACGGATGCCTTGGCCGGTGGTGTAGTACTTGCCGTCATTGGCACCACCAGAGAAAGTGACGGTGAAGTCGCCACCGTCGAATGGGTCGGAATACTGGACGCTGTTTTCCAACCCCAAGTCTGCGAAGGTGATGCTGCCACCCCACGCAGTGCCGAACACCACGGACAGCAGTGTCAGCATGAATAGTCGTAGTTGTTTTCTCATAATGTGTTTTTTGATGTTGATATTGGTTAGTTGATTGCAAACTTACAAAAAAATCTCCAAACGGAACGATTTTCACGCTTTTTTTTGAAAAAAAGAAGCAAAACAAATAAATGGAGGTCGGCAATGCCGGCCTCCAGCGTGTATTACAAAGATATCTTGGTGCCCCTCAATACCTCCTTCTTTCATCTTCTCGTCTCTTCATTTTCATCTTTAATTTTTCAATATGATGTCCACGATGAGGGTGATGTCCGTGACATCCATCTTGCCATCCTCATTGACGTCGGCGTTGGTGAAGTTGAAACCAGCAGGGGGATTGCCGAGGACGCAGTCCACGACGGCGGTGACGTCGGAGATGGACACCACGCCGTCATCGTTGGCATCGCCAGGCAGTTTCGTCGGAGGCGGCGTGACGCTGCCACCCACTTTGCCGGAGAGGGTGATGACCCACACCACCTGCTTGCCGGCAGCGGTGAAGGTGAGCGAACCATCGACCGGCGTGTCGAAGGTGATCTCATGGCTCGTCCACGTGTAGTTGCCGCTGCTGTCCTTCTTGGGATAGACATACGTCGTGGAGGGGTAGTTGACACCGTTGCACTCATTGATGTAGGAGTCGCTGCCATCATAGTTGTCATACCCGGCGAAGGTGGCTTTCTCCACGTGGAAGTCGTCGGGCAGTAGGATGGTGTATTGCACACCTGCGGAGTACTTGATGCCGTTCTCAAAACCTGTGGTGTACCCCTTGTCATTCTTGTTGGTCACGGTGATGCCGTTCTGGAAACCCCATTGCGCCTTGGCAGGGTCGCTCGTATGGGTGGCGTCGGAGATGGTGTACTCCGCCGGCTCGCCCGTGTCTTCCTCTTGCTCATAGTAGCCTGTCAGGGCGAGCACCCACACCACTTGCTTGCCGGCAGGGGTGATGGTGAACGAGCCGGTGACGGCCTCAGGGAAGGTGATGTTGTAGGACTGCACGGTGTAGGTGCCGGATGACGTCTTTTTCGGGAAGACATACTGCGTGGAACTGTAGGTGGTGCCGTTCAGTTCCGAGAGGTAGGCATCGGCCTCGGAGTAGTTGTCATAACCCGTGATGGTGACCTTGGTGAGGTTGAAGCCCTCGGGCAGCGAGATGGTGTGTTTCACGCCGGCGGAGTATTTGATGCCGTCCTCATAACCTGCACCGTATTTCTTCGAATTGTTGTTGGTCACCGTGATACCCTCGGCAAACGCCCATTCTGCATCAGCAGGACTGTTCAAGTAGGTGCTTTGGGCAATGGTGTAGGTCACCTCGTCCTGCGTCGGGTCTTCCTTCACAACCTTGGTGTAAGGAGGATAATAATCTTCCACTGCCTCGGTGGCATCTTCGTTCTCTTCCTTCATGATGTCTTCCACGATGGAATTGAGAAACACTTCCAAGTTGCAGTACCAACCCTCTGGGTCGATGGTGTAGGCCTTTGCGTCGCTCGCGTCGTTGGGGTTGAGGCCGTTGACGGTCTCCCAGTCATCGGGGATGCCGTCGCGGTCGGTGTCGTAGTTGGAGTCGCGGGAGCCGGTGCCGAAATTGGCCTCCGTGTAGCCGTTCACGTCGCTCACGCGGTCGATGCGACCTTGCTTGCCTGATACCGAACCGGTGTAGGTGGCTGTGCCGTTCTGGGCTTCTGTCATATAACGTGCATCTACATTGTCGCGGTCAAGGGAGGCTCCGGCGTGGGCAAGCACCTTGTCGAAGGCCTTCACGGCGGTGTGCGTGGTGACTTCACCGGTGGGGGCCGGACTGTCCATCTTGATTCTCACGCAACTCACCCCGCTGATGGTTTTGTGCTCCACGCCGCTCCCGTAGTAGTTGCCGGGGTCGGCGGAGTATTTTTCGTTGTTGGAGGTATAGACGCCGCTGTCGTAGATGACATAGCCCCAGTCGGCGTTGGACGTGTTGTTGAGACGGTTGCCGTTGATGTAGTAGCGGCTGGTCATCGTCCAGTAGTCGGGCTTGTCTTTAGAGTTGCCCTCGTTGGCCACGGAAACTTGGGTGATGCGGCTGGTGGCTCCTGCCGGCCCTGACTTGTAGTAGTTGTTCACCATGTTGATCTGGCCGCCGCCCGGACCGCCGTAGCAGCCGTTGCCGCAGTTGTAAATCACGCAGTTGCGGAAGTCCACGTTCTCCGCCTGAACGGGGTTCGCCCATTGGTAGGTGCTGTACTCCGTGTTTGACTGGTAAATGTTGGATACGTAACGTGCGCCGCAGAAGCGTGGCGAGCGGTTGGCCACGTGGGCGATGAGGTTGTGATGGAAGGAGGCGAGTTTGCCGCCCCAGATGCCGCCGTAGCCATGGGCGCCCTTGCCGTGGCCGGCATCGACGAGGCTCTCGGCGATGGTGCACCACTGCATGGTGAAGTTGTTGTTGTCATAAAAAGAGGCCACCTCGTCGATGCTCCAGGAGAAAGAGCAATGGTCAAGGATAATACTGCTCTTCTCGCGGTTCCAGATGGCGTCGGCACCGTCGTTCAGGTCTTTCTCCTCACCACGACGAATGCGGATGAAGCGGATGATGTTGTTGTTGCCGGGGCGCACGGTGTAGTAGCGCAGGGTGATGCCCGGATAGGGGGCGGTCTGTCCGGCAATGGTGGTGTTGTCGCCAATGGAGAGGTCGCTTGAAAGTGGGATGACGCCGCCCACGTCGAAGACGATGATTTTCTTGTTGCTGCCGCTGACAGCAGCACGGAGGGAGCCGGCGCCGCTGTTGTTGAGGTTGGTCACATGGATGACTTCTCCGCCGCGACCGCCGGTGACATAGCGGCCATGACCCTCCGCACCGGGGAATGCTGGAACCTGCGCCCTCACGGCCGTCACGGCCATGAGGGTGAGGAAGGCAATGATGATTTGTTTCATAATGATGGTTTTTAATTTGTGTAGTTTGCTTGTAACCTATTCTGCGAATATTTTTTTAACATATAATTACCATAATAATTATTTATGAATATTTACGTCCATTTCGTTAAAAATTTCTGATTAATTCGTGGTAATTCGTGTTAAAAAATATCGTTGAATGGTTATACTTGTTTTCGTGAGTTTTACTTCAACCCCATGCGCTCCATTTCGAGCGAGGCCCAGATGAAGGGGCCGACACCCTTGGCGTCGTTGTCGCGCACGCTCTCGCTGAGGTAGTATTCGTAGGAACCGTCGCGCCGGGTGTTCTCCTTGGCCTTCGCCTTCGGGTTGATGCGCTTCAGGGCGGCTTCCACCTCGGGACTGATGCCCGGACCAAGGCCGGCGACGGAGCAGCAGGAGGTGAGCGAGATGGTCTTGTCGGCGTTCACACGGATGAAGTGCTTGAGGATGCCGTTGTAGGCCTTCACACCGGCGTCGCGGTATTTCTCGCCAAGGTAGCCCTTGCGGTAGGCCTTGAGCAGGGCGTAGGCGAACATAGAGGAACAGGTGCTCTCCAAGTAGTTGCCCTCGCGCTCGGGGGAGTCCATCACTTGGTACCACACACCGCTTTTCTTGTCCTGCCATTTGATGACGGCGTCGAGGTCCTTGCGCAGCAGTTCCACCAACTCGCCACGGCGGGCGTAGTCCTCCGGTACGGCGTCGAGCAACTCAATCAAAGCCATGGTGTACCAGCCTTGTGCGCGGCCCCAGCAGTGTTGGCTCAGGCCCGTCGTCTT
Source organism: uncultured Prevotellaceae bacterium (assembly GCA_902792855.1). Lineage (GTDB taxonomy): Bacteria > Bacteroidota > Bacteroidia > Bacteroidales > Bacteroidaceae > Prevotella. The sequence goes on from CADBBP010000042.1 coordinate 20,050, forward strand.
GTCGGCCCAGAACATGTTGCGGTTCTCGTCGTAGGCGTGGCGGTTGAGGCCCGTCTTGGGGTCCAGCGTGCGGTCGTAGGTGATGCTCACCTGGTTGACGGCATCGTCGTAAATCTTCTTCGCTTTTGAGGGCTTCAGCAGGTTGGAGGCGGTGAGGGCGCGGTAGGGAAGGCCCATGAAGATGCCGTCGAGCCATACTTGGTAGGCGTAGATGGCCTTGTGCCAATATACCTTGTCAACCACCGTGCGGGGCTGCTTGTCGAGCTGCTTCATCATCGTCTGCATCGCCACGAGGTTCTTCTTCTCGGGGGCGAGTTGGTACATGCGGGTGACGAAATGCCCGGTGCGGATGTTGTCGAGGTTGTAGTCCAAGATGTTGTAGCCGCGGATGACACCCTTGCTGTCAATCATCGTGTCGGTGTATTCCTTGCAGTAGTTCATGATTTTGTCGCCGCCGTAGGCAAGGTAGGTGTCGAGCATGCTTTCCAGTTCGATGCCCATCACGTAACTCCATTTGGGCTTCGTGGAGAAGTCGAGGAGGTAGGACTTGGGCACGCGCTGCATCTCGGAGTAGGTGAGCCACTCGCTGTAGTGCTCGTAGGGGTTCTCGGTGAGCAGCAGGGAACCGTTGGCGAAGACGTTGTCGAGGTGAAGGTCGTGGCTCAGGCCGGTGCGGTGGAGACCGCTCTCGCCCACGCCGTCGAAGCGGCAGTTCTTCACGTTGATGTTGTAGATGTTGTCGGCGTCGTCAAGACCGTTGAGCAGCAGACCGTACTTGCTCTTGTTGCAGGTGACGTCCTCCATGTAGACGTTGCGGACGGTGGGGTTGAACCCGCGGCAGCAGTTCTCCTTCGGCTCGTAGTTGAGGTTGATGCGCATCACGGCCTCGCGGCACTCGCCAACTTCAACCTTGCGCATGTAGATGTTCTCTATCACGCCGCCACGGCATGAGTTGGTCTTGATGCGAAGCACGCGGTCCAGGTTGGGGGAGTCCATCTTGCAGTTCTCCACATACACGTTGCGGCAACCGCCGGAGATTTCGGAGCCGATGACCACGCCGCCGTGGCCGTCCTGCATCTCGCAGTTGCGAACGATGATGTTCTGGCTCGGGATGTTCCACTTGCGGCCATCGACGTTGCGGCCGCTCTTGATGGCGATGCAGTCGTCGCCGGTGTGGAAGAGGCAGTTCTCTATCAGCACGCGGTCGCACGACTCGGGGTCGCAACCGTCGCCGTTGGGGCCTTCGTTCCATATCTTCAAGCCGCGGACGGTGATGTCGGTGCTCATGAGGGGATGGACTACCCAGAAGGGGGAGTTCACCAATGTCACATCTTCCAAAAGGATGCCGTCGCACTTGTAGAGGTTGATGAGTTGGGGGCGTAGGCCCTTGCCGGGGCCGAACTGCCTCTCTTCAACATCCTTGCCGTCCTCGGCCATGCGCAGCAGTTGGGGGCGCGTCTCGCGCTGGTGCTCGGGGGTGGCTTCCGTCCATCCGTAGCGGGGGGCGCCGCACCATGGCCACCATGTCTCGCGGCTTCCGTTGCCGTCGATGGTGCCTTGGCCGGTGATGGCTACGTCGGTCTCGCCGTAGGCGTAGATGCAGGGGGAGTAATTGTAAACGTCGATGCCCTCCCAGCGGGTGAGCACGGTGGGGTAGAGCGAGGGGTCGAAGGCGAAGAGCAGGCGGGCGTCCTTCTCTACCACAAGGTTCACATGGCTCTTCAGGCGAAGGGCGCCGGTGGTCCAGGTGCCGGCTGGAACAACCACCTTGCCGCCGCCGGCTTTCGAACAGGCGGCAATGGCCTTGTTGATGGCTTCTTGGTTCTTGGCGGCTGTGGCATCGGGCGACGCGCCATACTTGGTGATGACGAAACTCTTGTCGGGAAACTGCACCTTGCGAATGCTGTTCTCAATCTTGGCATACTCGCTCTCCCAACCTTGCGCCAACAGCGACAAGGGGAACAGCAATCCCATCAGGATGGATGTAAGATGTCTCATAATTATTTGTAGTAGTTGGTGATGTCTTCTGAGGGTAGTTTGTTCATCGGGATAAATAGGAATTGCATTCCACTCCCCAATTTTGGCAAAGGTAAGTATTATTTCACATATATAAGCATAACTCCTTGAAGTTTTATGTTTTTTTATTATTATTCTTCTATAGTTTCGTAACCATGAAGCGAATCATCTTTTTGATTCTGCCCGTTAGGACACTCCTGGAAATTATTCGCTTAACTATTACAAGTCATAGCAAGAATGTTTTCCCAAACAATAACCCCTTACCTCTTGGTACGATGATGATATGAAATCAGTCCCTACAGCAATGATGGTTTATTGGTATTATGTGCAGCCTTGCAAGCGATGAATGACAAGGTTGTCAGCCCTTTGTTAGGGATTTTGAGGAAGTTGTAGAAAAAAACTTGCTGCTCGCTTTGAAAAGTGGAGAAAAACGTTTATCTTAGCGGCGAAATTTCATAATTCACAATTCATAAACGATAATGGCATGATGGAGAGACACTGCCCGGTGGGTGTCGCTTTCTCCGTTGAAACAC
>CADBBP010000043.1 GCA_902792855.1 uncultured Prevotellaceae bacterium
GGACAGCAACCCGAGGCGTGGGACCACAACCAACGCGGCGGCTTCCCCTCATTGGTGGACCCCACATGGGGTGGCAGCTACGCCATGGAAGCCTACAAGGGAAGGCACTGGATGACCTACATCGGCGGCCCCGGCACGGGCTACGAAGCGGTGAACGCCCCCCTCGACATCGGCCTTGCCTCCACCACCGGCGACATCTCCACTGCCCACCCATGGGCCACGCTCCCCACGCCATTGCTTCGCCACGACGAGGCAGCCGCACAGTGGTGGGAGCAGTTGACACAATACAAGAGCACCATCTACTGGCTGAAGGAGAAGGCCTGGCGCATCAAAGGCGAAGAAAAATACCCCTTCGTCATGTTCTACAACGCCGGGGGCAAGGACGCCACACATCCCAAAGGAGAGCGCATAGGCATCGCCCTTTCCAAGGATATGAAACGGTGGAAACGCTACGCCGGCAACCCCGTCTTCGCCCATGACAGCGACGGCACCATCACCGGCGACGCACAGTTGGTGCGCATGGGCGACGTGTGGGTGATGTTCTATTTCTCCGCCTACAATCCCACCCGTGAATACAACGCCTACAACACCTTCGCAGCAAGCTACGACCTCGTGCATTGGACCGACTGGGAGGGTCCCGACCTCATCATCCCCTCCAAGCCCTACGACGAGATGTTCGCCCACAAGAGTTGGGTGGTGGAGCACGACGGCGTGGTGTATCATTTCTACTGCGCCGTGAACGATGCCGGTCAGCGAGGCATCGCCTTGGCCACCAGCAAGCACTTGGGACAGAGCGAGGTGCATTTCCCCACCCCCGAGCCCACCGGCCACCGCCACACCTTGTCGCTGAACGATGACTGGGAGGTGACCCACAACGGCCGCACCTTCCGAAGCGACATCCCCCTCAACCTCGACGATTACTACGGTGCGCTACAACTGGAGCACGGCAACCTGCACGGCGAGGCTCTTTTCAAGAAAACATTCATCAAGCCCGACCTCCCCGGCAAGCAGTTCTTCATCCGTTTCGAGGGCGTGGGCACCTATGCCCGCATCACCCTCAACGGACACGACCTGGGCCGTCACGACATTGGGCGCACCACGGAGACCATCGACGTGACCCGCCACCTGCGCGACGGCAGCAACCTCTTGGAAGTGCTTGTGGAACATCCCTCCGGCATCACCGACATGCCATGGGTGTGCGGCGGCTGCAGCAGCGAATGGGGTTTCAGCGAGGGCAGCCAACCCTTCGGCATCTTCCGCCCCGTGACCTTGGAAGCCACCGACGTGGTGCGCATCGAACCCTTCGGCACCCACGTGTGGAACAATGCCGCGTGCGACAGCCTCTTCATAGAGACCGAGGTGCACAACTACGGTTCCGAAGCGGCGAGCTTCGAACTCATCAACAAACTCTGCGAGAAAAGCGGGAAGCAAGTAGTGCGCCTCACCGCCCAAGTGACGCTGGCCCCCGGTGAGACCAAGACCATCCGTCAGGAAAGTGGTGTGGCCAATCCCCACCCATGGACACTCGAAAAACCCTATCTCTACAACGTCAACACCATCGTGAAACGCGGCGGAAAAGCCACCGAGAGCACCAACACCCCCTAAGGCTTCTGTTCGCCTTCCTGGCCCCTCACGCGGCACGACGGCGACCACCGCTTCATGCTCAACGGCAAGCCGGTGTTCATCAACGGCACCTGCGAATACGAGCATGCGTTCGGCCAGAGCCACGCCTTCTCCCCCGAGCAGGTGGAGGCCCGCGTGAAATTGGCCAAAGACGCTGGATTCAACGCTTTCCGCGACGCCCACCAACCCCACAACCTGCACTACCAGGAGTTGCTCGACCGCGAAGGGCTGCTGTGGTGGCCCCAATTCTCCGCCCACATCTGGTATGACACGCCCGAATTTCGCGAAAGTTTCAAGCGCCACCTGCGGCAATGGGTGAAGGAGCGCCGCAACTCGCCTTCCATCATCCTCTGGGGACTTCAGAACGAGAGCACGATGCCCGCCGACTTCACCCGCGAGTGCTGCGACATCATCCGCGAGATGGACCCCCGCTGCGGCACACAGCGGCTCATCACCACCTGCAACGGCGGCGAGGGAGCCGACTGGAACGTGGTGCAGAACTGGAGCGGCACATACGGCGGCGACGTGGACAATTACGGCAACGAACTGAAGCAAGCCGACCAACTGCTCAATGGGGAATATGGAGCCTGGCGCACCCTCGGCAACCACACCGGCGAAGGCTACACGGAGGAGAAATTCGGCGACCTGCTGATGAAGAAAGTGACGTTGGCGGAGAGCGTGTCCGACAGCGTGTGCGGACAGTTCCACTGGCTTCTCGTGAGCCACGACAACCCCGGCCGGCGACAGCCCGACGAGGGGTTGCGCCGTGTGGACAAAGTAGGGCCGTTCAACCACAAGGGACTGCTCACCATCTGGGAGCAACCCACCGACACCTACTACCGCTACATGGAGCACTACAACCCACAGGCCATCGCCCCAGCCGCGAGCACCATCGACGAAGAGGTGCTGCGCCCGGCAGAAGGGCTGACCTACCTCTACCGCATCAACTGCGGCGGCGACGCCTACACCGACATCCATGGCAGCCGCTGGATGCAGGACAACACCCGGTGGTCTCACTCGTGGGCACAAGAACTGAGCGACACCCTCAACCCCTACCTCGCCTCACAGACGCGCAATGCCGACCTCTCGTCGCCCCTCTTCCAGACCTCCCGCTTCGGACGGCACCATCTCAGCTATCATTTCCCGGCACAGCCCGGACGCTACCGCCTGGAACTCTATTTCATCGAGCCATGGTACCGCCAAGCCGATGCCGAGGGGTTGCGCCTCTTCGACGTGGCCGTCAACGATAGCACCATCGTCCGTGACCTCGACATCTGGGCGCAGGCACACTATGGGAAGCCCTACAAGCGCGTGGTGGACATCAACCACCCGGGCGGCGACCTCAGGGTGCATTTCCCCAAGGTGAAAGCCGGGCAGGCCATCATCTCGGCCATCGCCATCGCCACAGCAGAACCTGGCAAAACAACCGCTCCCATGCACGACACGACACCGCCCACCCTCTGGGCCGACTTCGACAAGGACATCCTGGTGAAGACCCCCGACTCCCTGCTGCCTCCCCGCACCAACACGGCACTAACCGTGGAGGGCAAGCAACAGAAAGGGCGCATGGAGTGGGACTTCAGCGTCGGCGTGGGCAAGGTGTATGCCCTGCGGTGGAAATACTACAACCCGGAGCAGCCCCGCGTGCTGCACGTGCGCATCACCGACTCGAAAGGCGTGGTTTACAAGGACGACGACATCACCTTCGTGCAAACCCAGCAAAAAAAGACCAAGCGGAAGACGACGAGCATCACCACCGGCACACAGGTGAACGCCGGCACCTACCATGTGACACTCACCGGCAAGGGACTGGATGACATGGTCTTCGACCCCCTCACCGTGGAGTGAAGGAGATTTGAGGGTGGAAAAGTTTAGTTACTTGAGTTGCTGGAGCATGATCCTTATCTCCTGATAAGTCACCTCCGGCGGGCAAAGAGCCTTGATGGGAGCCGACCCATCCCCTGTTCCCACGATGTTGATGACACGCTTGATGGCCGCCTGGTGCTCCGGGGAGACGAGGTCGTCGATTTTCACCACCTTCTGCGGTATGAACTTCATGAGATGGCTGATGACGGTGTCAATGGCGAGTCCCCTCTCCTTTGCCACCTGTGCTGGTGTCATGCCATTGAGGAAGAGTTTGAGGGAGACATTCTCCGTCTTCTCCTTGGGAGCCTTGTTCTTCCGCTCCGTTGTCCGTCTTTTGGGTGTCGCCCCTCCACTGAAGCGTTCCATGGTCTCAAGCAGGGTCATCTGCTTCTGTTTCAGATAAGTGGTGATGGAGAAGCCCTCCTTCTCGATGCATTGGAGGAGCAGAGTTTTCGCCCTCACCGTCAACATCAGTTCGGCCATGACATTGTCAAGGCGCGCCAAGGCCTGTTTGTTGTTGGAGCGCACCTGCTGCGAGAGGCTGACAGGCTTGGTGAACAATTCTTGGAGGGAGGTGGCGAAATAGCCGGCACTGCGTTTCACCCGCTCCATGAATGGTTGTGCTGTCACGGCCTGTGGCGTCATCTTGGCGATGCCCTGTGTCCACTTGGCAGCCACCTCGGTCACCTTTGTCCGCAGGTCGGCCTGCGTCTGCCGCTGCAACTGTTCGAGTTGCGGATGGCTTCTTGAAAAGAACTCGATGAAGACCCTTGTTATCTGGTCCTGCAGTCGCGTGAGCTGTTGGAAGTCGAAAAGTTCGATGAGCAGGTGCTTGAAATACTCCTCTTTGAGTTGTGGCAGTCTTTCAATGCTCTGCCGTGCGTTTTGTTCCTGATGCTCGATGTAGTTGTCCACCCTTGGGTCGTTGATGATGGCTTGTCGTGAGAGCGGAGTGGCAAGCACCATTCCTTCCAGTGACCGGCACCGGCTGAGCGCCACATACACCTGTCCGGGAGCGAAGGAGAGGTTGGCGTCGATGATGGCGTGGTCGAAGGTGAGTCCCTGGCTCTTGTGTATGGTGATGGCCCATGCCAGTCGAAGCGGATACTGAGTGAAAGTGCCTTGCACCTCGGTCTCAATCTCACGTGTGGCGGGGTTGAGCGTATATTTGGCATTCTCCCATACGAGGGCCTCCACCTCGATATGATGCGTCTCCCCTTGGCATTGCACGAGGATTTTCTCTTCGTCCACGTATGTCACCTTCCCAATTCTTCCGTTGTAGTACCGTTGCTGTCCCGTGGGGTCGTTTTTCACGAACATCACCTGCGTGCCGGTCTTCAGGACGAGCCTCGGGCTGGTGGGGTATGAAAATTCGGGGAACGAGCCCTCCACCTTGGCGTCGAAGGAGAAGGCCCGCGAGGGCAGTTTGCGCAGTTCGTTCTCGTTGTAATGGTCGGCCATCCGGTTGTGCGTGGTGAGGCGGATGTATCCATCGTCCTCCTTTGGAAAGAAAGTCGGCACATACCTGCTGTTGAGTTGTTGGAGGTCAGCGTCGGTGGTCTGCCCGTTTCTGACATGGTTGAGGATGTTGATGAACGTGTTGTCCTGCTGACGATACACCTTTTCCAGTTGAATGGTGAGGTAGTCGGTCTGCGCCAATGCTTTCGCCCCGAAGAAATAGGGAGTGTCGTAAAAAGGCGCGAGAATCTTTTCATCCTCCGGTGTCACCACGGGGGTGAGTTGCTGCAGGTCGCCAATCATGAGCAGTTGGACGCCTCCGAAGGGTTTGAAATGGTCGCGGAAGCGCCTCAACACATGGTCGATGGCGTCGAGCAGGTCGCTGCGCACCATGGAAATCTCGTCGATGATGAGCAAGTCGAGCGAAGCGATGATGCTTCTCTTCTCCTTGCTGAAGTCAAACCGGTTTTTGATGTTGGCATTGGGAACAAAAGGTGTGAGTGGCAGTTGGAAGAAAGAGTGGATGGTGACCCCTCCTGCATTGATGGCCGCCACCCCTGTTGGCGCCACGACAATGGTTCGCTTTCGGGAGCGTTCCACAATGGTCTTGAGGAAGGTCGTCTTTCCTGTTCCGGCCTTTCCCGTAAGGAAGACGCTCTTCCCGGTGTTTTCCACCAATTCCCATGCGATGCGCAGTTGGCTGTTTCGTTCCATGATGACAGGTTAAATGGCATAATTGAAGGACCATAAGGTCTTTAAGGACTTTAAGGTCTTTAAGGACCCTATAGGCTCTCCATGCTTTACTTGAGTTTCACCACTTCGAGGAGTTTTACCTTGAAGATGAGGGCTGAGTGCGGGGGTATTCCCTTGGAGCCCTCCTCGCCATAAGCGAGTTGCCATGGGACGTAGATTTCCCAGAGGGAGCCTTCCGGCATCATGGTGAGTGCGTTTTGCAGACCGGGGATGACGTTGGTGACACCCACTTCCGCGATGTCCTTCCCTTGGTGACTTTCCACGAGTTTTCCGTTTGTGAGCCTGAGGTCGAAATTCATTTTCACCCTCTTGCGCAAGTTGGGTTTGTCGCCTTTACCCTCCTGGAGCACCTTGTATTGAATGCCGTTGGCCTCCACCACGCCCTCCTTTTGCTTGTTTTCCATCATCCATTTGTCGTCGGGGAAGGTGTCTCGTGGCGCCTCCAATGAGTCTTTCACTTGCTCCGTGGGCTCCGGAGCCTCCTTTTTCTCACTGCCGCCTCCACAAGAGGCGAGCGTCGTCATGGCAGCGATGGCCATGAAAAACATGAACTTTCTCATTCTTTCAATTTTTCAACGTGAATAACTGGTTGCAAATATAGGCATTTTTCTGTGAAAGACCTTCAATTGCATGAAGAAAATATCTTCTCTCTGCCCCATGTTCCGACAGCGAAATGAGCGATACATTAAAAATAAATTCCTTTTTCGTTCGACTATTCGGAAATATTTCTTATATTTGCAAACAAATACACCTTTATCAATACAATTTCAAGAAATGAGAACAATCTACGATTTCTCTGTCAAGGACAGAAAAGGCAACAGTGTTTCACTCAAGGAGTATGCCAACGAGGTCATCCTCATCGTCAACACCGCCACGAAATGCGGTTTCACCCCCCAATACGAGGAGTTGGAGAAACTATATGAGAAGCATCATTCCGAAGGTTTCACGATATTGGACTTCCCCTGCAACCAGTTTGGCAAGCAAGCCCCCGGCACCGACGAGTCGATACACAGTTTCTGCAAGCTCACCTACGGCACGGAGTTCCCGCGCTTCAAGAAAGTGAAGGTGAACGGCCCCGACGCCGACCCCCTCTTCACCTATCTTAAAGAGCAGAAGGGCTTTTCGGGATTTAACATGGAGCACCCCATCGCCGGCATCCTGGACAACATGCTTAGCGAGGCCGACCCCCACTACAAGGAGAACCCCGACATCAAGTGGAATTTCACAAAGTTCCTCATCAACAAGCGCGGCATGGTTGTTGCCCGCTACGAGCCCACAGCCCCGATAGAAGAGATAGAGAAAGCCATCATCGAACAACTGAAATAAGCTATCCATGGCACAGCGTGAACATGTGCGCTGCCTGATTATCGGCAGCGGCCCAGCCGGTTACACGGCAGCCATCTACGCCTCGCGCGCCAACCTCCAACCGGTGGTGTATTGCGGGCTGCTCACCGGCGGTCAACTCACCCAGACCACGGTTGTGGAGAATTTCCCCGGCTATCCCGACGGTGTTGACGGCAACGAGATGATGCTCGACCTTCGCCGTCAGGCCGAACGTCTCGGTGCCGACCTTCGCGACGGCGAGATTGTGAAGGCCGACCTTGGCAGCCTCCCCTACTTGCTCACCACCGACGGTGGCGTGGAGATTGAGGCCGAGACGGTGATCATCGCCACCGGCGCCTCCGCCAAGTACTTAGGTTTGGAGGACGAGAAGAAATACAACGGCCAGGGCGTTTCCGCCTGCGCCACCTGCGACGGCTTTTTCTACCGCAAGCGCACCGTCGCCGTGGTGGGTGGCGGCGACACCGCCTGCGAGGAGGCCCTCTACCTCGCCTCCTTGGCCAAGAAGGTCTATATGCTCGTTCGCAAGCCCTTCCTCCGCGCCTCGGAGGCCATGCAACGGCGTGTTCGTGAGAACGAGAAAATCGAGGTACTCTTCGAGCACAACGCCGTGGGTCTATACGGCGACAACGGCGTGGAGGGTGCGCATGTGGTGAAGCGCTTGGGTCAACCCGACGAGGAGCGCTACGACCTCCCCATCGATGGTTTCTTCCTCGCCATCGGCCACAAGCCCAACAGCGACCTCTTCACCCCCTGGTTGGAGACCGACGAGACCGGCTACATCGTCACCCTTGACGGCACGCCCCGCACCCGCCTGCCGGGTGTCTTTGCTGCCGGCGACGTGGCCGACCCCCACTACCGGCAAGCCATCACCGCCGCCGCGAGTGGTTGCCAGGCCGCGATAGAAGCAGACAGATACCTGAGAGGGGTATAGAGATAGTTAAGACAACGGTGCCTATAGTATCCAAAGGAACTATAGGCACTTTATCTATTTTAAGAAGCCACTATTTCCTTGGTGTGAGCAGCAAGCCGAGGAAGGTGATGGCACCATTGAGCATGAGCAGTTCGTAGCCGAAGCGGTAGTCGGTGTAAAGTTGTGTGAACTGGTCGGCTGCGAAGCAAAGGAGGGGCGAGGCGACGGCGATGAAGGGGACCGCCTTGTCGTTGACGGCTCGTTTTGTGAAGAGGCTGAAGGCGAAGAGGCCGAGCAATGGGCCGTATGTGTAGGAGCACATCACGTAGATGGCGTCGATGACGCTGGGCGAGTTGACCAAGCGGAACACCAAGACCAACGCCACGAAGCCCGCGGCCACTGCGATGTGCACGCGTCTTCTGAGCCTCTCGTCATCGGGTCGCTGCATGAGGTCCACGCAGCAGCTGGTGGTGAGGGCGGTGAGTGCCGAGTCAGCGCTGGAGAATGCCGCCGCGACGATGCCGAGGGTGAAGAGCACCACCACCGTTTGTCCGAGCCTTCCCGATGCAGCGAACATCGGCAGGAGTTCGTCTCCGGCAGCCGGCAATGCCAGTCCCTGTTGTGCTGCGAGCATGGTGAGCAGCACCCCGAGAGCGAGGAACAAGATGTTGGCCGGTAGGAATGCGAAGCCATAGCTGCACATGTCCTTCTTCGCTTCATGCAACGACTTGCACGTGAGGTTTTTCTGCATCATGTCCTGGTCGAGTCCCGTCATGACGATGGTGATGAAGATGCCCGAGAGGAACTGTTTCCAGAAAAACTGCTTCGACATGGGGTCGTCGAAGACGAAGATGCGGCTTTTGGAGTTGTCAGCCACGGCCTTTGCCGCCTCAGAGAGCGTCATTCCCATTTGTTCGGTGACGCAGTAGATGATGAGTGCGAGAGCCGAGAACATGCACAAGGTCTGCAACGTGTCGGTCCACACGAGCGTCTTTATGCCACTATGTCGGGTGTAGAGCCATATCAGAGCCACCATTCCCACAACGGTACACGGGAAGGGCACGCCGAAGCCGTCGAGCACGAAGCGTTGCAAGACGATGCACACCACATAGAATCTTGCCGCCGCCCCCGTAGCCTTGGAAAGGATGAAGAACGAAGCCCCCGTCTTGTAGGACCTGTTGCCAAGCCTCTGACTCAGGAAGGAGTAGATGGTGGTGAGATTGTACTTGTAATAGACGGGCAGGAGGATGAACGCCACGGCGAAATATCCCAAGACGAACCCCATGCACGTCTGCATGTAGGTCATGTCGATGGCCATCACCATGCCCGGCACGCTGACGAAAGTGACGCCCGAGATGGAGGCCCCCACCATGCCGAAAGCCACGAGGTACCACGGCGACTGCCTGTTCCCCCTGAAGAAAGCGTCGTTGTCGTGACGCGCCGAGGTGAGTCTCCCCACGACGAGCAGCAGTGCGAAATATGCCGCCACTGTTGCGATGATGCTGAAGGCAGCCGTGTTATGCATCGGTGAGCACTTTTTCGTTGATGATTTCCCTCAAGATGGCCACCGCTTCCCGCACGGAGCCCACGTTGGCCACCACCATCATGTTTCTCCCCTTCGTCTCCTTGAGGTTGCAGCGTCGCAGGTGTTTGTTGATGAAATGCAGCACTTTGGAGAAAGCCGTGCTGCGGTAAAAGGGACTGTCGGTGTTGCTGACGAACTGCATCTGCATCCTCCCCTGGTTGAGGAGGATTTTCTCGCAGCCGAGCATTCTGCCGAGTCTCCTCAGCGGCACCACCTGCATGAGTTCCACGCCCTCCTTCGGCACCTTTCCGAAGCGGTCCTCCAATCGTCGCCGGTACGCCTCCAAGTCTTCGTCATTAGTGATGTTGTCGAGTTCGCGGTAGAGGAGCATCCTCTCGCTGCTTCCCGGCACGTAGTTGTCGGGGAAATACATCTCGAGGTCGCTCTCCAATGAACAGTCGTCCACGAAGTCGTCGCCTCGCAGTTCCCGTCCCTTGGCCATGTCCTCCTCAAAGAGTTGCGAGAACTCCTCGTTTTTGAGTTCCGTGACCGCCTGGGAGAGGATTTTCTGGTAGGTCTCATACCCCAGGTCCTCCATGAAGCCGCTCTGCTCCGCCCCGAGCAAGTTGCCCGCCCCTCGTATGTCGAGGTCCTGCATGGCGAGGTTGAAGCCGCTTCCCAGTTCTGAGAACGTCTCCACCGCCTCGAGCCTTCTCCTTGCGTCTGCCGGCAGGAGGCTCTTGGGCGGTGCCAAGAGATAGCAGAAAGCCTTTCTGTTGGAGCGCCCCACCCTCCCCCTCATCTGGTGGATGTCGGACAGTCCGAAGCGGTGTGCGTCGTTGATGAAGATGGTGTTGGCGTTAGGGATGTCGATGCCGTTCTCCACGATGGTAGTTGAGACGAGCACGTCGTAGTCGTGGTTGATGAAGCCCAAGACCACGTTCTCCAGTTCCTCCGGTTTCATCTGTCCGTGTCCGATGGCAATTCTTGCGTCAGGCACGCGCTTGTGTATGACCATCTCGATGTCCTGGAGGGTGGCAATGCGGCTGCTGACGAAATACACCTGGCCGTTGCGGCTCATCTCGAAATTCACGGCGTCGGCGATGACCTCCGGGCTGAATGTGGTGAGTTCGGTATATACGGGATGGCGGTTTGGCGGTGGTGTCCGTATGATGCTCATGTCACGCGCTCCCATGAGTGAGAACTGCAGTGTTCTGGGTATGGGGGTAGCCGACATGGTGAGTGTATCGACATTCGACTTGAGTTGCCTGAGTTTCTCCTTTGTTGACACTCCGAATTTCTGCTCCTCGTCGATGATGAGCAGTCCCAAGTCCTTCCACTGCACAGCTTTTCCCAAAATCTTGTGCGTGCCAATGAGAATGTCCACCTTCCCCTCCTTCAGTTTTTCGATGATGTCCTTTGTCTGCTTGGAAGTACGTGCCCTGGAGAGATACTCCACGGTGACGGGGAAATCCCTCAGTCGCTCGGTGAAAGTCTTGTAATGCTGGAAAGCGAGCACGGTCGTAGGCACAAGCACGGCCACCTGCTTGTTGTCGCATGCCGCCTTGAAAGCCGCCCTGACGGCCACCTCTGTCTTTCCGAAGCCCACGTCACCGCAGACGAGGCGGTCCATGGGTCGGTCGCTCTCCATGTCGGCCTTCACCTCGTTGGTGGCCTTGAGTTGGTCGGGCGTGTCCTCATAAAGGAAGCTTCCTTCCAACTCATGCTGCATGTAATTGTCGGGACTGAAGGCGAAGCCCTTCTGGTGCCTTCGCTTGGCGTAGAGTTTGATGAGGTCGCGTGCGATATCCTTGATGCGTTTCTTCGCCCTCTCCTTCATGCGCTCCCACGCCCCTGTTCCGAGGGTGCTCATTCGCGGCGGTTCGCCGGTCTCGGCCCTCCTGTACTTGGAGATTTTGTAGAGCGAATGGATGGAGACATCCACGGTGTCGCCTCGTTGGTAGAGGATGCGTATCATCTCCTGGTAGCTCCCACCGGTGGCCACCCTGACGAGTCCTGCAAATTTTCCTATGCCGAAGTCCACGTGGACGATGAAGTCTCCCGGCTCCATCTCCTGCAGTTCCTTCATGGTGAGTGCCATCTTCCCCGCCCTGGCCGTGTCGGAGCGCAGGCTGTACTTGTGGAAGCGTTCGAACACCTGGTGGTCGGTGAAGAGGCAGATGCGCTCGATGTTGTCCACGAAGCCGGCGTGGAGGGTCTTGTCCACGTCGGTGAAGGTGATGGAAGGTTGCTGTGATGGGGCAGCAGACGAGCCGTGCGAGGCCGATGCCGTGTCTTCTTCATCGGCTGTGAGGATGTCGCGCAGCCTTTGCAACTGCTTGGGACTGTCGGAAAGCACCATGAGTTGGTAGCCCCGTCGCAGGTAGTCGGCGAAAGTATCTCTTAGGAGGTCGAAATTCTTGTGGAAGATGGGTTGTGGGGAGATGTCGAACTTGATGGTGGCATTGGGCGTCCCGAGCGGTTTGTTGCCGAAATCGATTCGCCGCAGGCCCTCCAGTCCGCCGATGAAGGTGGAAGGTTTCACCAGTTGGCAGTCGCGGTTCAGCTGCTCCATGACGGTCGCCCTTTCTGCTTCTGTGACCCCTTCGAGCCTTTCGGTGGCCGCCTGCTGCGAGAAGCCCTCTTCATAAACCTTTCCTATGACATCATAGACGTATGCGAGGTCCTTGGTGGCGATGACGGTGTCCTTGGGCAGGAAGTCGGTGAAGGGTGTCTTCTCTTGCGTATAGGCCAATTGTGGCACCACTTCCACTTGCGTCTTCTTCTCGCGTGAGAGTTGGCTTTGTATGTCAAAGGTGCGTATGGTGTCTATCTCGTCGCCGAAGAAGTCGATGCGGTAGGGGTATTCGCTGTTGTAGGAATAGACATCGATGATGCTCCCCCTCAATGCAAACTGCCCCGGCTCATAGACGTACTCCTGAAAATGGAAGCCCAATTCGCGAAGCTGCGCCACCACGTCGGTGATGTCGATGACCTGCCCCACCTTGAGGGAGAGTGTTCGCTCGTCGAGTTTGTGCTTCGACACCACCAACTCCGCCAGCGCCTCCGGGAACGTGACCACGTATGTAGGTCTTTTTACCTCTTTCGCCCCTTCCGCCACGGTAGAGAGCCTTGTCAGCACTTCCGTTCTGAGGATTTCATTGGCAGCGTCCCTCTGCCCGTATTTCACCGCCCTTCTGTATGACGAGGGGTGGAAGAGGACGTCGTCCTGCCCCATCACCTGTGTGAGGTCGTGATAGAAATAGCCCGCCTCGTCGTTGTCGGGGAGGATGAAGAGGATGGTGGCGGGCTCCCTTGTAGCCAATGCCGCGAAGAGCAGGGAGGCTGCGGATGCCGACAGTCCCTGTAGAAACACATGCTTGGTATCTTTGGATAATTGTTGTGCCAATGCGGAACCCGCATTTTTCATCAATGCCCCCACACTTGGCCTGAGCAGCGAAAAAGAGTGCAACCCAATAAAAAACAACATAAAAACATGGAAGCGGCACAAAAACTTCTTCCATCAGACTTGTAATTGGGGAAATATGCTTAATTTTGCATCAAATTCCAAAAACTACATAACAATGAGAAAAATTGTCATTTGCATCTTGCTGGTGCTGGCTCCTCTATGTGCCTCCGCCTATTTCATCAACCGAGTAAGCGTCCACGACCCGAGCATCGTGTGGGACCCCTCGTCCCAAACCTATTACATCTTCGGCTCTCACCGTGCTGCCGCCAAGTCAACCAACCTGATGACATGGGCCACCTTCACCGCACCGTGGAAGACCTCGACGAGCAACAACGCCGCCAACAACGCCGCCTTCCGCACACACACGAAGAAGACCGTCGTCATCGGCGGCAAGGAGGTGACCTTCGGCAACTACGACGCCTTTGCCTGGTCTTCGGCCTACGGCAATGGTTACAACATCGACGGCAACATGTGGGCGCCGGACGTGATTTACAACAAGGTGATGGGCAAGTGGTGCATGTATCTCAGCCTCAACGGCCCCACTTGGAACTCGAGCATCATCCTGCTCACATCGAGCAACATCGAGGGTCCCTACCAATACGAGGGTCCGGTGGTGTTCTCCGGTTTCAACGTCACCTCCACCGCCGCCGTGAGTTACAAGAACACCGACTTGGAGCTTGCCATCGGCCCCCAGGCGAGCCTGCCCGCCCGCTACAACGTGGGCAACAAATGGGGCAGCCGCTGGCCCCATGCCATCGACCCCTGCGTGTTCTACGACGAGGAAGGGAAATTGTGGATGTCCTACGGCTCCTGGAGCGGCGGCATCTGGATGCTGGAGTTGGACGAGAACACAGGCCTTCGCGACTACGACGTGAGTTATCCCGTGAAGGGTAGCGGCGACGGTGTGACTGGCGACCCCTATTTTGGCAAGAAGATTGCCGGCGGCTTCTATGTCTCGGGCGAGGGCTCCTACATCGAGCATGTCGGCAACCACTATTTCCTCTTCATCAGCAATGGCGGCCTGGCAGCTGGCGGCAATGCCGACGACTACAACAACGGTGGATACCAGATGCGCGTCTTCCGCTCTGAAAACCCAGACGGTCCCTACAAGGACGCCAACGGCACAGATGCCGTGTTCCCCTCCTACCGCCTGAATTTCGGAGCGAAGGCCACCGACAACCGTGGTGTGAACATCCTCGGTGCTTACGGTGAATGGGGCCTGACGGCCATCGGCAATTTCTCCGAGCGCTCCCAAGGGCACAACTCCATCATCGCCGCCGAAGACGGCCGCACCTATTTGGTGTATCACACGCGTTTCCAGAACCGTGGCGAGGCTTTCGAGATTCGTGTTCACCAGGTGTTCCAGAACGAGGATGGGTGGCTCGTCGCCGCTCCGTTTGAATATACCGGCGAGGAAGTGAAGAGTGCCGACATCGCCACGACGCAGCAGATTGCCACCGAGCAAATCCCCGGCAAATACAAGTTGCTCATCCACAAATACAAGTTGGACCACACCAAGAAAGAGTTGGCCACGCCGGTGGAGGTGGAGTTGAATGCCGACGGGAGCATCACCGGTGCCGTCAATGGTCGCTGGGTTGCCCAGGAAGGCACCTCCTACGTCACCTTCACCATCTCCGGCGTCACCTACCGTGGCGTGATGGTGGAGCAGACCTTGGAGCGCACGAACAACAAGGCCGTCTCGTTCACGGCGATGGCCAAGAGCGGCGTATGCATTTGGGGTTACTGCACCGGGCCGCTGGACGGCATAGAGATGGTGAAGTCCGACGCTCACCACAACGGTGTGACTTACGACCTGCAAGGCCGCCGCATCGACACGCCGACCAAGAGGGGCGTTTATATCCGCAATGGCAGGAAATTTGTGAAATGATGGGTCTGGCCTGGGGCTTTAGGAATTGCAAAGCAATTCCCTACGGAGAACAGGCAATTCCATACGGAGAACAAGCTTGGCCATGGGGATGTCATCAGGATGGTCAATAATTCTTTGGGACGAAAAATCCGGGGTGTGACAAATGCCACGCCCCGGATTTTTTATGGGTTCATATAAACTAGTATTTATTCGAATACCATGTGATACTTTAGCATTGAATAGATTTCAGCAGTTTGTCCCGCGAGTTTGTGGATAATACAAGGAGAATTGTTGATTTATCGAATTCTGACAACAGCGTAGCAAGTCTCGCCCTCAATGTAGTCTGCTTTTATGTCGAAACCGTCATGATACATATTATTGACAACCTGTGTATTGACAGTCTCTATAGGTTCAATGGTTTTACCGTTGAAAGAACTCCCAATGTCAATGTGGTCATCCATGGATTGAGAGTAGTCCACATACACATATTCCTCACCATCGACATTGAAATGGTACATGGACATTCTGTTACCAATTCTTGAGGAATAAGGTATTAATGCCCTGTACATCGCAGCGGAATAACTCTGATTTTCTTCAAGTACATTACCAATTTTTCTATCAACACCATGGGGATATATTTTCCCTGAATTATTTCGGATTTCAAAAGTTCTGTTGGTAAAGTTCTTCAAATCTTGTCCGACGCCGTAGATTGGTAGGAAGCCAATTGCAAAAGCGAAATTGTTGGAATATGCCAGCACCCTATTAACGGGATTGTCCGGGTCTGCCATCAAACTGTTGGTTGTGTATAGTTTTGGAATGCTACTTGACCATTCAACCGTTAATGGCTTCCTAAAATCGTATTCTTTAATTGGGAGAGAATTTGGAATGTAGTATTGTGCATTGGTAACATCCCCCAAAGAAGACTGCGTGAACATCATGTTATCGAACGATGTGAAGTGACAGTGGAAAAGACCAATATGTTATTGCCAGGCAGGAACCGATAAGTATTCTCTATTGTCAAAAGTTTGTCAGCATGGAAAGAAGGTGGATTATCATTCCCCACATGAGTTATTAAAGAGTCAATAACAGCAATAGGGTCACATACATAATATTTCTCTCTAATTTCCAAAGTGTTGCAATGGAATGTTCCGTCAGCTTTGGTGATGTCCCAATAGCCATCAAGTATGATTTGTTGGTCCTCTACAAAGTCACTGGGCTTTAATTGAGAGGCAGATACAGATGTTATTGTCAACTGGCGCAGGCCATCAGTGATGTTGCCTTTTTTCAAAGACACGAATTTTGGAGAAATGACGGAACCTCTATTTTCAGAAATCATTTGAATAGTGTTGCTGTCAACGATTCTTAGGATATAATATACTGTGCCATCATCATGAGTCCATGTAGTTCCAACATCTTTATTTTCCAAGCCATGGTTTTCAATGTTGGCAAAATAGCATGTCAAACCATGGTTGGCTCCTAATGTGTAGTTGAGAACGTGTACAGGTGCTATATCATCACCCATGTAGTATCTCGTTTTGGTAGGATTATAATATAGGTGCTTAAAGTTAAACACAGAATTGACGTCGTAATAATTGTTTGCATTATTATTGCCAAGTTTAGCTGTAATTGTAAAGTCTCCAGATGTCAAAGTGATATTTTTTCTTTCTTTCACCACCTGAATTGAAGGTTCTTTGTTGAGAATAAATTCAACAATTTCACTAACATCAGCTATAGTGATGGTTCCATCATTGTTGTAATCAGCAGCATCAGTATTGAATGTTTGAGGAGTTGCTCCGAGAATATGATTAACGATAGAAGAAACGTCAGAAATGGATACAATTCCGTCATTGTTGGCATCACCAATGAGTACTTGTGAACATATTGATTGGCTCATAAGTGAAGCCATTACCAAGAAAAATAACTTTATTCTCCTTTCCATCTTTAGTGCTCCCTAAAATTAAACAGGTTATACATGAATTTATATGAATGCAACAGACATACGTCATAAGCCGTCAAGTTTTCTGCATCAGTGCTGCAAAGATAACATTTTTCATCATATATACAAAGCAACTTGTCCGAAAAATGGGTTTCCATGCGGTTTCTGAAAATATCCGCAATGGCAGGAACAATCATATACGAGCCAGCCCCCATGGTCGCGGCGGGTTTCACCCTGTGCGTCCATGGGAGCTGTCTCCATATAGTCCAGAAATGGAAGGTCAGGATACTTGTTTTCTATCCATGTTAATCCTCCCAGAGGTTGGTATTGAATTGTGCCACCCTTTGTGGTTCATCTTCACCGGTGTCACCTTCGCCGATGATGATGCCTGTGTTGTCTTCGTCTCCTCCGGAGAAGTTTTGCATCAAATACTCGACGTAGAGGGGCTCGATGGAAATATCCGGTTTCTCGTAAGTGCGCATATCGGATGTTTTGTAGTTCATCTGTTGTTCCTCCTTTCCATTATTTCACGACGATGGTCTTTCCGTTGTGGAGATAGACACCCTTGGCAGTGGGTTTGCCAACGAGTTGTCTTCCGTCAATGGTGAACCACTTGTCAGCCTGAAGGATTCTGCCTTCCTTGGTGAAAGTCACTCCATCAACCACTCCGTCTCCGAAGTCGATGGAGAAGTCGAAGGTGTTGGCATCTGAATCGTTGTCACCATTGTTGGCGGTAAAGGTGAAGAAAGCACGGAAGGGATACATTGTGCGATTACTGCTCGGGTACTTGAGCGTGTTGTCCGAAGTTAGGAAATACACCAATGGCTCATCAGTATTTTTAGCTTCAAATTTGTCATAATATCCGGAAAAGTGGACATGCCCGTCTGCAAAAGGTAACTCCTTGATTTCAGGAACGATGGTCACGCCCTCGAATGTCGGATTGTCAATGTTTTCACCTGATTCCCACTTGATGAGATAAGCCTCCCCGGCGTGGATTTCCTCCTCGACGCCGAAGGAAAGATCTACGTGATGACCTGTTACACGGGCATCGGTGAGTGTGCGAATCTCGGCCCCACTTAGAACACTATTGGCTATCTGCTCTGCGGTGAGGCTGAATGGCAGACAGAGGGTGTTCCAATTGCCGTCCTTGTAGAGGGTGCGTCCATCGATGGTGACATTAGAAATGACGCCTGCATTGAACAAAAGGACATCGGAGTTGAGGATTTCGGGGTCTTCTTTGGCAGCCAGGGTGATATCAGCAGGTGGAGTGGCCATGTAATAGAGACCTTCGTACCAGATGCCGTTTTGGTAAGCTTTCAACTCACCCCAATACCCATATTCTGTTTCTATCTCGCCGATATTGACGGGCTTACCCTCATCCTCATCCAAGTAAACATAGCCTCGCATGGCACCATCGGTATCTTCACCTTCTGCTTGACCACCTATACCATGGAGTGTGGTATTGGGCGTGGCATTTGCGTCGTTGCCGTCCACATAATAGTTGTTGGTGATTGTGTTTGGGTCGTCGTCATCGCTTTGATCCATACCGATAATGGCACCTATGCCCATGCCTTCAGCAGGTACAAAAATGTTTCCTGTGAAGAGACAGTCCTTGATGGTGGCAGGGATAATGACCATATCGATGGGACTTGATTCGCTATCCCTTTTCATACCCACGGAGGCCCTACCTGTGATACCGCCAACACCCCAGGCTACAGTGTTGGAAGCAACATCTATGTTTGTACCATTGACGGTGCATCCTTTAATGGTACCGCCCTGACACATGCCGGCTATGCCGCCAAAGCCCATGGCAATACTACCAGGATTTAAAGCACCTGGATAGCTGCCTGTCTCATCCTCTTCTTCTTCATCGCCAACAGATGAGAATTTCAAAGAGGTATTGTAAACGTGGCAGTTCTCAATGGTGCCGCTATTCATGCCTGCGACACCTCCCACATACCTGCCACCCTTCACAGATGATTGGCCGATACATAAATTCTTGACAACCCCCTCACTACCTATGATGCTGAAAAGACCGACGTTACCGGGATATTCGGTGTTCATATTAATAATGCCATAGCCCACTCCGTCGAAGGTGCCAAGGAAGCCACCCATGTCAGAACCTATGCCATAGCCGATACCTCCCATGCCAGAGCTGTTGCCCCCATCAAGATAGCCGATGGGTTCCCATGTGTGGCCAGAAAGGTCGATGGGTTCGTCCAGGTCCAGGTAGATGGTGTAGCCTTTGTAAGTCTTGTTTTCAAAGTTCACGTTGTAAGCGAGCAGGGAAAGTTCCTCTGGGTTGTGGATGACGATTTTTTTCTCATCTTCATCGATGTCGCTGAAAGATGCTGCGCGATACGCCAGCCAACTGTTGCTATCAACCCCACGTTCAGCATCAGCCTTCACCTCCACGATGTCGTCGCCGATGGTCAGCGTAGTGCCAACAATGGTGGAGTTTTCGCCTTTCACCACCGTGAATGTGGCAACATAACCAGTTGGCACATAGGAAGCAGTGAGTTCAACGGTCGTTGCGGTGGTGTAAAATGCATTGTCCATCAACGGGGTTCCCATATAGCCGTCATCAAAAAGAATGCCATCCTCATAGACACTGACAGCCTTTCCATTGGTATTATAGGTGGTCACGAAGGTGGGTTCTGCGGCGAGGCCGACACCGTAAGGATTCGCATAAGTACCTCCCTCTGTCAACTTCACCACCTTGGCCTGTTTCGCACCAATTTCGTCACTGCCAGTAATGCCATCGCTGACTCCCACGCCCAATATTTCGGTTCCGATGTTGTCATCTGCCAGAGTGCTGCCCGAACCGAGGTCTCGATATTGGTTGTTGTGATAGTAGTTGTTTGTCAATCCGCCGCCGTTGCACTGTCCTGCGATGGCACCCACGTTGGAGGAACCCTTCAGTTCACGACCTAAATAAAGGCAGTTTTCTATCGTACCTTCGCTATAGCCGGCAATACCGCCAGTGTGTGACACATTGTACTCACTGAACCACTTAGGATTTTCATTTTCATCAAAGTAATATCCGCTCCTCACGTTGGCGGCACAGACGGTGGTCTTGATGGTGCCTGTGTTGTAGCCAGCCACCCCACCGAAATACTGGTACGAGTCATTGCCACCTATCAGTGCAGAAGAACCACTTTTCACACGGCAGTTCTCAATCGTTCCTCCGTTGTATCCAGCGATGACACCCACATAACCGCAACCTTGAAACACGCTACCCTTAAAGGAAAGGTTCTTGATGGTGCCTGTGTTGTAGCCGAAATGCCCCACGTAAGGGCCCGTTGACGTGGCATCTGCATCACTAATCTCTTTGCCGTTGCCGTCGAAAGTACCGCTGAAAGGATGGTCCGCATCGAAGCCTATGACGGTGTACGCATGGCGCCCTTCGCTGTCACTATAATCAAGATAATCTTCCAGTCGGAAGAACTGGCCTTCGTAGGAGTTTCCATCGTTCACACGAGTGGCCAACATATCGAGCTGCTCACGATTATAAATTAGGTATGGGTCTTCCTCTGTGCCTGTGCCACTCCAGTCAGCCGGTGTCGTCGAAGCGAGGCTGACAGTAACGTTCTCCGTACCCACAGTGACAACGTTTCCCTCGATGCTGGCCCCTTCACCGCTGACACTGAAGGTGACATCGTAGCCATTTATGTTTGAAGTGAGCGTCACTTCTGAGCCTGTCTTGTACCAATGGAAATAGTTATACTGCACGCCATCATCATAATAAACGGCGTTGCCTACCGTGATGCCCATCTCCGTGCCGACGCTGGCGGTGAAGTCATTGTCGTCGAGGGTTTCATCATCACCCGAGATGTTATAGAGGCACTGGGCTCCGTCGATATCGACGCCTGTGTCAGAGTTTGCTTCACCCACGGCGAAAACTTTGGAGTGGGAAGCAATGCTGTAGCAGCCGGTTACCGTCCCTTCATTCTGGCCGATGATGGTGCCTACATATCCCGTACCGCTGACGGTGGTGTTGAGCACCACGCAGTTCTGCACGGTTCCAGCGTTATAACCGGCCAGCGTGCCCACTTGCGTGGCCCCACTGATGTTGCTGCCATAATCAAAAACGAGGTTCTTGACCATGCCGTTCTGGCCGATGTAGCCGAAGAAGCCCTGATAACTGTTGTCTCCTTGAATGGTTACATAAGTGACACTTTTCCCATTGCCATCAAAAGTACCATTGAAGGGATGGTCTGGTGTGCCGATGGGCACCCAAGCATGGGCATAGAGTTCGCCCTTATATCTAACAAGAAATGTTTCACCATCCTCTTCTTCTTGGCCATCATCCAGTTTTACGACTTTGTCGCTGAAGTCCTGACCGTTGTTCACCATATAGGCGAACTGCGCCATTTGTTGGGGATTGGAGATGACGAATGTGGAGGCAGACTCATAGTCGCCGCCCCAGTCGGTGTCGCGGTCATCGCTCCAATTGCCTTCCTGGGCCTGTGCTCCTCCCACTACCATCAGCAGCAGGAAGAGGATGAGAGTGATTGTTTTTGTTCGCATTTGAATATTCATTTTAAATTATAAAAATCTTGGATATCGATATCATTTCCGTATTCACAAACAGCGCGTTTTCACACGAGTATAGAGTGTTGCCGCAATCTCTGTGCAAAGTTACGACATTTTTGGCAAAATCAAAACAATACAACATTTTTTGTTATTCAAGTGATTTTATTGATTAGGGGCAATTCGATCAAACGCCCCTCTCGCAACGAATGTCATACAAGAAAAAAGATGTCATGGTGCTCATTATCAAAAAAAATGCGTAAATTTGCGGCAAAAAGAGGAAAATGACAAAGAAGAAAACCAATAGTTTAGGTGAGAAGATGATGAAAATCATCTATTTGCTTTCGCTGTCCATTCTCCTTGTGCCTTGTCCGCTTCAGGCACAAGACATCGACCTCACCCCCGATTTCGTGGGTGAAAGAGAGATGATGGAGAGTTTGCTGCAGATGCTTGCCGACTTCAGCCAGTACATGTCCGCCGACTACATAGGTTGCGACACCCCCAACAACCTTGGCGAGGCTTGCGGCTGCTTCATGGGCGAGCGGACAATGGAGAGCAACGAGGCCGGGGTGAGGACCAACGCCGACCTGTCGATGCTTTGCGCCTTTTTGGTGAAACACGGACGCCCCGCCGGTGTGCGCCTCCCCGAGGGTGTAACTTGGGAGTTGCTCAGCGACATCGCCCGCAAGTCGCTCGTCTTCGCCTACTCCACCCACAAGGCCAACCGGTTGAAGACGTGTGCCAAGGGTGACTACTGGGGCAGCACCGGGGCCGCCGACCACGTGTGGGAGAGTTCATTGTGGGCCCTCTCCGTGGCTTGGTCGGCCTTCTTCCAATGGGAGGGGCTCAGCGAGGGGCAGCGCACCTGCATCCATCGCCTGCTGAAGGCAGAGAGCGACTACGAATTGCAGCGTGACATCCCCACCGGCTACCGTGGCGACACCAAGGCCGAGGAGAACGGCTGGGAGGCTGGCGTGTTGGCGGCCGCCATCGGCCTCTTCCCCGACGACCCCCTCGCCAAGGAGTGGTGGCAGCGGATGAGGGAGTTCGCCATCAACAGCTACAGCCACCCCACCGACGCCGAGAACCACAGCGTCATCGACCCGGGCGACAAGGCAACGGTGGCCGACCTCTACCGAGGCCCCAACCTCTATCCCGACTATACGCTGCAAAACCACAACCTCTTCCACACCTCTTACCAAAACGTGGTGATGCAGGAGTTGGGCGAGGCCGCCCTCACCTTGGAAATGTTTCAAAAGGGTTTGGGTCGCGAGGAGCGCTGGAAGAGCAACGCCCTGATGCATCACAACCGCGAGGTGATGGACAGCGTGCTGTGCTGGTTGGCGCTCACCGATGGGGAGTTGGCGATGCCCAACGGCAACGACTGGAGCCTCTTCCTCTACGACCAAATCACCTCCTACTCCACGATGGCCACCATGATGGGCGATGCCGACGCGCTGATGCTGGAGAACCGTGCCTGGAAACACATCCGCGCACGGCAGCGCACCACGCCCGACGGCAGTTGGCTGCTGCGCCCCGACGTGCAAGCCCGGCGCATGGGCGTGCAAGGACACCGCGTGATGATGACCTACCTGATGCACCTGGCACACAGCACCGCCCACCTGCAGCCCACGGGATGGGAGGAGTTTCGCAAGCGGCACAGCGCTGCCCGCCTCCTGCCCTGCCAGAACGTGGTGCGGGCGTTCACCAAAGACCGCTTCACCACTTTCGCATGGAGTGAGGGACTCCGCAGCTACACCGGCTACATCGCCGCCAACAGCATGGACCGCAACAAAACCTTCGTGCCCTTCCGGGCTTGGAACACCGGCAACCTCTTGGGATGGTACACCGTCGAGGGACGACGCACCGACGCCACCCCCGTGGTCAGCGGACGGCACCACCTCGGCGGCGACAGTTACACGATGAGCGGCGAACTGCACACCAACCAGGCTGTGCTCGACCACCGCTTCGCCATCTACTCCACCCCCGGCAACGCCGTGCTATATACCGACTTGGTGACGGCTCTCGACAGCGGTACCATCACCCGCGAACAAGGGGGACTGACAGCCATCTCCGTGGATGAACTGACACGCACACAGCGCACCCTGCACCACGCCGGCGGCTCGCTGACGACCAATGGCGACAAGCAAGCCACCCTCTCCACCCCATGGCTGAACATCGACGACGAACTGGGTCTGGTGTGCCGTGAGGCGAAAGCGATGGCCTTTGGCGGGCGAGCCAACAACAACAGCGTGATGACCGCCAAGGCCTGCCCTTCCTACAGCGAGGAGCGTCGGCCCTTTGCCAAGGGCGAGCTCATCGACTATCGGAACATCGCCTGGTACAGCCTCGTCACAGCGGAGACCACGAAGCGGATGGCGGAGCAGCAGACGCCACTCGCCAGCATGCTGCCAAAGGGATGGAACGGACAAATGGCCGCCGACCCCGACCACACACACTACCTCTTCGTGGCCAATTTCACCGACCAGTCCGGCACAGCCACCCTGCACGACCTGCACTGCGAACCAGGCGCCCCTGTGTTCGACGTGGAGACGCACATCACCAACAGCCGTTCCACCACCACCCTGCGCCTCGATGCCAACAGTTGCGTGGGCAAGACATCGAGGGTGTTTGTGGAGGGCGACGGCGTGACCGCCACCTTGGTGCACAACGAGGAAACGGCTGCCATCCTCACCGCCGACCACCCCACCACCGTCACCCTGCGCATCGTCGCCGAGGGCAAGACACTCGAAATCACCAAAAAGCTGAAAGCGGGCAGGAAAACCCGCTTCTATCTGAAAAACAACAAAATAAGAATGCGAAATGAGAATTGACATCATCACCGTCCTGCCAGAAATGCTCGAGGGCTTCGTACACGAATCCATCCTGGCCAGGGCCCAGAAGAAAGGCTTGGCAGAAATCCACCTCCACAACCTCCGGGACTACACGCTCGACAAATGGCGGCGTGTGGACGACTACCCCTACGGCGGCTTCGCCGGCATGGTGATGCAGTGCGAACCCATCGACCGCGCCATCTCGGCTCTCAAGGCGGAGCGCGATTACGACGAGGTGGTCTTCACCTCCCCCGACGGCGAACAATTCTCACAGCAAATCGCCAATGACATGTCGATGCTCAACAACATCATCATCCTCTGCGGACACTACAAGGGCATCGACCAACGCATCCGCGACCACCTCATCACAAGGGAAATCTCCATCGGCGACTACGTGCTCACCGGCGGGGAACTGGCGGCAGCCGTCATGGCGGACGCCATCGTCCGCCTCGTCCCGGGGGTGATCAGCGACGACCAGAGCGCCCTCTCCGACTGCTTCCAGGACGGTCTGCTCTCAGCACCCATCTACACCCGTCCGGCGGAATACAAGGGATGGCGCGTGCCCGACATCCTCCTCAGCGGAAACGAGGGGAAAATCAAGGACTGGGAGATAGAGCAGAGCTTGGAACGGACACGAAAGCTCAGGCCAGACTTGCTCAAATAAGCTGTAACGAACAAGTGCGCAACATGCCTTTGGGCGGTGGGATTTACGAAACAAATCCCAAGGAGGACGTGCATGGAGGGTCGTGATGATGACCCCCATTCTGATGACATCTTTTAAGAGCCAAATCCAAAAAAACGAGAGAAAATTTGGTGAAGACCAAAAAAACGAGTAAATTTGCAGATTGAAACAACCAAAATTGGATTTTAAAATGTATGTCATGCAAAACAAAAATGATGCAAAAGACATCATATAGAAAATCACCTTGGTAAAAGAATTAGCACAACACTAAATATTTATTAACAACCAATATCCAATTAATCTTATGCGAAAACTCCACGCATCCATGCTGATGCTTGCGTCCACCATGTTCGTGGCCCTGCAAGCCGGCGCCCAGACCATCTTGGACGAAGATTTCGAGACCTCCACCACCGAAAACTATTCGCAGCCCGTGGCTGTGGGAGCGGGATGGAGCACCATCGACAGCTATACTGGCACCGAGAAGACCTATGTCTGGCACAACTATTATTCAGAAAAAGGCACCATCGGCGGCACACACGTTGCCGGCTGCGACGGCCCCACCTATGACGCCGACCCCAGGAAAGGCTTCGGCCCTCGCGAGGAAATCCTCCTCACCCCTGAGCTGAACCTTGACAACACCTACGAATTGGCGTTCACCTTCATCGTCAGTCCGATGAACGCCTACGAAAATTCCATGTACGACCTCCAGGTGCGCGTGGTGGAAGACGGCAATCTCTCCGACGCGGAGACCGTCTTCTCCATCCAGAACCAGGCGATGCTGAAGGAGAGCGGCATACTCACCTACCCCATCACCACCTGGGACCCCCACACCGCCAAAGTGGACTTGAGCGACTGGCAGGGGAAGAAGGTGAAGCTCGCCTTCGTCTATAAGATGATGACCACCATCGCCAACGTGGTGTGGCTCGACGACGTGTCGGTGAAACAGCACACCCCCGACACCACCCCCGTGCCGGTGCTGAGCACCAACCGCTACAACTTCGGCGAGATGTACGTGGGCGAGAAGCACTACACTGAATTCATCACCCTCACCAACCAAGGCAAGAACGGGCTGAAAATCACCGGCTTCGACTTTCCCGAAGGCGTGGGCACCACCCTCGATGCCGAGACAGTGAACCTGGACAAATACGAGAGCGTGACCTTCAGGATGATTTACACCGCCTCGCTCCTCAGTCCCGCCACCGCCAACGCCGTGATTCACACCAACGGCGGCGACGCCACCATCACCCTGCAGGCCACCAAGCAGGTGGTGCCGGAAGGATATACCCTGGAGACCTTTGAGAAATACTTCCCGCCCGCCGGGTGGAAGAACAACGGTTGGGACAAGGCATTCGCCGAACTCGAAGGCGACGTCTCCCCATACGCCACCGGCTCGTTCACCGACAACTACCTCACCTCGCCACGTCTCGACCTCTCAGAGGGCGGCAACGTCACCTTCACCTACCGCAACATCTTCGACAGCGAGGATGGCAGCACCTACCAGATGAACGACATCTCCGTGGAGGTGAGCTACGACGGAGGCGAAACCTGGACGCAGAAATGGATTTTCAACTACGAACTGGCCACTTACAGCGAGACCGTCACCGTTGACTTGGGCAGAGGCACCGACAACTCCTACGTGCGCTGGAAGAACTCCGCCATCGGCTACGATGACAACGGCGCAGAGGAATTCAGCAACTTCTATTTCGACCGCGTGCTGCTTCCCAAACTCTTCGGCGCCGACGACGTGCCTTGCGCCGCCTACCTCATCAAGCCTGCCGTGGGAGCCACCGACATCTACCCGAAGGATGTGGAACTGCAATGGGGCCCGGCACAGTTTGCCGACGGCTACAAGCTCTACGTGGGCAGCAACAGTGCGGCCAACGACCTCATCAACGGCCTCGACCTTGGAGAAGCCCTCACCTACACCATCCCCTCGTGCGACTATGAGACCACCTACCGCTGGCGCGTGGTGCCTTACAACAGTTACGGCAACACCCCCAACCGCGACGTGACGACATGGAACTTCACCACACAGCCCGACGCCTCCCTCGTCACCTTCCCCTACGAGGAGAATTTCGAAGACAAGAACAACCTTCCCACCGGATGGCTGTCCACCGCAGCTGCCAACAGCTACAACCGCACATGGTACGTCAACACCTTCTACCCCTACAAGAGTGAGAACGTGACGAGCAACGCGCTGACCTCCGGCTACTTGAACGACGGCGACCAGAACAGCGTGACGACACAGGAGTTCCACTTGCCCGCCGACACACGCATGTCCATCTCCTTCGTCTGGGGCGACGAGCATCCCAGCGACCTGAAGGTGGACCCCACCGGCATGGTGAAGAAGCAAAACGTGGAACCCAACAACGGCACCAGCGAGGGCATCTTCGACATCTGCGCCGATGGCGAATGGACCACCCTCGCCACCATCTCCGAGGACGGCGACACCAAGTACTGGATTAGCGAGAAATTCGACCTTGGCGAGTATGCCGGCAAGACCGTTCAGTTCCGCTGGACCCACAAGAGCTACAATGCCGGACGCGACGGCGGCACCTCCCTCGCCCACGTGGTGATTGAGGAACTGGCAGGCAACAAGGCCGTCTTCAACAAGAACGAGTGGATGGCCGGGAAGGTGAACTATGAGAAGGCCGTCAACTCCGGCGAGGTGTTCACCATCCTCAACCGCGGCACCAACGAACTGAAAGTGGGTCGGGCCTACTTCGGCACCCCCAACTTCACCTCCTCCATCGAGCCAGGCACCGTCATCGCTCCCGAGGAAGGCATGAAGTTCAGCATGCAGTTCAACGCCCTCACCACCTCCGCCGTCGTGGAGGACCAACTCACCGTGGAGTTTGAGAGCGGCCTCACCATCACCCTCCCCGTGAGCGGCGAGGCATTGGCCTCCGACATTCTTTATTACGCCTTTGAGGAGGACAACCCCTTGGACTATTCCTGGACCGACTTCACCACCATCGACGCTGACAAAAAGACCTCCTTCGCCTTCGGTGCTTGGTGGATTCACTTTGAGAAGAGCGGCCAGGTATTCGCTTTCTGGCCGGGCGACGACGAGGAGATGTACGGCATCATGAGCCCCGTCTCCGGTCACTGGGCCTTGGTGGCCGCCTCCCCCGTTGACGACAACGCCGACAACTGGATTGTGAGCAAGCAATTGCACGCCACACACCAGTCAACCTTCAAGTTCTGGGTGCGCAACTGGGAGAGTCTGCAGAGCGTGCTTCCCTCGCCCAACCACCATGTGAGCGTCCTCGTGGCCGAGGACAATCCCCAGAAGACCAGTTCCTTCACCACCGTGATGAAAGACACCGAGGTGCCCTTCCTCGACGGAGCCAGCTGGAAAGACTACGAGGTGGACCTCTCCGCCTATGCCGGCAAGGACATCTACATCGCCGTGCGCCACACCACCAATGGTGCGAGCAACGTGGCCTTCTTCGACGACTTCACCTTCAGCCACTTCGGCGATGAGACCGGCCTGCGCGGCATCACCAGCATCAACGACGATGCAGAGGTGAATGTCTATACCATCAACGGCGCATTGGTGAAGAGCGGCCGGGGTGCCAAGACGCTGCAGTCGCTCGCCAAGGGCGTGTATGTGGTACGCGCCAAGAGCGGCGACACCGTCACCACGCAACGCTTGGTGCGCAAGTAAGCACCCCATGACAAGCAAGAAAGGTAATGAGCGCATCATGCGCCCATTACCTTTTTTCGCAAAACACAACACCGAACAAAGACAATGAGAAGACTATACACCTTATTAATATTTTTCACCCTCGCCGCATCGGCCCAGGTCATGGCCCAGAGCCGTGACAAGAGCCTCACCATCACCGTCACCACCGACACCGGCGACAACTTGGAAGGTCAGGAGGTGACGCTGGTGCAGACCGACTACTCCCTCTCCTACGGCACACTGACGCTCGACGCACAAGGCACCTGCCAGGTGAAGGTGTATGCCGGAGCGCACGAGCTGAGTTGCACACGCCCCGGTTACGAGCCGGCCACCACGTCATTCACCATCGCCGCCGACGCCCATGAAGCCACCGCCACCCTCCACTTGATGGAAAAGGTGCGCACCCCTTTCGCCCTGACAGCCACGCCTCGCCACGACGCCTTCACCGGCTCCAACAGCGTGGAACTGACATGGAACACGGAGGCGCCGGCATTCTTCGACGACTTTGAGCGTTACGAGCCCTTCGCCATCCACTTTGGTGAGTGGAGCGGCATCGACGCCGACTTGGAGGCCGCCGCCCCCATCGTGGGCGACTACCCCAACCGCTGTGTGATGCAGTACGCCCAGATTATCAACCCCTTGGAAGTCACCCCCACCTGGTGGTACGACTACCCCATCCTGCGCCCCTACAGCGGCAAGCAGTACGTGGGCTTCACCCGCACCAGTTCGGGCAACGCCAACGACGACTGGCTCATCTCGCCCGTGGTGACGGTGGGCAACGAGCACGCCCTGATGTTCATGGGCAAGGCCGCCGACCGTTTCGACGAACGCTTCATGGTGTATGTCACCACGAAGACCGACAACCCCGTTCAGGCCGACTTCACACGCCTCGACCAAGGCAACTACGAAACCGCCGACTACAAAGGATGGAAGCAATATGAATACCCCCTCGACGCCTACGCCGGGCAGGAGGTACGCTTCGCCATCCGCTACATCAGCCACTACAACATGTACGGTTCCTTCATGCTCATGTTGGACGACGTCTATGTGGGCCAGCCCAAGGACTACGCCAACGCCGCCACCAAGGCCAAGGCCCGTCGCAGTCCGCGACGCTCGGAAGCCAACCCCAACGAACTGTTCCACATCTTCATGGACGGCCAGGAAGTGGGTAGCACGGAGGCATACACCTACACCGTGGGCGACGTGGCCCCCGGTCAGCACACCATGGGCGTGAAAGCCACCTACCGCGCTGCTGAGAGCGAGCAGACCACCACCACGGTGGAGGTGAACGGCGATTTTGCCACCCTCACCTTCAACGTCGCCGCACAGAGCATCCTCACCCCCGACGGCCAGACCATCCGCTTAGTGAACACCGCCACCTCGGAGAGCTACGAGCTCACTGTGGACGGCGGCAAGGCCACCATCCCCTCGCTGCCCTGCGGCGAATACGTGGCCCATATCGACGAGGGAGCGTTCAACGCCTACCAGCAGACACTCGACGTGACAGCCGACATGGTGGTGGAATTGACGCTCACCGACCACATCATCACTCCCTACAACATCACCGCAGGCCATGCCGACAACGGCACGGTGACACTGCGCTGGAACCAGGAGCTGCTCTTCACAGACAGTTTCGAAGACTACGACGACTTCGCCACCGGCACCTTTGGAGAGTGGCGCACCGTGGACCGCGACCAGATGCCCGTCTATCCCATCGCCCTTGGCGACATCACCAACGTCGTGTCGTTCCCCGGCTCCGGCACCGCCTCCAACCCGCAGCCCGTGGCACCCCTCGTCTTCAACCCATGGAAGACCACGCCCGCCATGCTGCCCACCGACCCGGCCGTCGCCGCCCCCACGGGCGAGAAGACCATCGCATTCTTCTCACCCCAGCGGGCCAAGGCCGACAAATGGCTCATCTCGCCGCCGGTGGACGTGCACGAGGGCTACGCCGTGAGCGCCCTGCTCAAGTCCTACGACATGATGTACACCGAGTCGGTGGAGTTCTGCGTCTCCACGGAAGGAGCCGACCCCTCTGACTTCACCGCCATCAGCACCGCCTCCAACATACCCGCCGGCGAGTGGACGCAATATGTCACCAGCCTCGCCGACTACGAGGGACAAAAAGTGCGCGTGGCCGTCCACTACATCTCCTACGACACCTTCTTCCTGCAACTCGACGACTTCACCATCGGCCCGGAGGACGGCGAGGCCCCCTTCGTGGACTACGGCAACGTGTTGCACTACGACATCTACCTTGACGGCACCAAAGTGGACGAGAGCAAGACACCCACCTACACCTTCGCCAATCTGGCCGAAGGCACACACATCGTGGGCGTGACAGCGGTGTACCAGGACGGCGAGTCGCCCATGGGCACACTCACCATCACCGTCACCGGCCTCGCCCGCCCGACCTTCACCCCGGAGGCCACGACCACCATCAGCAACATCGCCGGCCAGCAAGTGGGCGCCGACCTCTCGCGCCTGCCCCGCGGCCTCTACATCATCCAACAAGGCACCCAGCCAAAGACAATCCTGAAACGATGAGAAAGACCACCCTCCTGATTTTCGCCCTCCTGGCACTCGCCGCACACGGCCAGCAGCGCATCGACCCGCAAGAAGCACACCCCGCACGGTGGGAAAACACCGTGCCACAAGCCTCACAAGCCGCACCGCCACGAAAGGTGGACGGCCTGTCGGCCACCCAGCGCGCCGTGGGCTACATCGTCGGCAACAACCCCGACAGCATCACCCGCAAGGGAGCGATGGTGGGCACCGCCGGCACCTACCCCGTGGGCGTGGCCATCCCGCCCACCATCCTCGACAACTATGTAGGCTGCAAGGTGATAGGCATCCGCATGGCCGCCGCGCAAAACTTGGGCAAGGCCAACACCTTCCTCTACACCCTCGCCAACAACACCCTCTCCACCCCCCTCACCAAGAGCCAGCGCCTCTACGAGGGTTGGAACAACGTCTTCTTCAACGGCGACACCTCCTTGGAGATAGAAGAGGGAATGACCCTTCTCGCCGGCTTCGAATACACCGAGACCGAGCAGATGTTGGAGGAAGAGAGCGGTGGACTCTGCACCGTGGGAGAGTCTGCGGGCAACGACTTCCTCATCTACGCCGACTTGGGAAGCGGAACGGGATGGTATTCCATCAGCAACATGGGGGCTCTCTGCGTGCAACTCATCGTCGATGTGAGCAGCCTGCCGCAAAAAGCGGTAGAAATGGCTTACCTCGACACGGGCTTCCGCTACAAGAAAGCCGGAGAAAAGGTGGAGATGTATGTCATTGCCGCCAACACCGGACGTGAAGACATCAACGGCTACCACATCGCATGCCAGATAGACGACGGCGAGGTGGTGACTTTCGACTACGACGAGACCCTGCGCGAGCAAACGATGGCACACCAGCAACCCATCCTCACACTGCCCGGAGACATCGCCGTAGGGCGGCACACGCTGCGCGTCGGCCTCCTCATGGAGGGCGAGACGGCACCCGGCAGCCAGGAGGCGTGCGACAGCGCCATCTTCTACATTTATGACCATTACCTGGCCCGCCAGCAGAACTACGTGGAGCAATACATCAGCCAGAACGAGTACATGACCTCCATCGTCAACCCACTCATGAACCAAGTGGCCAATGCCAACAAGGAGATGGCCCTGGTGAACGTACACGCCCCCGGCACCCCCCTCGCCATCGAAGAGGCAGCCTACCTGCACAAACTCTACGCATACACCCTCCCCTCGTTCACCGTCAACCGCTCCTATTTCCCAGGTGAGAACTACATCGCCTACGACGTGAACGACTACGCCGGACAGTATGCCGCACTCGTGCCGGGCATCATTAGCGAACTGGTGCAGCAAGACATGGGCCAGCCAGCCTTCGCCACCATCGAGCTCACCGCCCAATACGACGAGACAACACGACAACTGACGGTGGACGTGGAGGGCGACTTGGCAGAGGGTGCCCTCGACATCCTCGGCACACCCGCCCTCACCCTGCTGCTCACGGAGGACAACGTACACTCCCAGCAAATGGTGATGAACAAGGTGACGCTGCGCACCTCCCTGCAGCGCGACTACACCCACAACAGCGTGCTCAGGAAGTTTGTCACCCCACCACTCGGCGCACCCGTCGAAGTGAGCGGCTCGCGCTACACAACCCACCACTCCACAACCCTCGACCCCTCTTGGAACCCATTGGAAATGAAACTCGTAGCCTTCATCACCCGTCCGGCAGAGGAAGTGACCGACGCCAACGTGCTACAGATGGACATCACCAACTGCAACAGTCTCGCACTGGCCCCGCTCACCTCCATCCACGCCCTTGAAAGCGACGGCGATGGGAAGGCTGCGGAATATTTCCGCGCCAACGGACAACGCGTGAGCGGCGAGCACCCCACCCCCGGCATCTACATCATCAGGCATGGAGGAAAGAGCCAAAAAGTGGTGGTGAAATAAAAAGGAACAAAAAATAGGAAAAATAATGTCACAAAATTTGCTTTTTGCGGAATAATTCGTAACTTTGCAAAAACAAAGGGACAACCCACCCCTTGCCAATGACATGAAGAACTGACCAAATCTTTTTTACTCACCAAATCAATCTACGCTTATGAAAAGAGCAAAATTACTAATTCTAACGCTGCTCGCCGTGCTCGGATACGGGACGGCAAGTGCAGAGTACGTGGCAGATTTCAACACTGCAATCTCCACGCAAAACCATGACTTCGCGGTGGCTTCCAACTGGGGGCACATCGTGGGTGTTTATGAAGATTCTTGGGCCAACGGCTATATGAGCTACAGCTACTCGTCGAGCGAAGGCATCGGCGAAAGCGGCACGCTCCTCGCCTACCGCCAGTACGCACAGAACATGTACAACGAAGGTGCTGTGTGCTACGACCTCCTTGTTACTCCGAAAGTGAGCGGCACGGTGACCCTGTACGTCAAGCCCAGCATATCGGCCACATCCGCCTACCCCGCCTGGGTGGAAATTTATGATGTGAACGATGCTGGCACCACCCGTGGTGAGTTCATCCAGAAATTCACCAAGGACGCAGGCTTCGTTGCCGATGAAGAGAATGTAGGATGGTACACCATCACCCTCTCTGTCGATGTAGAGAAGCGCTTGGGCATCCGCGCACAGTATGTCTATATGGACAACTTCACCGCCACCGACGCCACCATCGTGCCTGAGAAGAAGCTCACCATCAATAACATTGCCGACGTGAACGGCGCCAGCACCACCTACTTCGACCAGCAGGCTGATGGCACCATCCTCGCCCGCTACTTGGTGACGCTGACCAACTCCGGCGACGTGGACCTGAACCCCGGTGACGAGAACTACACCCTCTCCATCTTCAAACGCTCAGCCCCCTCCACCCTTTATGGTGCATTCCCCATCCCCGTGCCCATCGCCGTGGGCGAGACCTGCGAACCCTTCGAGATGCAAATCTCCCTTCCCGCCGACCAGGCCGGATGGAATTACTGGGATGTGAAGGAGAACATCAGCGGCACCACCAAGGAAGGCAAAAATTGCGGCACCAACTACTACGAGTCGAAATTCGTGTTCGACAAGGCCGGCACCGCCTACACCAGCAGCCCCTCTCCCACCACCAATGAGATTGCCTTTGGCAAGGTAAGCGAGTCCACCACCGTGAACTATGAGATTTACAACGCCGGCTCCGCCCCGTTGGTAATCAACCGCTTCGCCATCGACGCTCCCTTCACCTCCACTGCTCCCGACGGTGAGTTCACCGTGAATCCGAAGGAGAAGAAGGCTATCGACATCACCTTCCCTGCCACTGAGCCAGGCATTTTCAACGGCAACATCACCATCAACTACACCAATTTCGGCAAAGACGAGGCCACCTACACCCTGCCTGTGTCTGCAACGGTGCTCGACCCGTCGAAGAACTTCATCACCTTCGACAATGGCAAGACGGGCGATGAGCTCAACGGACAATTCCCTGCTGGCTCCATCCACTACGACCAGGTTTACATCACATCCACTGGTACAGGCGACGAAATCAACTACTACCTGGCGAGTGCCACCCCACTCACGAAGTTTGTCACCCCACTCCTCACAGCAGAAGCCGGAGAGACTTTCATCTTCGACGCATGGACCAACAGCTCCTCATCATGGGGCACAGGCTATCCCAGCGTTGTCGTTTACACCTCCAAGGACCGCGAGAACTGGACACAGATTTTCAAGACCGAAAACAATGCCTTGGGTTCCAAAGCTAAGACCTACTCCCTCACCATCGAAGAGGCTGGCGACATCTACTTGGCCTTCGAACTGCTCAACGGTGCCTTTATCGACAACATCTACGGCCTGACGCTGGCAGAGCAGCCAGAACACAACTGGGTCATCACCGAACAAAGCATCCCCACCACCGGCAAGCAGAACAACGACTACACTGCCACCATCACCCTGCATAACATCAACGCAGAGGCTGACGTGGTGGAGTCCGCCACACTCTATGTGGACGGAGAGGCTGTAGTCTCCGTGAGCAACATTGAACTCCCCGCCAATGCCAAGACTGCCGCCGAGGGTACCAGCCGCAACAGTTACAGCAACATGGAAGCGCCCGTCGTCATCACTCTCAACTACAAGCCCCACACCTTCGGCACTCTGCCCGCATACATCGAACTGAAGAGCGGCGAGAAAGTTTATACCACTGAGGAAGTGGAGGTGACCATCGCTGAAGAGAAGACGGAGAGCCTGCTTGCCATTGGCGATGCCAACACCACCGTCGGCAACATGCCCATCCACGGCACATGGGCCGATGACAGCCAAGGTCTCTCTGAATGCGACGTGCTTTACACTGCAGAAATGCTTGCCCAATATGGTTTGAAGGCAGGCGACATCATCTCCTCCATCAACTTCCCAGGAACTCCTTCCGGCGACAGAACTTTCAGCAACCTTACCGTTGAGGCTTGGGTAGGCCTTGAGAGCGCCGAGTTGCCGGTGGTGCCGACAAGGACAACATGCAACACGTCTTCCTGTACAATGAAGAGGCCGTAAGCTTCAAAACAGACGAGACCGTTGACTTTACCATCACCCTCCCCGAGCCCATCGAATGGGACGGCACCTCCAACCTCCGCATTGCCACCAACATCAACGGCCACGGCACCTATCTGAACTTCAAATTCCCTGCTGACAATAAAAACGGCCTGGGTTGGTACTCACACGGCGGTGGCTCATGGAGCAGCACCACCATCCCCGTGGCTTACCTCTCACTCGACGTTGAGGAGACAATCTACAGTGCCTTCGTGTACATCAATCCCGAAATGACACCCATCGAAGGTGCCACCGTCACCCTCTACAATTTAGAGAACGACGTGCAGTACAGCGGCACAACCGATCAATATGGCTTGGTTAGGATTCCTGTGGTACAAGACAAACTTGCCTACACAGTCACCGTGGAGGCCGAAGGCTTTGAACCCCTTACCTCCGAGGTACTATTCACAGAGAGCGTTATGTTCCAGCAGTTCGGTTTCACCCCAGCGCCAACACCTGTTGAGTACACCTTCAACGACAAATACGGTTGGGGAACCTTCTTCTACTCCAACAGTGCATACGCCATCCC